>JASGTU010000202.1 GCA_030058085.1 Chloroflexota bacterium
TGCTGCGTCCGCCCAAATCTATCTGCGGCGCAAGGCTTGGCTTGCAGCGCCCGATAGAACCGCAGTCGCGGACTTAATGGCCCATCCTGACTGCGTGACAAACAGACAAGCAGTATAGCCCTTTGGCCCTGCTCTGTCAAAAAACGACGACTTCACCAGGGCGATCTATTTCCGCGCCCGACCACCCTCCGCCTGTCCGCCCTCCGCCATCACCTCTATGCCGTTCTCGACCTGGCGCATTACCAGTTCGAGCTGATCTTGCAAGGCGCGCAAAGTCTGCACCGCGTACTGGTCGGCCTCGTCGGCGCGGCGACGGGCCATCGCCTTGCCCTCCTCCACAATACGCTCCGCCTCGGCGTGCGCCGTGTCCAGCAAAGCGCGCTCGCTCACCATCTCCATCGCCCGCGCCCGCGCTTCCTCCAGGATGCGTTCCGCCTCGGCCTCGGCATCCGCGATGATGCGATCGCGCTCGGCTAGCGTCCGTTCGCTCTCGCGGATCGAACTCGGCACATTGATGCGCATGCGCTCGATCAACTGCGCAACCTCGCGCGCCCGAACGGCGCGATAGGGCGTAAAGGGTATCTGCCGGCCCTCTTGCACCAGAGCCGCCAGTTGATCCACCAACTGAAGGATAGCGATGGCGCACCTCCTGTCCTGTACGGGATGCTCGGTAACGGCGTTGCGGATCGCTCCGCAACACTGAACCTAGCCGCGATGGGTTAGCTTGCTCTGGCTTTTCGACATGATGCTCGTCGCCGCCTCACCGTCATGTGCATACTTCTCACGCAAGGCGCGCCGCACATGCTCCGGCGCCCACCGCGTATATTCGCCATCCAAGCTGGCGACTTCCTTCAAGATCGTAGCGCTGAGGAAGGCATAACTGTCGTTACAGAACAGGCAGCACAGTTCGACATCCGGCGCCATCTCGCGATTGACCCAGCCGATCTGCTGCTCGAATTCAAAGTCGGCCACATTGCGCAGCCCGCGCACGATGACATTAGCCCCCACCTCACGCGCACAGGCGATGGTCAAGCCGCCGTATCGCACCACCGACACGTTGGGCAGATTCGCCAACGCGCGCCGCGCCAGGTTCAGGCGTTCTTCCGTGTTGAAAAGCAGCTTCTTGGGCGGCGCATCATAGATCGCCAATACCACTTCGTCGAACATGGCGCTGGCGCGGCTGGCGATGTCAATATGCCCGTTGTGGATCGGGTCAAACGTTCCTGGATACAGCGCCTTGGTCATGGACTATCGTCCCTTCCTCATCATAGTGGGCCGCAAAGCAGTCCCGGATTAGCTCAATGCTGACCGGCCTCGAGCGCGTCCGTCTCGACCGCTTCATCCGGCAAAAACAGGGCAGCCGTCTGGTTGCCCATCAGCAGCCCGCGCCGGGTGGTACGCACGCGCGCCGCATCCGTCTCTATCATACCCCATGCTTGCAGATCGCGTAGTTGCGCCGCAAAAACTTCCTCCATATCGCAACGGTGCAGCGCTTGAAAACGCTCGCGCTCCACGCCTTCGCGCACTAGGCGCAGCCCCAGCATCATCGTCTCCCCCATCGACAGGCGCGGCCCCACCTCCTCGGCAAAATCCTCGACCGGCTCCGCCTGCTGCACGCGGCGCACATAGCCGGGCACGGGCTTGTGGTTGCTCCAACGCCGTGAAACCGCCCGCCCCTGCTCATCGCGACGGCGCAGATGGCTGTGCGCCCCCGGCCCAATGCCCAGGTATTCTTGGTTGCGCCAGTAGACCAGGTTGTGCCGGCAGGCGTACTCCGGCATCAGAACCGCATCCGGCGGCTGCGTCGATCCCGGCTTAGCCCAGTTCGACACCTCGTAATGGACGTATCCGGCAGCCGCCAGCCGCTCAATGGTGGCCTCGTATAACTCGCCGGCCATGTCCTCGTCGGGCGCATCCGTCTTGCCCGTCGCGACCCAGTGGTACAGGGGCGTATTCGGCTCCACGATCAGGCTGTACAGGCTGAGATGCTCCGGCCCCAGCGCCAACGCCCGGCCAAGCGTGTCCTGCCACTGCGCCATCTCCTGGTGCGGCAAGCCAAAGATGAAGTCAAGGTTGATATTGCCGAACCCGGCTGTGCGCGCGGCGTCGAACGCCCGATAGACGTCCTCCACATCGTGGATGCGCCCCAGAAAGCGCAGTTCCTCCGGCTGAAAGCTCTGCACGCCGATGCTCAGGCGGTTGACGCCCAACGACCGCAAACATCCGAACTTGTCACGGTCTACCGTGCCGGGGTTGGCCTCGAACGTGATCTCGCAGCCCGCGGCCAGGCTAAATGACGCGTGCACCGCGGCCATCAACTGCTCGAGTTGCGCATCCGCCAGCACCGTCGGCGTACCGCCGCCCACAAAGACAGACGTCACCGGCCTATCGCCAAGCCGGGAGCGCCGGCCGGCCATTTCTGCGCACAACGCATCGACCGTGCGCTCAAACAGATCGCCCAGCCCGGCGTAAGTGTTAAAATCGCAGTACGGGCACTTGCGCTCGCAAAAGGGGATGTGGATGTACAGCCCAAACGGGTCTACAGGCGACGGGATGCTGTCCAAGGCGCGTTCGGCCGTCTCAACGATTTTCGAGCCGGAACCCGTGGCCGCGCACCGTGATGATATAGCGGAATTCCTCGTCAGTCTCGGCCACACGCTCGCGCAGGCGGCGCACCAGCGCGTCGATGGCCTGCTCGCTGACGCCCTCGCTGCTCGCCTCCGGCCATACCGCTTCGATCACCTGGTCGCGCGTGATCACGCTGCCGCCCGCATCCCACAGCGCTTCGAGCAGACGGAATTGGTGCAGGCTCAACGGCGGGTCGATCTGCGTGTTGTTCACCCACACCTGCCGCGTCTCTTTGTCCAACCGCAGCCCCTCGTCGCCCCCCTCCAAAGACAGCGGCGCCGTCGCTCCTGCGTCGACAAACGCCAGCTTGAAGCGCAACGCAATCTGCACCTCGTCCCCGTCGCGCAGCGCGATCGGCTCGGCCGCCTCTTGGCCGTTGACGTGTGTCCCGTTCTTGCTGCCCAGATCCTCCACCAAGAAACGTTCTCCGTCCCAACTGATACGCGCGTGGTGGCGGCTCACCTGGCGGTCGGGCAGCACGATATCACAATCCTCGTTGCGCCCAATCGAGATCGGGCGCGTGCGGTCCAACGGCCACACCCGCCCGGACTCCGCGCCGCGCTGTAAAACCAACATCGCACTCTCGCGCGGCCGGACCGCCGGCTCTGCCGGACGTTGCGTTTCTTCGTGATTTGTCGACTCTGTATTCATAGCGAACTCAACCGTCAAGGTCTCCTGGTCTGCTCTGCCGAATATTCCCGCCGCCGACCACTGAATTGACACCGGAACAGGCCAAGCGCATAATTCATGCAGCGGGCTGTCGCCGCGACGCGCGGTCAGGATAGCGCGGTCAGGATAGCGCGGTCAGGATTCCTGTGCCGCCATTATACCAAAAAAGCGCGGCGACAAAAATGCATGGGCAGAAGCCCCAGGGAGCGCGCGGTGCAACACATCCTAGAACCCGGCGCCCTCTTGCGCCGGCGTTACGAGATCCTCGAACTGGTCGGCCAAGGCGGCATGGGCGCAGTCTATAAGGCCAGCGACCGGCGCCTCGAAGGCCGCATCTGCGCCATCAAGGAGGTGCTGCCCACCCTCTCCACTAGCGCCATGTCCGAGTTGGAACTGGAGCAGATGTCGGAGCAGTTCCGCATCGAGGCCAGCATTCTCTCCCGGCTGGACCACCCCAACCTGCCCAAAGTCTCCGATTACTTCTCTACCAACGAACGCGAATACTTGGTGATGGACTTCGTGGAGGGGCGCAACCTCCAGGAGATTCTGCGCGAGCGGCAGCAGAGCGGGGATTGCCTCAAGGAACAGCAGGTATTGGCCTGGGCCGGCCAATTGCTCGACGCGCTGGAGTACCTGCACGAGCAGGATCCGCCCGTGCTGCACCGCGATATCAAGCCGAGCAACATCAAAGTCACCCCGCGCGGCACGGTCAAGCTGGTCGACTTCGGCTTGGTCAAGGTGATGCAGCCGGACGACACGCGCACCGTCACCGTCGTCCAGGGGCGCGGCACCGTCGCCTACACGCCCCTGGAGCAGTACGGCGGCGATGCCGGCTACACCGACGTGCGCAGCGACATCTACAGTCTCGGCGCCACCCTCTACCACCTTCTCGCCGGCTCGCCGCCCGCCGACGCCAAGCAGCGTTTCCTCCAGCCCGGCAGCCTAACCTCGCTGCGCCAACTCAATGCCACAGTCACCACCCGCTGCGAACGGGCGATCTTCCAGGCGCTCGCCATGCATCCTAGCGAACGCCCGCCGACGGTGCGCGCCTTCCGCGAACTGCTCTTGGGCACGGCGATGCCGCCCGGCCAACTTCAAGTCCACGTGCCGCCGCCGATAGAGGCAGGCTGGGGAGAGTTGTTCCGGCAGAACGGCGCGCTCGTCGTCTCGGCGATGGTCCTGCTTGCGATCGCCGTCTTCCTCAGCCTGTAGCCGCCGGAGCGCCAGCCTCCGGTCGACGGGCCGTGATCTCGCTGCTCACGAAGCGGCTTGCCAATTCGGCAACCACGTCCGCCGGCAACTCCTTGCCCGCGCTTTCCCAGCCCTGGCCTACATCCGCCAACGTGAGGCGATGCCGGATCGTGATCCGAATGTCCTCGAAACCGGCATCGGTCAGCAGCCGTCTGTACTCGTCCAGGCTAGACGCGCCGGCGATGCAGCCGGCCCAACTCAACGCCGTCCGGACCTGTTCCTCCGCCACGGGCAGGTCGCTCAGGTCCCCGTCAATGGCGATGTCGGACACGGCCAACCGCCCGCCCGGACGCAGCACGCGAAACGCCTCGCGCAGCGTCCGCTCCTTTTCCGGCGACAGATTGATCACGCAGTTCGAAAGGATCACATCCACGCTGGCATCGGGCAAGGGAAGCTCTTCGATATGGCCCTTGCGAAACTCGATGTTGGTTACGCCCGCTTTGGCTGCGTTGCGCCGGGCCAGGTCCAGCATGTCATCGGTCATGTCGACGCCGTAGACGAAGCCGGTCGGCCCCACCTGGCGCGCAGCCAGAAGCACATCCAACCCGCCACCTGAGCCTAGATCAACCGCCACGTCGCCCGGTCGTAATGACGCCAGTGCAGTCGGGTTGCCGCAACCGAGCGAGGCAGTCGCGGCCTCCTCCGGCGCCAAGACCAGTTCCTCGGCGCTGTAGAGCGGTATCTGCTCGGCTTGTGCGCCGCAACAGCCGTCGCCGTTCGAAGGCCCGCAGCAGGAGGAGCCGGCGCTCCTCGCCCGTGCGCCATAGTAGGCGCGCACTTCTTCTCGAATGTCGGCTGGTTCTCTTTTTTGGCTTGTCATCTGATCCTCCTAAATGAATCACCGAAAGACTTGTGACGGGTTTCTTTGCCGCCCCTCCTCGCTTAACACGCCCAATAAATCGAAAAGTATCGATATAGTGGGGCCGAAAAAACCGGCCACAGAGGGCCAGCTTCCGAACCGGCGCGTTCCCGCGCCAAATACAACTCAGTGGTGCGTTAACATGATTTGTGCCGTTGTCATTCTGTGCCGAAGGCGAAGAATCTCGATGTGGCGGACGAGCAGATTCATCCTCTTTCCGGTCGTCGGAATGACCGAAAAATCGTTGCCAGAGCGTTCAGTCATCTGACGCGTCCTGATGCGCCAGCGCAGAAAGATAGCGACGCAGCCGCGCCAACCCCTCTGGCGCAGTCACGTAATAGACCCACAGCCCGCGCTGCTCGGCCTCTACCAGGCCCGCCTGGCGCAGCACGCGCAGATGATGCGAGATGGTCGGCTGCGACAGCGCAAAGTGCGCTTCGATGTCGCACACGCATACCTGCCCGCCGAACCGGCTCAACAGGTCTACGATCTGCACCCGCACCGGATGCCCCATCGCCTTGAACATCTCCGCCAAGCCCGCCGCCTCGCTCTGCGGCAGGCGCAAGCTCGTCTGTAACGTACAACAGCGTACATTCGGTGTAAGCGTCAACTCATCCGCCGGCTTGCTATGCATGACGTCTATGATGTCTCTCCGCACTCGACCTGCGTACAACCGTTCCCGATCATGTTGCGACTATATCACCTATATAGACGCTTGTCAATATAAGGTTTGCTGGATCACAAAAAGGAGCCCCATTGCTGCGTATTTATCCGCAATAACGGGGCTCCTTTGCGGCAACGTCTCCACGCTCCGCACTCGCCTAAGCCGGCCCGATCAACTCCTCCGCAATCTTGGCCGAAGCCAGCACGCCCGGCAGCCCCGCGCCGGGATGCGTGCCCGCGCCCACAAAGTACAGATTGGGAATGTCCTCCGACTGGTTGTGCGGACGGAGCCAGGCCGACTGGGTTAGGATCGGCTGGACCGCAAAGCCGGAACCGAGATAGCTGTTCAGCGTGTTTTGGAAGTAGCGCGGGTCGACCATGTGCTCGGTCACGATGTTGGCCTGCAGGTCGGGCAGGTAGTTGTCCTCCAGAAACTGCATGATCGTATCGCGGTACGGCTTGGCCTGCTCCGCCCAATTGATGCCCGCACCCAGATGCGGCACAGGCGACAACACATAGAACGCCTCATGCCCCGGCGGCGCCAGCGAGGGATCGTCCTTGGTCGGCATATGCAGATAAAGCGAGAAGTCCTCGGGCAAGCCCTTGTTGGCGAAGATCTCGCGCAGCAGTTTCTTGTAGTCTTCGCTGAGGATGATGTTGTGATGGGATAGTTTGGTGTCCGTGTAGCGGCGCTTCGTGCCGAAGTAGATCACCACCAACGACATGCTGTGCCTCAGCCGCTTGATGCGCCCGTCGCTGTTCTTCCTGCGGTGCTGCGGCGCAATGAGGTTGAGATACGTCCAGGAAAGGTCCGCATTGGACACGACCGCGTCGGCCTTGTGCAGCGTGCCGTCGGTCAGCCGCACGCCCGTCGCCTTGCCGTTCTCGATCACGATCTCCTGCACCTCGGCGTTGAGATGTATGCGCCCCCCGAGCTCCTCGAAGAGACGGGCAAAGCCCTTAATAATCTCGCCGGTTCCGCCCACGGCATAGTGCACGCCCCACTCGCGCTCCAGATAGTGGATGAGCGCATAGATGGCCGAAGCGTCGAGCGGATTGCCCCCAATCAGAAGCGGGTGAAAAGAAAAGCAGCGGCGCAGGAAGTCGTCCTTCACGTACTGCGAGACGTAGCCGTATACGCTGCGATAGGACTGAAGCCGGATCAAGTCCGGCGCCACGCGCAGCATGTCGGTCACGTGCAGGAAAGGCGAGTCGATCAGCGCCATGCCGGAGTCGAAGATCGCCTTGGTCGAGTCGATGAAGCGGGTGTAGCCCTCGGCGTCGTCCGGGTTAAACTTGCGGATCTCTTCGAGAATGTATTCGTGGTCGCCGTTATAGCCGAAGGGGCGACCCTCGTGGTCGAAAATGAGGTAGAACGGATCGCACGGCTCTAGGGTGAAGTAGTCCTCGCGCTTGCGCCCCGCCGCCTCCCAGATATCGTCGAACAGAAACGGCGCGGTGATCACCGTCGGCCCGGCGTCAAACGTAAAGCCGTCCTGCTCGAACACATAGGCACGCCCGCCCGGCTTATCCAGCTTCTCGAACACCTCGACGTCATGCCCGCGCGCGGCTAACCGCACCGCAGCGCCCAGCCCGCCGAATCCGCTGCCGATAACCACGATCTTCTTCTTCATTGGTTTGCCCCTCGCAGGCTTTGAAGTGGTTTTGTACTATCTTTGTCGAGCATACAGCTGCGTCGTCGCCGCGTCGGTGAGAATGCTCCCGTTGCACCGCCCTTCTTGCGTGCCGGCCTCTAGCAACCAATCAAAACGGCGCCCGACAACCTGCGCCGCGCACCGTTTGTGCACATCGTTTGTTTGCAGTCCACCCCTCGGCTGAACCGCTGCGCCTCCATCGAAGCCTATCCATTTGCTAGCCGCGACGTCCAAGACATGCCGGCCGCGCGGCGCACAACCCTTGCCCCCTAGGCGATCCGCTCCAGGAAGCGCACGTCGTTATCATAGAAGTAGCGGATGTCGTCGATGCTGCGCTTGAGAATAGCCTGGCGCTCGATGCCCATGCCGAAGGCGAAGCCGCTGAACTCGGCAGGATCGTAGCCGCCGTTGCGCAACACGACCGGATGCACCATGCCCGCGCCTGTGATCTCCAGCCAGCCCGAATACTTGCACATGCGACAGCCCTTGGCCCCGCACAGAATGCAGTCTACGTCCATCTCCACGCTCGGCTCTGTGAAGGGGAAGTAGGACTTGCGGAAGCGGATCTTGCGTCCTTCTCCGTACATCTGGTTGGCGAAGTTCAGTAGCACGCCCTTCAGATCGCTGAACGTGATCGACCGGCCCACCACCAGTCCTTCCACCTGATAGAACATCATCTCGGAGCGCGCCGTCACGTCTTCGTTGCGGTAGCATTTGCCCGGCATAATCAGCCGGACCGGCTCGGGCGCATATTCGCGCATGGCGCGGATCTGCCCCGGGCTGGTATGTGTGCGCAAGATCACGTCCGGGTTAGTCGTGAAGAAGGTGTCCTGCATCTCGCGCGCCGGGTGGCCGGGCGGGAAGTTGAGCAGGCCGAAGTTCATGTCGTCGCTCTCCACCTCGCGCGAATCGTAGACCTGGAAGCCCATCTGCACCAGGATATCGACGATCTCGCGCAGCGCGGTCGTCGTCGGGTGATAGGCGCCGATCTGCGGGCGGCGACCCGGCAAGGTGACGTCGACGTGCTCGGCGCTCAACGCCTGCGTCATCTCCTCCAGGGCAATCGCAGCCTGGCGCTCTTGCAGCGCGGCCTCAAGTTCCGCCTTGATCTCGTTGGCGAGCTTGCCGACCGCAGGACGCTCTTCTTTGGGCAGTTGCATCATCCCGCTCAACAGAGCGGTCAGTTCGCCCTTGCGGCCCAGTACCGTGCCGTACCAGGACCGCGTTTCGTCGGTGGTCGCCAACGCGGCCAGTTCCGCCAGCGCTTTTACCTTAAGCTGCGCCAGTTGCTCCAACATGCTGCTCATGGATTGCCTCGCGTCTTCCTGATTCGTAGATGGTTCCCAACATGGTGCCTAACAAGGTGTCGCCGTGCAGTTCATCCAGACGCACGATCGTCAGCCGGTTTTCCAACTGGGCGTGAGCCGGCGCGGGTGCGGTCACGCGCAAATAGTTGTCGGTCAGCCCCGCCCACCAGGCGCTTGTCCCGTCCGCGCTCTTCTCCGCCGTCCCTTCCCACAGCGCCGGACGCTTCGTGCCCAAGAAGCGCCGCCGTTCTCGCCGCCCCGTCTGTGCGACCACGGCGCGCAGACGACGGCCGCGTTCCTTCTTGACTGCGGGATCGATCTGCGGCCCGAAGCTCGCCGCAGCGGTCCCCGGTCGGGCGCTGAACGGGAAGACATGCGCATGGGCAAAGCGCATCTCGCGCACGAATGCCAACCCTTCCTCGAAATCGGCGTCGCTCTCGCCGGGGAAACCGGCGATCAAATCCGTCGTCACGGTCAGGTCGGGAATGGCCGCCCGCGCCTCCGCCACAAGCCGGCGGAAGCTCTGCGTCGTACAGCGCCGGGCCATACGCCGCAGCAGCTTGTCCGTGCCCGCCTGCAGCGGCAAATGCAGGTGCGGGCACAGGCGTTGCGGCCAGCGCGACCACAAATCGAAAAAGCCGTCCGCCAACTCCCACGGCTCCAAGCTGCTCAACCGCAGCCGCGCCAAGTCTGTGTCCGTCAGGATGGCGTCGATCAGCCGCTTCAGGTCGCTTCGCTGCCCGCCCGCCAGGTCGCGGCCGTAGCTGCCCAGGTGCACGCCCGTGAGGACGGCCTCTTGTACGCCCTCGCTCACCAGTTCCTGCACCTCGGCGACGACATCGGCAACGGTGCGGCTGCGGCTGTGGCCGCGCGCCAGCGTCACCACGCAAAACGTGCAGCGGTTGTTGCAGCCGTCCTGCACCTTGATGAAAGCGCGCGTGCGCGCCCTGCGTTCCGCGTATTCGCCGGCGGCGTCGCTGAACGGGCTCCCGTCCGGCTCCAGACGCGCCAGGTCCGCCGGATCGTCCAGTTCCGTGCTCCACGGCTCCAACAGCATCGGCAGCAAGTCCTTGCGCTCGTTGCCCGCCACCAGGGTCACGCCGGGCAGGCTGCGAGCCTTATCCGGCGTCAACGTCGCCCAGCAGCCAGTCACAGCCAGCCGCGCCGCAGGGTTAGCCCGGTGCAGTTGGCGGATGCGTTGGCGGCTGGTGCGCACGGCGTCTCTAGTCACGGCGCAGGAGTTGAACACCATCACCTGCGCCAGTTCCGGCTCGTCGACGATCTGATGGCCGGCTGCGCCCAACTGCCGCGCCAGCGTCTCCATCTCGCTGTAGTTCAGCCGGCAGCCGATCTGGTCAAGATATACCCGCATAAAGACCGAAAACCTCGTTCTGCAAACGACCAATCGTCACCGCGCCAGTATAGCATACCGCGGCCCGCAGCCACAGACCAATGCGCCTGTTTCCGGCATAATCGCGCACCTATGATACACTGACGCCGGTCGGCTCATTACTACACGCTTGACTACACGCTTGCCGGGCGAGCGCTTCGCCCGACCGGATTTATGCCTAGACCTGATTCGCGTCTGCGCCTGCATCTGGCCGTACTTGGCCTTTATACGCTGCTCGCCCTTGTCCTCTCGTGGCCGTTGGCGGCGCGCATGGCTGTGGCCGTGCCCGGCGTGGCGCAATGGGCCTTCGACGAATCGACCTTCCTCTGGAATACCTGGTATCTGAAGCACGCCCTGGTCGATTCGCTCAGCAGTCCGCTGCACACCGACCTGATCTGGCACCCGTTGGGCATTGACCTGATTCTTTACACCTACAACTTCTTCCACGCCCTCTTCGCCCAGCCGCTGATGCTGGCGGTGAACCTGCCCTTCGGCAGCAACGTCGCCCTGCTAGCCGGCACGGTTCTCAGCGCCTATGGCGTCTTCCTGCTCGCCCTCTACCTACTCAAAGAGCAGCGCGCCCAGCCTGGCGCCATCACCTTCGCCGCCGTCGCGGCCGGCCTGCTCTACGCCTTCGCCAGCAACCGCGCCATCTACGCCACCCTGGGCCACTACGACATGGCGACGACGCAGTGGATCCCCTTCTACGCGCTGGCGCTCTTGCGCAGCCTAGACCAGCGCCTTAGCCGAAAGCGCCGCCGCCAGGCCGCGGGGCTAGCCGGCTTCTTCCTGGCCCTCAACGGGCTGGCAGAGATGATCACCGCGCTCTTTCTCGGCATCTTCACGGTCATCGTCGCACTTGTCCTGCTGGCGGACAGCCTGCGCCGCGACGACTCCGGCAGGCAGGCGTTCCGCCCGCTTCTGGGTGCGCTGCTCACCTCCGGCATCGTCTTGGGCCTTGTCGCCTTCGCCGTCTGGTCGCCGGTGCTCATCCCCATCCTGACGCAGTTCCTCACCGACGACTTCTCGCTGCAAGGCTGGGGCGAGGCCATCCCGCTCAGCACGGACCTGCTCGGCTGGTTCACGCCCACGGTACTGCACCCCATCTTCGGAGGGGACCTCGTGTCCGAACTGCGCCGCGTGCAACTGCGCGCCCTGGAGCAAGGCGTCACCGGCTTCCGCGACGTCAACACCGTCTTCCTCGGCTGGGTGAGCCTGGCCCTCGCCCTGCTCGGCGCAGCGGTTTACCGCCGCCGCGTGCGCATCTGGACGTGGACCGCCCTCGTCTTCGGCATGTTTACGCTCGGCCCGTTCCTACAGATCAACGGACGCTATCGCTTCGACCTAGACGGTGTAGAGGCGACCTTCCCGCTGCCCTATGCGCTCCTGCACTACCTGCCCATCATCAAGGCCAACCGCGCGCCCAATCGCAACAGCGTGCTGCTCATGCTGGCCCTGGCTGTGCTCGCCGCCTATGCCCTCGTCTGGCTGCAGGAACAACTGCGCCGCCGCTCCGTCCCGCGCGCCGTGCAGACGGCCGTCCCCGTCGCGCTCTCGGCCCTGATCCTGCTGGAGCACCTTGCTCTGCCGCTGCCCCTGTCGGATGCGACCGTGCCCAGCCTCTACGAGACCATCGCCGCCGACCCGCGCCCTGTCAGCGTGATGCACGCGCCGCTCGGCTGGCGCAACAGCTTCGGCGTCTTCGGGCCCGAGCGCACCCAGCTTCAGTATTACCAAACCGTCCACAGCAAGCCCATGCTCGGCGGCAACATCAGCCGCGCGCCCGATTTCAAGATGGCGTACTTCCGGCGCATCCCCTTCTTCGCCGCCTTCGCCGATATCCAGTTCGGCAACGACGTCCCCGAAGAGACGCTCGCCGCGGCACGCGACCAGGCCGCGGAGTTGATGTATCTCTACAATACCGGCTACGTCGTCCTCATGCCGCCCATCCCCCAGCGCTTCCCCTACGCCGACCACTGGCAGGAAGCCTGGGCCTTTGCCAAAGAGACGCTGCCCCTCGAAGCGGAGCCGTTCTACGCCGCAGACGGCATCGAGGCCTACCGCGTCCGCCAACCCGGGGGCGAAGACCATTTCACAGTGGACCTGGGCGCGCCGGGGACCTACCCCTACCGCGGCGAAGGATGGGACGAGGCGGAAGTCGACTCGCCCTACGACACGCCTGCCGTCTGGGCCACGGCGCAGGCCAGCCGCCTGTTCATCCCGCTGCGCAACCTCGACCCCGCCGCGTCCTACACGGTTGCTGTGCGCCTGCACCCCTTCGCCTACACGGACAGCCCGGCCCAGACGGTCGCGCTGCAGGTCAACGGCGCACTACTGGAGGCGAAGCCCCTGAGCGCCGAATGGCAGACGGTCGAGTGGCAAGTCTCCGGCGCAAGCCTTATCGACGGGCTGAACCGTCTCGAATTGGCGTGGGCCTACGCTGCTGCGCCGCGCGCCGTGCTCGGCGGTGACCGCGCCATCGGCGCAACCGGCGTCGAACTGCCCGTCGACGCCGACCTCAAGGCCTTCGCCGAAGGCGGCTTTATCGCCCTATTTGACGAGGACGGCAACCAGACCGACGCTTCGGCAGGCCGGCGCGGCGTCAACGTCGCCGTGCTTGACCCCGCCTCCGGCAAGGTGACGGGTAGCGCCGGCTTCGACACCGCGGCCAACGCCTACGAGAGTGAGGCGCTCGTCGCCTATCTCGCCCAGGCGGAGGCGGGCGCGCCCGTGCTCATCGCCAGCAGCGGCGACGCCGGCGCACACCTGACGGAAGACGCGGTCGAGGCGCTGCGCAGCCTGGGCGCAGATGTGCAGTTGGATGAGTTGCGCAACGCTTATTTCGCCATCGTGGGCGTGCAGGGAGCGGCCCCAAGCAGCGCGCTCGTCGCTATCGATCCGAACGAGGCCTTCTTGCGCGTTAGCCTCAACCGAGACCGGCGCACCCTGGCCGCGGCCGTGGACTGGGTAGAGATTCGCCCTGCACC
>JASGTU010000203.1 GCA_030058085.1 Chloroflexota bacterium
TCCGTCAGAAGCTGCAGGACGCGGTCATGGCCGACTTGCTCGGTCCGGCCAACGGGCCGGACGAGATCGTCGACGAGCCGTCTGTGCGCGACCGCTACCTCATCGGCCGGCTGGGCCCGCAAGGCCAGCGCTGGCAAGAGGCTGAGCAGGAACGCGTCACGGCGGAGCAGACCGACGGCGAGCTAGACGTGGCCGGCGCCGACGACGAAGACGGCGTCGCCGATGCCCGCCCGCCCCAGGCCGTCTCCATGCAGCCGTCGTCCATCGGCCTGAGCTTCGTCGTCTCGGGCGAAGCCGAGGCGCTGCGCATCACCGCACGCTGGGGACGCTACCTGCGCGCGGAGGGCGAAGGCGAGGCGTACACGACATCCGCCGGCACGCAACGCCTGATCTGGCGTCGGACCCCGGTCGAGGGCGTCGCCGGGGCGGTTGCGCTGCGGCCCGGACGCATGCCCTCGTGGGCGCCGAACCCTGATCAGCCGGACGTGCGCGTGGAGGGGATGGTGCGCCGCCGCTCGGATCAGTGGCATGTCACCCTGTTCTTGGTCAACGGCCAGCGCGAGCCGAAGCAGCGAAAGGACGAAGCCTGGGTCTTCCAGCCGGAACTGGCCGTCGAAGATGCGCAGGGGCGTCCCGTGTTTGAGCGGCGTCCTGTGAACAAAGCAAGCGAAGATCCCGAGCTGCGCAGCATGGCCATGGCCTACCGCAATATCATGGAGTATGCGGTGGGCCACGGCGTGGGAGTGCACGCAGTCGCGTCGCCGGGAGATCCCCGTTGCGCGATCCGCCTGGAAACGCGCGTCGCTCCCCTGTACGACGTGCCGCAGACTCGACCTGTCGTGCCGGATGGCCTCGTCATCGACATGCGCGCCCTGGCCGAGACGCCCGACGGCGGCTTCGGCGCGGCGTTGAATCCGATGGTCGTTGCGTATGAGGCCTGGATAGCCGACCTGGCATTCAGGACTTCGAACCCCAGCCCGGACTTGGCTCCGTTCATGGATGCGGCGCCTGCTTCGGTCGATCAGTGCCTGGAGGCGGCAAGGCGCATTCGCGCCGGCATTGCGCTGCTCGACGCCGATAGGCAGGCGGCAGAGGGATTTCGTTTTGCTAACCGGGCTATGGCGGACCAGCGGGATCAAACTATCTACGCCACGGCCCGACGCCAGGATCAGGACCCGGACCTGGCGGCTATCATGGCCGACCCGGCCAACCATTCGTGGCGCACGTTCCAGCTTGCCTTTATCCTGCTGAACCTGCCTGCTCTCACCGATCCGAAGCACCCGGAGCGGGGCGAGATTGCGGATTTGCTCTGGTTTCCCACCGGCGGCGGCAAGACCGAAGCCTATCTCGGCGTGGCCGCCTACACAATGGCGATCCGGCGTCTGCAGGGTATGCAGGGCGATCGCTCGGGCCTGGCCGGCGTGGCGGTGTTGATGCGCTACACGCTGCGTCTGTTGACGCTCCAGCAGTTCCAGCGCGCGGCGGCGCTGATGTGTGCGTGCGAGCTGATCCGCCGCTCTGACCCGGCTAAGTGGGGCGACGAGCCGTTTCGCATCGGCCTTTGGGTGGGCCGCAACAGCACGCCCAACAGCACGGAAGACGCTGCGGAGGTGGTGCGCAGTCTGCGCGACAGCAAATATTACACGGGCAGTACGCCGCATCAGCTCACCTACTGCCCGTGGTGCGGCGCGGAGATCAACCCGGGCAAGCACATCGACGTCGAAACCCCGGGCCAGGGGCGCGGTCGCACCTTCGTCTATTGCGGCGATCCCTATGGGCGCTGCGAATTCAGCAAGAAACAGGCGTCCGGCGAGGGTCTGCCTGTGGTGACGGTGGATGAGGAAATCTACCGCCGTCTGCCTGCGCTGCTCATTGCCACGGTCGACAAGTTCGCCCAGATGCCGTGGAACGGGCGCGTCGGCATGCTGTTTGGACAGGTGAACGGCTACTGCGAACGGCACGGTTACCGTTCACCCGAAATCGAAGACAGTGACAGCCATCCGCGCAAAGGGGATCTGCCCGCGGCGCGCACGATCCAAGTCCCGCTGCTCCGTCCGCCCGATCTGATCATCCAGGACGAGCTTCACCTGATCAGCGGTCCGCTCGGCACGATGGTGGGCCTGTACGAAGCAGCCGTGGATCGGTTGGCATCCTGGGAGCTAGACGGCGTGCGTGTGCAACCCAAGGTGATTGCTTCGACGGCCACGGTGCGGCGGGCGGGCGCGCAAGTCGACAGCCTTTTTGCTCGCCAGGTGCGCATCTTCCCCGCGCAGGGATTGGATGTGGAGGACAACTTCTTTTCGCAGCAGGTGCCGGTCGACGAGGAGAATCCGGGTCGCCGCTACCTGGGTATTTTCGCGCCAGGCGTACGCCACAAGACTGCTCTGATCCGGGTATACACGGCCTTTCTGAGCGCAGCCGAATACCTGTTTGGGGTCGATGCCTACGGACAGAAGGCGGATCCGTGGATGACTTTGGTCGGGTACTTCAACTCTCTGCGCGAGTTGGGCGGGATGAAGCGGGCGGCGGACGACAGCATCAATGTGCGCCTGCGGAGGATGGGCCAGGCAGGACGGCCGGGCATGACCAGCCGGTCCCTCAACCCCTACCAGGGCGTCCGCGAGCTAACCTCGCGCCGGAGCGCCGCGGAGATCCCGGAAATCCTCGATCAGTTGAGCATTCCGTTTGATCCCGTTGCGGAGCAGCAGCGCCGGCAGAAACGGACTCGCGAGCGCGGGACGCCTCCCCTGGACGTGCTCCTCGCCACCAACATGATCTCCGTCGGGGTGGATGTTTCTCGTCTGGGCCTGATGGTGGTCGCGGGACAGCCTAAGAACACGGCTGAGTACATTCAGGCCACAAGCCGAGTTGGCCGCCAGTTTCCCGGTCTGGTCTGCACGGTCTACAACTGGACGCGCCCACGCGACATCAGCCACTATGAGCGGTTTGAGCACTATCACGCCACTTTTTACCAGCACGTCGAAGCCCTATCCGTCACTCCCTATGCCCCGCGCGCGCTGGACAGAGGCCTGAGCGGCGCATTCGTATCGCTTGTCCGGCTTGCCGGTGCAGAGCTCAATGCCAACGACGGCGCCTCTCGCGTCAGCCGCGATCACGTCTATGTGCTTCAGGCCGCGGACCAGCTTGTGCGACGCGCCGGCCGCGTCACGGGGACGGCGGGTGAGCAACTGGTTCGTAGCGCGTTGGCCGCACGCATCGATCAGTGGATGAGCCGCAGGGCCAATCTGGGCAGCGGGGCCCGTTTAGGGTACCGCGATAAGCGCGATGGGATCACGGTCGGACTGCTGCAAGATCCGGACAACCGGGGGTGGACCCATTTCACCTGTCTCAACTCACTGCGCGATGTTGAGCCGACGTCTAATCTGGTACTGAACGAATATGGGCTAGACCGCGAAGGAGAACCGGCGTGGCAGCGGTTCCGCCAGACCGATATCACAGCGGATGAGGAGCCAAGCGATGACGTTGACTAGTCGAAGCGCGGAGAACCAAGACCGCAAAGTCGGCTCGGTGAGACCCAGCCAGTTGATGTTCTCGTATGGGGTGGGCGCCATCGTCGACCTGCCTTATCTGTCGGTTCTGGTCATGGGGCTTGACGACTGGCAGGCGAACGCCGAGGTCTCCCCTGCGATCACGGAGGAACGCCTGTTGCGCGCTGTGCAGTGGGAACTGGGCGAACAGGCGTCTCGCCTGATTACGCCTCCTGCCGCCGCGGATTCGGTCGGCTACTTTGACCCATTCAGTGCAAGCAACTTGGTGGGGGCGCCCGTGGCCACGTTCCCGCGCTGGATGGTCTGCCCGCGCTGCCAGCTTCTCGCTCCGCTAAGCAGCACTCTGTTTGAGCTGCAATCTGAGCCTTTTCGTCCAGAGCAGGCGCGCTACATCCACAAGAACTGCAACAAAGCCATCCGTCCTACCGTCGTGCCGGCGCGGTTCCTGGTGGCCTGCGAGAACGGACATCTCGACGATTTCCCGTGGATAGATTTCGTACACAATGGCAATCCGTGCGGCAGCCCCTTGCTGCGGCTGATCGAATACGGCCCAGGAGGGGAAGCTCGCGAGCTTGAGGTGCGATGCGACAACTGCGGTGCCGTGCGGCGCATGTCCGAGGCATTCGGAGAGCGAGGCAAGGTAACGCTGCCCCTCTGCCGTGGGCGTCGGCCCCACCTGCGCGACTTCGACGAGTCGGGATGCGACAAGCAAGTTCGCACGTTGCTGCTGGGGACGTCCAACATCTGGTTCCCCGAAGTCCTAACGACTCTGGCCATCCCGGCAGGATCGGCTAGACTCGACCAACTCGTAGACCAGCAGTGGGTGCGGATGCAGAGCATCCAAAACGTGCAGAATGTCGCATTGCTGCGGCAGTTCGGCCAGCTTGGCGATCTCATGGAGTACGAGGACGACGCGATCTGGCAGGCGGTCCAGCGCAGGCGCCATCGCCAGGACACATCCGAAGGTGAGCCGATGGACCTCAAGACGCCCGAATGGAACATTCTTTGCAACCCCGAGCGCCAGCGGAGCAGCGAGGATCTGCGTTTGCGCCGGGTTAGCGTTCCCAGTGACTTTGAGGGGCTGATCGAGAAAGTCGTTCTTGTCGAGCGCATGCGCGAGGTGAGGGCCTTGATCGGATTCACTCGCATCATCGCACCCGAGGACTTCGAAGACGAGTCACGCACGAAGGTGGGCAAGCGCGTTCCCATGTCGCGGCGAAACCCGACTTGGGCGCCTGCCACAGACGTGCGCGGCGAGGGCATCTTCGTTCAATTTCGAGAAGCTGCGTTGCAGCAGTGGTTTGGCCGCGTCCAGATGTCGGAGTTCGCCGACAAATACCTGGAGGCGCACCGGAGATGGCGCCGTGTGCGAGGCATCCAACCGGAGGAGGAAGGCTACCCGGGCCTGCGCTACGTTCTTCTTCATTCCTTTGCCCATATCCTGATGCGCCAGGTTGCCTTGGAGTGCGGGTATACGGCTGCCAGCGTCCGAGAACGGATCTACTCGCGCGCGCCGAACCAGTTCCCCGAGCGTCCTGAACCCATGGCGGGCGTACTCATCTATACCGCCGCCCCGGACAGCGAAGGCACGTTGGGGGGATTGGTTGCTCTGGGCGAACCGGATGATCTCGGCCGGCTGATCCAGTCGGCGCTGCGCGACGCCCAGCTATGCGCCTCGGATCCGCTGTGCTCTGAGCACCCGCCTAGCTTCGATGGCATCACCCTGCACGGGGCCGCATGTCACGCCTGTTTGTTCGCCCCGGAAACATCCTGTGAACGAGGCAACCGTTATCTCGATCGCTCCGTCCTCGTGCCCACCGTCGAACGTGACGATCTGGCTTTCTTTGCGTCAGAAACCTGATGGAACCTAGTTACCCCATATTGGTCGATAAGTGCGTAGATATCGCTAGGCAGATGTCACTGGAACATGTGGACAGAATTGCGTCGATCTTGGTGAACCATGGCGCCGCCGGTATCCCAGCCGCGCGCCATGAGATCCTTGCCTCTTTACCACAGCCCCGCTTCCGCCAATCACTGAGCGAATGGCTGGACATCTGGCAGAATCAGGCTTCAGACATTTCTCCAGCGGGGCTCGCGGTAATGCTGGCCGCCTCTGCGCGAGCCGCCGACTGCGAGCGAAAACGACAGCAGACAGAACTCATCTGGACGGGACCCAGCTATGTGGGCGTCCATTTGCGGCGTACAGATGAGGCGCTGCTGCAGGTCATAGAGGCGGCGCAGCACGAACTCCTCTTGATGAGCTATGCGGTGTACATGGCGCCGGCCGTGTCGGCCGCGCTAGTTGCTGCATCCAGACGGGGTGTGTTTATCCGCATCTGCATCGAGACGGAAGGCTCAGGCAGCAAGAACGGAGACTACGATACTGTTGCGGCGCTGGGTGAGGAGGTACGCCGCAATGCGACCATCTACACCTGGCGCCATGATGCCCGTCCCTTCGGTCCTGGCGACCGAACTGGAAAAATGCATGTCAAATGTGCGTTGGCGGACCAGGACCTCGCGTTTGTCTCAAGCGCCAATCTCACTGGCCATGCGCTCAACCTCAATATGGAGCTCGGCGTACTCATTCGCGGCGGTCTTCTACCTCAACAAATACAAAGCCAATTCAGGCGCCTAGTGGAGAACGGGATAGTGACCGTCGTTAGACAACCATAATTTTGCAAGGAAATGATGGCCAAGGAATTGTCAGAAGACCAAACCTCAGTCAACGCGAATGGCGAGGATTCGTGAAACAGCCGGTTACGGATGAACTGAAATAGGTTTGGGCAGATTTGGGATGGACATCCCATACCCCCTATGCGGCGGAAGAGTCGTGATGATCGTTCCTGTAACGGGAAACAGGCTTGGGAGATATAGCTCAGAGTTTGCTGCAATTTCAAAGGGTGTGGAGATGTAAGTGAGCACTTCGCCACTCGGTATTCAGACGCCTTACTCGTTTATCCTCGAACGTCTGATCGTCTTTCACATATGTTTCTCGGGTGTTCGCCCCTGAAGTGCACTTTGTTTACACTGCACAAGCACGGACAGTCTCTCTTCAAGTACAGTCCATGCTATTGAGATCGTGAGCAGCCACGAAATCATCGAGGACTTCCGCCCTTCGGCTGCCCGACTGCGAACCCACGAAACGAATAGCCCGACCATAGCCTAGGCGATAGGTCCGCCAGGTCTCTGCCTGGAAGCCTCGTTCTGCCAGATACGCCTGCCCCTCTCTGTCCTGGACTGCTGCCAGCCTGAGCGGCCAACCCCTGCCCGTGCGGGTACTACGGGGATACGGAAAAGCCCTGCACCTGCACGGCCTCCATGATCAGCAAGTATCAGAAGCGCATCTCCGGCCCCATCCTCGACCGCATCGACATCCACCTCAACGTGCCGCGCGTGCCCGTGCAGAAGCTCGCCTCGCTGGGGCAGGGAGAACCGTCCCGCGTGATCCGCCAGCGCGTCGAGGCGGCCTAGCGCGCGACCGTTGCTGCGTCAAAGGCGCCCAGAGGGCCCCCGGGCAGGGCGGCGATGTCTTCCAGCCAGGCGCGATAGCGCTCCAGCGAGAAGGGCGGATACCCCGCTACGTAGTGGTTGCCGAATTCGCAGCCGCCAACTTCCCACCGGATCAGGTAGAGCCGGCAGTCACTGGCATAGGTGCGCAGCCTCGCCACCTGCCAGTTCTGGTTGGCGGGCGCGGTGAACGCGCCGGATGCCACGACCTCGCGGCTGCCGGCGTCCTCGATGCGGTAGCGCACTTCGGCCGCGGACAGGCTGTCATTGCTCACCACCACGGGCAGGTACTTGTCGACGCCCGGCTCCCCGATGATCACGGCGATGGGCTGCTGCACGCGCCGCAGGTAGTGGTATGCCAGCTTCTTGGCGAAGTAATAGTCCACGATGGCGTCGGAGAACTGCGGCCATCCGTCCAGCACATTCCACCAGAGAATGCCGCTCGTGCGCCACTTGCGCAGGCGCGTGGACTCGACGAAGAACTTCTTGGCCTCCGCCTGGCTGATCTGGCTGGCAAGCGCAAACGATTCAAGGTCCTCGGGGATCTCCCCGAACAACTCGCGCACCTGGTTCGCCATTAATTGGATGCGGTCGCGGTCGATGGCCTGGTGCTGCCAGTGGTAGACGGCGTGCACCTGCCATTCATCGTTGCTGCCGTCCGCGCCATGCCACGGCCAAAGCGACTCGGGCGAAATGAAGCGGCGGATCGAGGAGACATTGGGGCAGCCGTGATAGCCGATCTCGCCGATGAAGTGGGCGCTGTGCTGCGTATAGAACGGGCTCTTGAAATACCCGCGCGGCCCCCACAGGTGCTGCTCCGGCGTCCGATGCCGTACAACCTCTGCGTCTTCCAGGGCAGGGGGGATGTAGGGCGAGCTGGGCACGTAAGCCCGGTAGGGATCGCAGCGGTGGAGCGCCTGTGGAACCGTCTCGCGGGTGAGGCGGTTGCGCGATGGCGGCAGCGCCGCGTTGGCATAGAACTCGTCGATCTCGTTATCGCCGCACCACAGGGCCAGCGAGGCGTGGTTGCGCAGCTTCACGGCGACCTTCTCTGCTTCCTCTCGAACCTGCGCCAAGAAGTCCTCGGTCTGCGGATATAAGGCGCAGGCGAAGGAGAAATCCTGCCACACGAGGATGCCCTTCTCGTCGCACAGGTCGAAGAAGCGATGGTCCTCATAGACATTGCCGCCCCAGCAGCGGATCATGTTGCAGCCCAGATCGTCGAACAGCGCCACGGCATCGTCCACCCGATGGGCGTCGCGGCTGTGAAATGCGTCCAGCGGAACCCAGTTGGCGCCTTTGACCATGATCGGCTCGCCGTTGACATAGAAGACGAAATGGCTCTTGGGGTCCGGCGGCGCGTCAAAGCGCTGCAGCCCTGCCCCCATGCTCGCCGGGCCGGTCGATGCGCCCGCGAACTCGGTGCGGTCCGCCACGATCCGGCGAATGCCTATGCGCTCCACCCGCTCGTCGATCACCCGACCGTCGTGGAGCAACTGGGCCGTCACCGTGTACAGATTCGGGCTGCCGTATCCTTTGGGCCACCACAGCTTGGCGTCCGGCACATGGATCCGGCAGCGGTCGGACACGAACTCCACGGGCCAGGTATAGTCGAACTCGTGGTCGCCGCATACGCCGTGGAAGCGCATCGCGAAGCCGTCCAGCATAGGCGCGTCGGTGCGGAACTGGAAGCTCGCGCCCAAGGTAGCCCCGTTTGCGTCGACGGCTGCGGTCCAGTAGTAGAGCTGCTCGATGGCGGCAGGCGGCTGCGCTTCGAGGCGAACCGAACGCCAAATGCCTGCCGAGATGGCGCGCGGCATGATGTCCCAGCCGCCCATGTGCGCGGCTTTGCGCACGAAGAGCATCTCATGGCGATGTTCGGGGCCCACGGTAACGGCGTCGTAGCGGAAGCGTCGCGCGTAGTTTAGCGGCGAGCCGATGCGCACGGCGATGCGGTTGCTTTCGCCGGGCCGCAGCAGGCCGGTCACGTCCCAAGAATGCTCCACCAGCATGTTGCGCGACCGGCCGGCCTCATGCCCGTTGATCCAGATGGTCGCCACCGTATCCAGGCCGTCAAAGACGATGCGCCAGCCATGGCCTTCGGGCGCAGCCGGCACATCGAACTCGCGCGTGTACCACCACTCGTAGAACTCGAACGGGCGCAGGCGGCGGATGTTGCCGGCGTAGAACGGCTCAGGGATGACCCCGGCGTGCTGCAAGTCCAACTCCACGTTGCCCGGGACCTGTGCCGTAACCGCGGGCGCGCCGGCGGCTGCCAGGTCATCCGGATGACGGACAGCGTATTCCCCTTCGCGAAAGTAGGTGAGCTGCCAGTCGCCATCTAGAGAGACGTGATGCATGAAGGAACTCCTCCCATGACTGTCGTTTGAGCCGTCTGAAATAACATTAGCCGAGCGCTGCAAAAAGAACCAAAAGCGTGCAGGGAGAATCGAGGCCAGAATCACATGAGAGCGCGCCCGCGCGCTCGGAATCCGCGCTACGGCTGCGTCGTATGGGGATGCATCCTAGAGTGTCGGCCAACTCGTCGCGCTTACTCGTAGACGTCGGGAACGCCGCCATCCCTGGCGGCAAAGGCGCAGGCGAGAATGCCGGTAAAGATGCCGGCGATCCCAGGGGCGCTTCTTACACATCGATCGTCCAAGAAGCTGGTATAAGGCCCGTCTTGTGGTGAGGGCTAGCCGTTGATGGCGCAACGAGACGCAGCCAGAGCGGCGAGATGTGCGGAGAACACGAGAAGGTCCGCCTATCGCACGAGGCATTGGGGGCTTCGTGCGATAGGTTCATTGCGAGGAAAAGCGCTACAGCTTCACGCGGCGCAGGCGCAGCGCGTTGGTCACGACGCTGATGCTGGAGAAGGCCATCGCCCCTGCTGCCAGGATGGGGTGCAGCTCGCGCAGGAAGCCTGGCGCCCACGCAAACGGCGCCAGCACACCTGCGGCGATCGGGATCAGCGCCACGTTGTAGCCGAAAGCCCAGGCCAGATTCTGCCTGATGTTGCGCATGGTCGCCTTGGACAGACGGATCGCCTGGGGCACGCTGCGCAAGTCGCCGCGCATCAGCGTCACATCCGCCGTCTCCATGGCGACATCCGTGCCGGTGCCGATGGCGATGCCCACGTCCGCCTGGGCCAGGGCGGGCGCGTCGTTGATGCCGTCGCCCACCATGCCCACGCGCAGCCCTTCCTGCTGTAGCTGCGCCACGAACTTGGCCTTGTCGCCGGGCAGCACCTCGGCAAAGACGCGGTCGATGCCCGCCTCTTGGGCGATGGTGCGCGCCGTCGCCTCGTTGTCGCCCGTGAGCATGACCACCGTCAGCCCCAGGTCGTGCAGCGCGGCGACCGCCTCTTGCGAGCCGTCCTTGATCGTGTCCGCCACCCCGATCAGCGCGCCGGCCTGCCCATCCACCGCCAGCCACATGGCCGTCTTGGCGTCGGCTTGCAGGCGATCCGCCTCCGGCTCCAGCCCGTTGAGGTTCGCCTGCTCGCGCGCCATCAGACGCCGGTTGCCGAGCAATATGCGATGTTCGTCCACTGTGGCGGCGATGCCGTGGCCTGGGATGCTCTCGAACGCGCTTGGCTCGCTTAGCGCCAGACCCTGTTCCCGCGCCGCGGCGATGATCGCCTCGCCGAGCGGGTGCTCGGAGCCGCGCTCCGCCGAGGCTGCCAGGCGCAGCAACTCGTCGCGCGTCCACGGCGACGAGCCGCTCACCGCTAGATCGGTCATGGACGGCTCACCGCGTGTGATGGTGCCGGTTTTATCCAGCACGACGGCCTGCAGGCGATGCGCTTCTTCCAGCGCGGCGCTGCTCTTAAAGAGGATGCCTTGCTCCGCGCCCTTGCCCACGCCCACCATGATCGAGGTCGGCGTCGCCAGCCCCATGGCGCACGGGCAGGCGATGACCAGCACCGCAATCAGGCGCAGCAACGCCGGCACAAACCCCGCGCCCATCGCCAGCCAGACGACGAACGTCAGCAGTGCCAGGCCGATCACCGCGGGCACGAACCAGGCCGCCACGCGGTCGACCACACGCTGGATGGGCGCGCGGCTGCCCTGGGCTTGTTCCACCAGCTTGATGATCTGGGCCAGCGCGGTCTCCTTGCCGACGCGAGTCGCCTCGAAGCGCAGCAGGCCCTGGCGGTTGATAGTGGCGCCGGTTACGCTGTCGCCGGGCTGCTTCTCTACGGGCAGGCTCTCGCCGGTAATCATGCTTTCGTCCACCGAGGAATGGCCCTCGACCACCGTGCCGTCGACCGGGATTTTCTCGCCGGGGCGCACGATCACCACGTCCCCGCGCTGCACCTCTGCGATGGGGATGTCCAGTTCGGCGCCGTCGCGCACGATGCGCGCTGTCTTGGGCTGCAGGCCCATCAGCTTCTTGATCGCCTCGCTGGTGCGGCCCTTGGCGCGCACCTCCAACAGCTTACCCAGCACGATCAGCGTGATGATCACCGCGGCCGTCTCGAAGTAGACGTGCACGCCCAGGGCTTCGCTGCCCAGGCTCAGCGCGATGAGCAGGGCGACACTGTAGAAGTAGGCCACGGACGAGCCCATCGCCACCAGCACGTCCATGTTGGCGCTGCCGTTGCGCAGACTCTTGTACGCGCCGACGTAGTAGTCCCAGCCCACGTAGAATTGGACCGGCGTCGCCAGGGCGAAGAAGAGCCAGTTGACCCACAGCGCATGCGCCCAGTGCCCCAGCAAGCCGAAGTCGCGGCCCATGCTGAGCAGGAAGAGCGGCGTCGAGAAGACCAGGCCGACGATAAGGCGCGTCCATTGGTGGCGCAGTTCGGCGGCGCGCGCCGCGGCCTCGGCGTCCTGTAGGTCTTCGGCTGCGGTGGTCTCGACCACGTCGTAGCCCGCCTTGCGCACCGCTGCGACCAGGTCGGCATGGGTGACTGCGCCCGGCACATAGCGCACCGTCGCCTTTTCGCTGGCGTAGTTAACCGTGGCTTCGATCACGCCGTCGACCTTATTTAGGCGGCGTTGGATGGTGGCAGCGCAGTTGGCGCAGGTCATGCCCAGCAGCGAGAGTTCCTCCGTAGCGGTGGGCACGTCGTAGCCGGCGGCCTTGACCCGCTGGATGACGCCGGAGGTCACGGCTTGCGCGTTGGCGATGGACGGATCGAAGACCACCGTCACCTTTTCGCTGGCGTAGTTGACGGCGGCGTCGGTCACGCCTTCCACCTTTTTGCTGTTGCGTTCGACCGACGCCACGCAGTTGGCGCACGTCATGCCGACCACCGGCAATGTGACCTGTTTGGTTTCGGCCATTCGCACCTCACTTCTCGCTCAGGGCTTGCTGGTTTGATCGCCAAATACGCACTCTGTCATGTTGAGCGGAGCGAAACATCTCTGCCGCTGAGCCAACCAGATTCTTCAGCCCGCTAACGCTCGCTTCAGAATGACAGACACTTAGCGAACACACCTCTTGCCGTAATGCTTGCAAACCGCAACAGATGTCAAGGACGCAAAGCACAGGATGCCTGTAGGAGCGGCAGGGATGCCGCTCGTGAACTGCGCCCCGCGTTCAGTCTATTTGGCGGGCGGGTAGTTGATCTCCTCCAGCAAGGCCTCGATCTGCTCCCACGTAGCGGGCTCGTCCCACTCGACCGTCACATGCTTGGTGGTCTGGTCGGCGCGGACGCTGCGCACGCCGTCCAATTCGCCCACCTCCATTTCGATGGTGTGCGTGCAGTGCCCGCAACTGATATTGGGAACCTCGAAGGTCTTGGCGGTCATATTTGCGAATTCTCCTTGGTTGAACTTGAACTATGAATAACGAGTAATGAGTAATGAGTAACGAGTAACCCATCGCTCGTCACGCATTAATTGTGACTCGTGACGTGTGACTCGTGACGTGTGACGCACATCACCTCACAACTTGCGCGACATGTCGAACACGCTGGTAATCTCCTGCAGCATTGCCTCGCGCTCGTCGGCGTCATCCCCCTGGATGGCGGTCGTGACGCAGGTGCGCAGGTGGCTGTCCAGCACCATCGTGCTGATCTTGCTCAACGCGGCCTGCACGGCTTGGATCTGGCGGATGACGTCGATACAATAGGCGTCGTCCTGCACCATGCGTTCGATGCCCTTGATGTGCCCGCCTGCGCTGGCGAGTCGTCTTGCTACAGCCTGTTTGGTTGCGTCGTCCATGCCGGTCTCTTTCTTGGTAACCCATCCCCCCTGGGGGGGGTATACGGGTATTGTCGCATAGGGCCGCTCGCTTGTCAAGTGCGGCATGAGATGCGTTTTTTTTGGTGGTGCTGTTCATTTCGCGGCGCGTCTCGTGGTAAACTATTGCTAGAACCTTGCAGGGAGAGAACCCGTGAGCAAAGAGCAAGTCCGCGCCCAGTTCGGCTCACATGCCGCCGCCTATGCCACGAGCACAGTCCACGCTAAAGGCGCCAGTCTGGGCCGTCTGGTCGAGCTGGTCGCGCCGCAGCCGGGCTGGCGCGTGCTCGACGTCGCCACCGCCGCCGGGCACACGGCCTTCACCTTCGCTCCGCACGTTGCCCACGTCGTCGCTACCGACATCACGCCGGAGATGCTGCCCGTCGCCGCTAGACTTGCCGCCGAGAAGGGCATCGCCAACGTGACGCTGCAGACGGCGGACGCCGAGGAACTGCCCTTCGCCGCCGCCGAGTTCGACCTGGTGACCTGCCGCATCGCGCCACACCACTTTCCGCACGTAGATCGCTTCGTGGCGGAGGCGGCGCGCGTTCTGCGTGGCGGCGGCCTCCTCGCCGTGGTCGATAACGTCGTGCCCGAAGGCGACGCGGGCGAGTATGTCAACCGCTTGGAGAAGCTGCGCGACCCCAGCCACCACCGCGCCCTCAGCGTGGACGAGTGGCGCGCAGCCTTCGCCGCTGCCGGCTTCCACGTGCTCCATGCCGAGACAGCCCCCAAGCGCATGGCGTTCCAGCCCTGGGCCGAGCGCATGGGCGCCTCCGCCGCGACGATTGAAGCACTGCGCAGGATGTTGCTTGACGCGCCGCCCTCCGCTGCCGCCTATTTCCAGCTCGTCGAAGATGCCGGCGAGCTCGCTTTCCACTTAACCGAAGCCATCCTCATCAACCGCAAACCGGAGTAGACGCCATGCCGCTGCCCATCGCTGTACCCGCCGCCTTCCGCATCATCGCCCACCGTGGGGCCTCGGCCTATGCGCCAGAAAACACCGCTCCAGCCTTTCGCCTCGCCGCGGCGATGGGTGCAGACGAGGTCGAACTGGACGCGCAACTTGCCGCCGACGGCGAGATCGTCCTTTGTCACGACCGCGACCTGACGCGCTATGGGCACGGCGCGCGCGTCGTCGAGGAGATGTCTTGGCCGGAGTTGTCGGCGCTGGATATGGGCGCGTGGTTTTCGCCCTACCTCTTCGGCGGTGAGCGCATGTTGCGCCTCGAAGACCTGTTCGCGCTTTTTGGGGACCAACTGACCTACCACATAGAGATCAAGGGCGCGGCGTCAGGCTTGCCCGCCGCGATCCATGCCGCCATCCTGCGCCACGGTTTGGCGGAGCGCTGCATCGTCACGTCGTTTTCCGCCGCTGCGCTGGGGGCCATGCGCGCCATCGACCGCAATATGCGCCTGGGCTGGCTGGTGAGGGAGATCGACGCGGGCGCATTGGCGCAGGCGCGCGATCTCGGCCTGTTCCAACTCTGTCCGGCGGCGGAAACGGTCACTGCGCAGCAGGTTGCGCAGGCTCGGGACGTCACGCCGGAAGTGCGCGCCTGGGGTCTCGACGAGCGCGGCGAGGTTCTCGCCCTGATCCAGCGCGTGCTGGACGCCGGCTGCGACGGCATGACGATCAACTGGCCGGACTGGGTGACCCACTGAGTCGTCCGCCGCGCCATTACACCCCTGCACTTCCCCGAGTTCCATCCATCTGAGTTTCTGCCGCTGCGGCGGCAGAGGGGACGCCCTGTTTTGTGATCGAATAGGTGAACAGCCTGCTTAACCAGCGTTCCTGCCGTGCCGGAGAAGCCTTCGCACCGCCTAACCTGTCAGGCATCCTGTAGGATAGACAGGAAGTGACAGGATTCGGACAGCAAACTAGAGATGGATTG
>JASGTU010000204.1 GCA_030058085.1 Chloroflexota bacterium
ACCGACGAACGCTTGTGGGCCGCGCCCTATCTGTTTGAGGGGACCTCGGCTTTGCTCGCCGGCATGGCGACGAGCGGCGCACTCACACGTTGGTTCCGCGATCAGCTTGCGCCGGACCTGGCGGCGGCCGAAGAGGCAGGCGGTGAAAACGCCTACACCGCACTCACCACAGCCGCCGCTTCCGTTCCTCCCGGTTAGGAGGGCTTGGTCGTTGTCCCCTACTTCAGTGGTGAACGCACCCCCATCAACGACCCGCGAGCGCGTGGCGTCTACTTCGGACTAACGCTGGCGCACACCCGCGCCCATCTCTACCGCGCCGCCTTAGAAGGCATCGGTCACGGCGTCCGCCACCACCTGGACGTGATGCGCAGCATCGAGGCTATGCCTAGCGAGGTCATCGCGGTCGGCGGAGGCGCCAAGAGCGATCTGTGGCTGCAGATCGTCAGCGACATCTGCCAAGTGCAGCAGACCGTCCCTGCCGTCGTCTTGGGCGCCTCGTATGGCGACGCTTTCCTCGCCGGGCTAGGCGCCGGCCTGTTCGACGCGCCGGACGCAATCCACGGCTGGCTAGCCAATGCGCGCACCGTCACGCCAAACCGAGCGTTGGCAGCGCTTTATGATCGGTATCACGACATCTACCTGCGCCTCTATCAACAGAACAGACAGGCGATGCACGAACTGCATAAACTGGCGTAGCGCGCTACCCTCAATCATATTTCGCCATCTCAACACGAACAGGGAGCAAGAAAATGGGTTGGATCGAAGAGCTATTTGGGGTGACAAAGCCCGTGATTGCGATGTGCCATTTGCATGCGCTGCCCGGCGATCCCGGCTATGATCCGGTAAAAGGCCTAGAGTGGGTCGTCGAGCAAGGGCGCGCCGATCTGCAAGCGCTGCAGGAGGGCGGCGTCGATGCCGTCATGTTCTCCAACGAGTATAGCCTGCCCTACCTAACCGCCGTAGAGCCGATCACAACCGCGTGTATGGCGCGCATCATCGCCGAGCTGCGCGCGGACGTCCGCGTGCCCTTCGGCGTCAACGTGCTGTGGGACCCGACTGCGTCCATCGATCTAGCGGTTGCGACCGGGGCCGCCTTTGTCCGCGAGATCTTCACCGGCATCTACGCCAGCGACTTCGGGCTCTGGAACACCAATTGCGGAGCGGTGATCCGCCACCAGCACGCGGTCCACGGCCAACATGTCAAGCTGCTCTTCAACATCGTGCCGGAAGCCGCCGCCTACCTCGCGGCGCGTGACGCTGCCAGCATCGCACGCTCCACGGTGTTCAATACCCAACCGGACGCCATTTGCGTGTCTGGGCTGACAGCCGGCGCGGGGACATCGCTGTCGACGCTCAAGCTCGTCAAGGACGCCATCCCCGCCACGCCCGTTTTCGCCAATACCGGGGTCAACCCGGACAACGTTGGCGATCAGCTGGCAATCGCGGACGGCGCAGTCGTGGGAACCTTCTTCAAGCAGGACGGCTACATCTGGAACGACGTAGACGTCCAACGCGTACATGCCCTCATGGACAAGGTGCGGGCGTTGCGCGCCTGAGGCCGGTAATCGCCGTAGCCGGGCAGGCGGGCGGCGCGAGGAGCGGAGTATGGACAAGCGCTGGAAGCAACTGGGCGACATCCTAGTGAACTACTCGACTGCGGTCAAGCCGGGCGAGCGCGTCATGATCGCTATGGTCGAACCGGAGACGCTGCCGCTCGTGCACGGCGTCTACGAAGCCGCAGTCAAGGCCGGCGCTTATCCCCAAGTGCAGTTTCTCTCCGAGACGCTGCGACACACGCTGCTGCGCTACGGCAACGTCAACCAGATTAGCTGGGAGCCCGAAATCGAAGCGTATGGCATGGAATGGGCCGACGTCTACATAGGCCTGCGCGGGGCGCACAACCTCTACGAACTTGCCGGCATCCCCGGCGACGTACTGGCGGTTAATCAGAAGGCGATGGGCGTAATATCAGCCCAGCGCTGGGAGAAGACGCGCTGGTGCTTGGTGCGTGTGCCCAATGCGTCGTTTGCCCAACAAGCCGAGACCGACCTGGAATCGATGATGGACATGTTCTTCGACGCCTGCCTGCTCGACTGGAAAGAAGCCGCGCAAGAATGGCGCTCGATGACCGAGAAGTTGCAGGGCGCGCGCGAGGTGCACATCGTCGGTCGCGAGACGGACCTCCGCTTCTCAGTTGCCGGCCGTAAGTGGCTCGTCCTGGACGGCAAGCTCAACCTGCCCGACGGCGAGATTCTAACCGCGCCGGTGAACAGCACGCTCAATGGCCACATCTACTTCGAATTTCCTGGCGTGTTGGGCGGTCGGCTCATGCATGACATACGCCTAGCCTGGACTGACGGCCGTCTCGTCAGCGCGTCGGCGTCGACTAACGACGACTACTTGCAGCGCATCGTACACTCCGATTCGGGCGCTTCTTTGCTGGGCGAATTTGCCTTTGGCACGAATTTCCACATCAACCGCTTCTGCAAGGACATCCTCTTCGACGAGAAAATCGGCGGTACAGTGCATATTGCACTCGGACGGGCCTACCCGGAGTGCGGCGGCGTCAACCAGTCCGCCATACACTGGGACATCGTCAAGGACCTGCGCCAAGAGGGCGCTGTCAACATTGACGGTCGCACAGTGCTTGAGCAAGGCGCCCTGCTGCTGTGACGCGCGGCGCCCGACCCCGCTTTCCTGCCGTACCGCGTACCGTGTTAAAGGGAACTGAATTTGACAAAGCGCAGCTAAGCCCGTACAATGCCACATCGCTAGGCCAAACAAGCAGCACAATGAACGGCGCATTCGTCTAGTGGCCTAGGATACTGCCCTCTCAAGGCAGAGACACGGGTTCGAATCCCGTATGCGCTACCATA
>JASGTU010000205.1 GCA_030058085.1 Chloroflexota bacterium
TGCTCATCGGCTTCTGGTACACGCGGCCATCGGCCAGCGCCGCTGCGATCAAAGCCTTCGTCGTCAACCGCGTTGGTGACTTCGGTTTCGCCCTCGGCATCTTCGGCACCTTTTATGTGTTCCAGACGGTGCAGTTAGATGCCATCTTCGCCGCTGCGCCGGGCTTTGCCGGGAAGTCGATGGAGTTCCTGGGCTACCAGGTCGACATCCTCACAGTGCTCTGCTTCCTGCTATTCATCGGCGCCATGGGCAAGTCGGCGCAGTTCCTGCTGCACACCTGGTTGCCGGACGCGATGGAAGGTCCGACGCCTGTCTCCGCCCTTATTCACGCGGCGACCATGGTCACGGCCGGCGTGTTCATGGTGGCGCGGCTGTCCCCGATGTTCGAGTATGCCCCGACGACCCTGCAGTTCGTGACGCTGATTGGCGCGGTGACCGCCTTTTTCGCTGCGACTGTCGGGCTGGTGCAGAACGACATCAAGCGCGTCATTGCGTATTCGACCTGTTCCCAGCTCGGCTACATGTTCGTGGCCTGCGGCGTTGGTGCCTATTCTGCCGGCATCTTCCACCTGGTCACGCACGCCTTCTTCAAGGCGCTGCTGTTCCTTGGTGCCGGCTCCGTTATCCACGCCATGCACCATGAGCAGGACATGCGCCACATGGGCGGGCTGGCGAACCGTATCCCGATCACCTGGGCGATGATGCTCATCGGCACGCTCGCGCTGACGGGCGTGGGCATCCCGCATCTCATCGGGTTTGCTGGCTTCCATTCGAAGGATGCCATAGTCGAGGCCGCGTGGGCGGCGGGCACGCCAAGCAACTATGCCTTCTGGCTGCTGGTGATCGCCGCGCTGATGACGTCGTTCTATTCGTGGCGCCTGTTCTTCATGACCTTCTACGGCGAGCCGCGCTGGCAGCACGCTCACGGCCATGACGATCATCATCACGAGCCACACGAGAGCCCCCCGGTGATGCTGGTTCCGCTGTTTGTGCTTGCGGTTGGCGCAGTGGCCTCCGGCTTCGCCTTCAGCAAGTACTTTATCGGCAGCGGTTACGCCGAGTTCTGGGGCCGCGCGCTCTTCACCGCGCCGGGCAACCACATCCTCGAGGAAATGCATCACGTCCCGTTGTGGGTCGCATGGTCGGCCACGATCGCCATGCTGATCGGGTTCGGCATCGCGTGGCTCTATTACATGTCGGCCACCTGGTTGCCGGCGGCGACGGCCCAGACCTTCCGTCCGCTCTACAACTTCCTGCTCAACGCCTGGTACTTCGATGCGCTTTATGACCGCCTGTTCGTGCGGCCTGCGTTCTGGCTCGGGCGGCTGCTCTGGAAGGGCGGCGACGGAGCAATCATCGACGGTCTTGGGCCTGACGGTGTGTCCGCCAGAGTGCTCGACACCACGGCTCGGGTGATCCGCCTGCAGACCGGTTACCTCTATCACTACGCCTTCGTGATGCTGATCGGCGTAGCGATCATCCTGACAGTCTTCATGTTCACGGGCGGGCAGCCGCTATGAACGTCGCCAACGCACCTCTTCTTTCTCTCGTCACCTTCCTGCCCCTCGTCGGCGTGGCGTTCATCGCCTTTCTGCCGCGCGATGCAGTTCAGAACGCGCGTTACATCGCGCTTTGGACGACGCTTGTCACTTTCGCCGTATCGCTGCTGATCTGGATCAACTTCGATACGACGACGGCGAACTTCCAGTTTGTCGAAGAGCGGCCCTGGCTCGGCGTGTTCACGTACAGGGTGGGGGTGGACGGTATTTCGATGTTGTTCGTCATCCTGACGACATTCCTGATGCCGCTCTGCATCCTCGCGAGCTGGGAAAGCGTCGAGACCCGCGTCAAGGAATACATGATGGCATTCCTTGTCATGGAGACGCTGATGGTCGGCGTCTTCTGCGCGCTGGATCTCGTGCTCTTCTACCTGTTCTTCGAGGCGAGCCTCATTCCGATGTTCATCATCATCGGCGTTTGGGGCGGTCCGCGGCGCGTCTACGCCAGCTTCAAGTTTTTCCTCTACACGCTGCTCGGTTCGCTCCTGATGCTGCTCGCCATGATGGCGATGTACTGGCACGCCGGAACCACCAACGTCATCACGCTGCTCAGCACGAAGTTTCCGGCTGAGATGCAGTGGTGGCTGTGGCTTGCTTTCTTCGCCTCCTTCGCGGTGAAGCTGCCGATGTGGCCGGTGCACACGTGGTTGCCGGACGCGCACGTCGAGGCGCCAACGGCGGGCTCCGTGATCCTGGCGGCCATTCTGCTGAAGATGGGCGGCTACGGCTTCCTGCGGTTCTCCGTGCCCATGTTCCCGATTGCGAGCCAGGAGCTTGCCCCGCTCGTGTTCGCGCTCTCCGTTATTGCCATCATCTACACGTCGCTGGTGGCGTTGGCCCAGGAGGACGTGAAGAAGCTGATCGCCTATTCGTCCGTGGCCCACATGGGCTTCGTGACCATGGGCATCTTCACCTTCACGGTGCAGGGTATCGACGGCGCGATTTTCCAGATGCTTTCGCACGGCATCGTGTCAGCCGCGCTGTTCCTTTGCGTCGGCGTCATTTACGACCGTATGCATACGCGCGAAATCGCGGCCTACGGCGGGCTCGTCAATCGCATGCCGATCTATGCGTTCTGCTTCATGGTCTTCACCATGGCGAACGTCGGCCTGCCGGGGACGAGCGGCTTCATCGGTGAGTTCCTGACGCTGCTTGCCGCATTCAAGACCAATACCTGGGTGGCGTTCCTTGCCACCACGAGTGTGGTCCTGTCCGCGTCCTACATGCTCTACCTCTACCGGCGCGTGATCTTCGGGGCGCTTGAGAAGGCGAGCTTGAAGGCGATCACCGACATGACGCCGCGCGAGATCATCGTCATGGCCCCGCTCGTCATTCTCACGATTTTGTTCGGCTTCTATCCGGCGCCGATCCTCGATGTGACGGCCGCCTCGGTGAAGGCGCTGGTTCAGAACTACGAGGCCGCAATCAATACCGCCGCTGCGGCGCTTGCACGCTAGCGCGCAGGAGACGTTTACATGAGCCAAATCGCCAGCCTCGCACCACTGTTTCCCGAATTGACCCTCGCCATCGGGGCGATGGTCCTGCTCATGATCGGCGTCTTTC
>JASGTU010000206.1 GCA_030058085.1 Chloroflexota bacterium
TTCGATCACCGTGATAAATGCGGCCTGCTGCCGATCGCTGCCCATCTTCAAATAGGCGATATCATCTGAATAGAGGTTCATGACTTCAGTTTACAACGACTCCTTCGTGAAAAGAAACGGCCCAGCAGGTGCTGGGCCGGAGGTGGAGATGGCGGGAATCGAACCCGCGTCCGAAACATTCGTCCATAGACATCTACAAGCTTAGTCGTTCTTTAGTGTTTCGTCGCACCTGTTCCAAACGACTGGGATCAGTTTGTGCGACTAGCCGATCGCCTTAGGCTGCCTTATCGGCGTCTGGCAACCGCAGCCCGCCAGTATATGACGGCTACCGCCCGGCCTGTGAGCACCGCCGGTACGGGCCGAGGTCCGTGTTTAGCGGACCTGGCGCTTCACTTAGGCGGCCACCGCTGCCGGAGCAGCATTGGCGAAACCGAAGTTGAAGACGCGGCCAGTGTTATTGGCACTTGTAGTGTTTGCGCCTTTTTAACGTAGTCGACGCTCTACGGCTTGCAGTCTATGAACCTCCTGCCCCGTCGAAACCTTTCATCCCCATACGCGTCTATTGCTAAGACTGCTTATAGTATAGCACAAATGGTCGAAATTGCAAACGCCTTTTTTGTCTCAGTCTCATCAAGCTCACTTTGACACTAGCTCTGCATTCCAGTATACTCGGCCCTAATGCCCTAAGGTATTCTTAGATTTTCTCAGAATTGGCTGAGCGTGTCTTCATGACGGACCACCATACGCAAGAGACCTTCGCTTGCCGCCCTCCCTTCCGGCTCCGATACTGCAAGGCTTGCTCACATCGCACACAAAGGCGCTCTCTGTGAACAATTCTAACTACCCGCCACCCCGCCTCGTCTTTTGGGAGACGACTGCGGGCTGTAACCTTGCCTGTATCCACTGCCGGCGCATTACGGTTGCCGACCAGCTGATGCCGCAAGACCTGAAAACCGACGAAGCGTTCAAGCTCATCGACGAGATCGCCGCCTTCGCGCGCCCGATCTTTGTCCTCTCCGGCGGCGAACCGCTTTTTCGCCCCGACATCTTCGACATCGCACGCCATGCCGCCGACGCCGGCCTCATCGTAGCCCTGGCGACCAACGGCACGCTGATCGACGCCGAGGTTGCCCGTAAGATCAAAGAGAGCGGCGTAGCCCGCGTCAGCATCAGCTTCGACGGCGCAGACGCCCCCACGCACGACATCTTCCGCGGCGCCGGCGCCTTCGACCGCGCTCTCCTCGGCATCCGGCATCTCAACGAAGTAGGCGTCCCCTTCCAGATAAATACCACCGTCGCCAATCACAACGCCCACCAGATGCCGGAGACGCTGGCCCTTGCCAAGCGTCTCGGCGCACAGGCGCTGCACCTCTTCCTGCTCGTCCCCGTCGGCTGCGGCGTCGAGATCGCTGATGAACAACAGATCTCGGCGGCGGAATATGAGCGCATCCTCAACTGGATGTACGACGCCGAAATGGAAGAAGGAGACCTGGAGCTGAAGGCCACCTGCGCGCCGCACTATTTCCGCATCGTGCGCCAGCGCCAAGCCCAAGAGCGGCGCCAGGGCCTCGTGCGCCAGCGCCCTGGCAGCATGGACCGCCAGGACCAAGCCGGTGGTCACGGGCATGGCGGTCATCGCGGTCACGGCAACGGGGGCCATCCGGGCGGGCGTCACCCCATGAACGCCGCCACCAAGGGCTGCTTAGCCGGAACAGGCGTCTGCTTTATCAGCCACCGCGGCGAAGTCTTTCCCTGCGGCTACTTGCCCGTCGAGGCAGGTAACATCCGCGCCCAGCCTTTTCAAGAAATATGGGAAGGCTCGCCCCTCTTTGCAGAACTGCGCAACCCGGACTTGTTGACTGGCAAGTGCGGACTGTGTGAGTTCAAAAACGTGTGCGGCGGCTGTCGCGCTCGTGCCTATGGCATGACCTACGAATACCTGGGCGAAGAGCCATTCTGCACCTATGTTCCGCGCGGCGCAACCGTCTCCACAATCTTCTGATTCGCGCGCCGGCTCCGTGCGCACATCGAACTAGAAACGGAAACATGAGCGTGGCGCTGAATCGCGAAAAACATGTAGTCATCGTCGGCGGCGGGATCGCCGGCTTGGCCGCCGCGTACTATCTGCAAAAGGCTGCAGAGCAAAGCTCGCTGCCTATCCGCTACACCTTGATTGAGTGTTCCCCCAGACTCGGCGGCAAGATCGTCACCGACGCCGTAAGCGGTTACGGCGAACAGCCCTTCATCATCGAAGGCGGGCCCGACTCCTTCATCACACAAAAGCCCTGGGCCTATCAGTTGGCGCGCGAGTTGGGGCTCGACGACCGCCTTCTCGGCACAAACGACGCCAAACGCAAGATTTTCGTCCTCAACAAAGGCAAGCCGGTCCCCATGCCCGACGGCGTGCTCCTGATCGTGCCGACGCGCTTCCTGCCCTTCGCCTTCTCGGGCCTCATCTCGCCCCTCGGCAAATTGCGCATGGGCATGGACCTGTTCATCGGGCCGAAACGCGACGAAGAAGACGAGACATTGGCTGATTTCGTGCGGCGCCGCTTGGGCAACGAAGCCCTTGACAAGATCGCCGAGCCGCTCCTTTCCGGCATCTACAACGCCGAAGCCGACCGACAAAGCCTCCTGGCGACCTTCCCGCGCTTCCGCGACATCGAAAAGCGTCACGGCAGCCTCATCAAAGGCATGTTGGCCGCGCTGCGTCCGGGCGCAAAGCCTGCCAGTCACGGCGCCCAGACAGATCCCCCTCCCGCCTCTACGTTTATGTCAATGCGCGGCGGCGTCTACGAACTGATCGACGCCCTCCAACTCAGCCTGACCGGCAGCGTCCTCTGTCGCACCCAGGCGTCCGCCATCACACCAGCCGCCGACGGTCGCTACCAGATCGACGTGGACGGCCCCGAAGGGCTGCGCACACTCATCGCCGACGGATTGATTATGGCCACGCCCGCCTATGTCGCCGCCGATCTGCTGGCGGACTTGACTCCCGCGGCCGCGGCCAAGTTGAACAGCATCCGTTATGTCAGCACGGGAACAGTCTCCCTCGCCTTTCGCAACCGCGAGTTGGAACGCCCGCTCGACGGCTTCGGCCTCGTAGTCCCCCGTTCAGAGCGCCGGCCCATCAACGCCGTGACCCTGACCACAAACAAGTTCGACTACCGCGCCCCCGACGGCTATGCGCTCGTGCGCGTCTTTTTCGGCGGCTCCAGAAGCCCCGAAACCCTAGAGCATCCCGACGACGCCATCCTCGACATCGTGCGCGGTGAACTGGCGGACATGCTGGGCATCCGCGCAGAACCGCTCTTCCACCGGCTGTACCGCTGGCCGCGTGGCAATCCCCAGTACGACGTCGGTCACCTCGATCTCGTCACTTCCATCGAACAAGCCTTGCCGCCCAATATCTTTGTCACGGGCAGCCCGTATCGCGGCGTAGGGCTGCCGGACTGCATCCGCCAAGGGCAACAGGTTGCCGCACAACTAGCCGCACGGTTGATCGATACGCCCTCCATATCATCGCCAACAGGAGTCGTCTCATGACCCTTCACCAGCGTCGCATTGCCCCGGCGTTCGTCTCCATTCTATTGGTTCTGACACTTGCCGCGCTGCTTGCCGCTTGCACCCAGCCGGCGACGACCCCCTCCGAAGAGACGCCCCCCGTCGCCGTTGAGCCGGCCAAGGAGGCGGTCCTCGTCCGAGCCATGACATCCGAACCGGCCAAGATCGACCCGCAAGGACCGCCCAGCGCCGGCCTCAGCCTGCTCATGCCCTATCTGTTCGACACGCTCGTCGTTCGCGATATCGACAACGCCGTGTTGCCTTTCTTGGCCGATAGTTGGACCGTCGCCGGTGATGGCCTGACCATTACCATGACGCTTAAGTCCGGTGTGACCTTTCATGACGGCGAACCGCTCAACGCCGAAGCGGTGCGCTTCACCTTCGAGCGCTTCAAGGCTTCCGGCATGAGTTCGCCCATCTATGCCAGCATTCAGCAGATTGACGCCATCGAAGCGGTCGACGAGCTGACAGTTCGTTTCCGCTTCACATCTCCAGCCGCCAATTTCTGGAGCGCCATCGCCATGCCCTACGCCGGCATCATCAGCCCCGCTTCCGCCGGCAAGTTCGACAATGCCGGCGAGGGCTACCTAATCGGAACCGGCGCATTCATCCTGGACGACTGGCAGGCGGGCCAATCAATCACGTTGCGCCGCAACCCCGACTACAACTGGGGCCCGCCCACCGTCGACAACCGCGGCGCGCCCTATCTCGACGCGCTAGTCTTCAAGGTCATCCCCGACGCTTCCACACAGCTCGCCGCCCTGAGCGCGGGCGAAGTCGACGTGATCTTCATCAACGAGCCGTCGCACCTGCAGAGGCTCGCAGAAGACCCGCAGGTCGATATTCACGAAGCTGTCCTCAGCGGCCTGGTCCACCTCGGCTTCAATGTCCGCCGCTCTCCGTTCGACGAGGCCATCGTGCGCCGCGCCCTGTCTCACGCCGTGGACAAGCAGCAGATTCTTGACCTCGCCCTGGGCGGGCTGGGCAATCTGGCCTTTGCGCCGCTCCCATCCACGCTGCCCGGCTTCGATCCCGCCCTGCAGGAATATGAAATCGGCTATGATCCTGAGGAAGCCAAACGTCTGCTGCAAGAAGCCGGCTTCTCCCCCATGTCTGACGGCGGCTGGGAACGCGACGGGCAGCGCCTTCAAGGCCGCCTGGTCACGTCGACACGCGCACCCAACGAAGCCATCGCCACCGTGCTGCAAAGCCAGTTCCTCGCCATCGGCGTGCCGGTCGAGATCCAACAACTGGACTCCAAAGCCGTTATGGATGCCACCACCCAGGGCGATTTCGAACTGCTGCTGTGGCGCTACGAGTGGAATGACCCCGACGCTCTCAACGTCTTCCTGTCCAGCGATCGCATCGGCACGACCAACCGCGTCGGCTACAGTAACGCCGAGGTTGACGATTTGCTGGCGCAGGCTGCCGGCGAGTTGGATGAGGACAAACGCAACGCACTCTATGTCGAGGCCCAGAAGATCATCATGCAAGACGCCCCCTGGCAGCCCCTCTACAACCCGGTAGACGCCATGGCGATGTCCCGGCGCGTCGAAGGCATCACCCTGGGTTATATGGGCCGCATGTTGGTTAACGACGCAAAGGCGGCCGAATAGACCGGATAGATCGGCCCGTTCTCATGTTCGAGCACATCATTCACCGGCTGGCGGCCGCAGCACTTGTGCTGTTGGCCGTCAGCTTCGTCACCTACCTTATGCTCAACGCCGCGCCCGGCGACCTGGCGCTTACCCTCGTTGGCGATAGCGCTTCGGCGGAGCAGTTGACCGCGCTCCGCCAGGAGCTTGGCTTGGATGAGCCGGTCGTCGTCCGCTACCTGCGCTACGTGGCGGGCATCGTCCTGCGCGGCGATCTAGGCCGCTCTATGATCAGCGACCGGCCGGTAAGCGCTCTGATTTTGGAGCGGCTTCCCTTTACGCTGGCCCTGGCCCTCGCCTCGATTGCGCTGTCCGGCCTCGCCGGTTTTGTCCTCGGCTGGCTAGCCGTGCGCCACGTCGGGGCATTTTGGGATACGGCGCTCATGGCCTTGGCAGCCCTCGGCGCGGCCTTACCCAGCTTCTGGATTGCGCTGCTGCTGATCATGGCCTTCGCACTGCGCCTCGACTGGCTCCCCGTCGTCGGCGCCGACAGCCCCAAGCACCTCATCCTGCCTGCCGTGACGCTCTCGCTTCCTTCCGCAGCCGTACTGGCGCGGCTCGTCCGTTCCAGCCTGCTCGACGTCATCGGCGCGGACTTCGTGCGCACCGCCTACGCAAAAGGCCTCGTCCGCAGCCAAGTAATGTGGCGGCATGTCCTGCGCAACGCCGCCATTCCCATCGTCACACTGCTGGCCCTACAGCTCGGCTATCTGCTCGGCGGCGCCTTCATTGTCGAGACCATCTTCGCCTGGCCTGGTCTGGGCCGCCTGACCGTCCAAGCCATTTTCGACCGCGACTACCCCGTCGTCCTGGGAGCGACGCTCATGATCGCGGCTGTCTACATCTCGCTCAACCTCATCGCCGACCTGTGCCAAGCGTGGCTCGACCCGCGCACCGGCGCCAACGCTCTGTAAAGCGCCGCCATGCAGCGGACGCTGGAAAACAACGTGCCTGACGTTCACACCGAAGCCCCCAACCTAAAACGCCCCGCCTCGGCAGTGCGCCTTTCCTCTGGCGAAGAGCGCCCCGTGTCGCGGCTCACCGCGCCCGCCGTCCCAGAGATGGCGATACGAACCCGCTCGCTGCGTGCACGCCTGCGTTTCACAGCCAGCTTGTGGATTGGGGTTGTCCTCCTCGGCATCGTTGTCGCCACCGCCCTTACCGCGCCATTGATCGCTCCCTATCCGCCCGAACAGCTTGGCGTCGCCGTCCCCCTAGAGCCTCCCTCGCGGCTGCATCCCTTCGGCGCCGATAACCTGGGGCGCGACCTGTTCAGTCGCGTTGTCTTTGGCGCACGCATCGCCCTAACTATGGCCCTCAGCGGCATGGCGATAGGCGTCAGCATCGGCGTCACCTTGGGCGTGCTCGCCGGCTACTACAACCGCTGGATAGACCGCATCCTCTCCCGCCTGATGGAAGTCTGGCTGGCGTTCCCGGCCTTGCTGCTCGCCATCCTTGTCGTCGCCCGGCTCGGGGCTTCATTGCAAAGTACAATCGTCGCCCTGGGCATCGTCGGCGCGCCCGCCTACTTCCGCCTGGTGCGCAGCGGCACGCTCACCGCTAAGCACAGCCTCTTTGTCGAAGCCGCCCGCGCCACCGGTGCATCCGACATCCGCATTCTCGCCCGCCACGTTCTGCCCAGCACGGCTTCCTCCATCATCGTCCTGGCCTCCATGCGCTCCGGCCTGCTGCTGCTGGCTGGCGCCGGCCTCAGCTTCATCGGCCTCGGCGCGCAGCCGCCCCAGCCCGAATGGGGCGCCCTCCTGGCGACCGGTCGCACCTACCTGGATGCAGCCCCGTGGATGGCCGTCTTCCCCGGCTTGGCGATTACGCTCACCGTCGTCGGCTTCAACCTCTTCGGTGACGGCCTGCGCGACGCACTCGATCCCCTGCGCAGTAACTTTGGCTAGCGCCTTCCACCCCTCACACGCCTCCCACAATTTCCGGTCGTGCTATGTCTTCGGAACTTCGCCTACTGCAGAAGCGTTTGCACGCATGTACACTTCCTAAGGTTAGACAGATTCTTTAGGAAGCCTATACAACATTTTTGCTTAAGCACAGGACGGGCCTGTGGAAAGGACAGACTAAATGGTTCGCGTTTCTGCGCTCCTCATCGCCGCACTCGTAGCTGTGAGCCTGAGTTTGGGAGCCTTCTCTGTCGCCCTGGCTGACGATTACACTTGCACCGGCGCAGTCGGCGCAGTGACGAAAGACAACATCGACGTGCCTGACGGCGCATCCTGCACCCTCACCGGCACGCGCGTAGAGGGCAACATCAAAGTCGGCACAGGCTCCACCCTCAACGCCAGCGGCGTCCGCGTCGACGGCAACATCCAGGCCGAAGGCTCTTCCAAGGTGGAAGTCTACGGAAACTCCACGGTCGGCGGCAGCATCCAGATTAAGCAGGGCGGCGGCGCTTATGTCGACCGTGTCGACGTGGATGGTGATATCCAGCTTGAATCCAACGCCAAGATGCTTGAAGTCAACCGCAACACAGTGGGCGGCAACGTCCAGGTCTTCTCCAATTCCGGCGGTGCATCCATCACCAACAATGTCATCGACGGCGACCTGCAGTGCAAGCAGAACAACCCGGCGCCCACCGGCGGGAACAACCAAGCCGCCAGCTTCGAGGATCAGTGCGAAGGATTCGACGGCACGCCTAGCGACGACCCGCCCGTCGTCGACCCGCCGCCCGGCGGCGGCGGCGATGATTTCGTCTGCCGATCCGCCATTACCGGCAACACGTACGAGAACGTCGTCGTCCCCGACTTCGCGACGTGCAGTCTGACCAGCACGACAGTGAACGGCAACATCATCGTCGGCACGGGCTCCACCCTCAACGCCAGCGGCGTTTTTGTAGATGGCAACGTCCAAGCTGAGGGCTCGACCAAAGTCACCGTCCAGGACAATTCCACAGTCGGCGGTAACATCCAGGTTAAGCAGGGCGGCGGCGCCTTTGTCGACCGCGCCAACGTAGACGGCGATATTCAGTTTGAATCCAACACCGCCGAACTCAACGCCAGCCGCAACGTCGTCGGCGGCAACATCCAAGTGTTCTCCAACTCCGGCGGCGCGTCGATCACCGACAACCGCATCGACGGCAACCTGCAGTGCAAGAGCAACTACCCGCCGCCTATCGGCGCTCGCAACCAAGCCGCCAGTCTGGAGGACCAGTGTTCCACCTTCGGCGGCACGCCTACCAATGCCCCGCCCGTAACCGATCTGACGTGCCAGGGAACCGCCGGCCCTGAGACCTATCGCAGCGTGACCGTCCCCCAAAACGCACGCTGCACGCTCAACGGCACGCAGGTGCTAGGCGACATTCAGGTTCGCTCCGGCGCACAACTGAGTGCGTTCAGCGTAACCGTCGACGGCAGCATCCAATCCCAAGGCGCGGCGAACGTCAGGGTCGAGGGCAATGCCCAGGCGGCTGCATCCTTCACGTCCGCCGCAGTCTCGACAATCTACGGCAGCGTTCAACTGACGCAGGGCGACGCGGCGACGCTCAACGGCCTGCAAGTCAAGGGCGACCTTGTGTTGAGCGGCAACCGCGACCGCGTAGCCGTCGAGAACACCGTCGTAGCCGGCGATCTGCAAGCTGTGAACAACACAAGCACGGTGGTACTGCGCAGTAACCTGGTCAGCGGCGACTTGAGCTGCCAGGGCAACGCCTCAACGCCCACCGGCGGCGACAACCTGGCGGCTGTCCTCAGCGGGCAGTGTTCCGCGCTTGGCGCGCCGCTCAGCATCCTGAACCACAGCCTCAGCCTTCCCAGCGTCTTTTTAGCCCGGTAAGCCTACCCTGACTCGCATCAAAGCCTTCCAGGAAGATAACGACTTCCTGGAAGGCCTTTCTATTTGAGTCCTCCCCGTCATGCTGAGCAAACCACGGCTGGCGAACGCAAAACCGGCCAGAAACTAAGCGCAGACCCTCGCTCCTCACACCTGTCATGCTGAGTAGCCCAAGACTTGCGTCTCAAGAAAGGCAAGAAACTGACGCAACGCCTTTACGCGCGCCTCTTGTCATGTTGAGCGGAGCGAAACATCTCAACTTTGTTCGCGCCGTCAGTTCCTTAGAAGCGGAGTGAAGCATCTTACATAGCGAAGCGCTCGCCGGCAACCCAGACCCTTCGCTCTGCTCAGGGTGACAGGTGGCGCGCCCCCAATCCGAAATAGGCGCTTCCCACACCCCGGCTTTGACAAACCCGCCTCGTCCCCCTACAATCACACCCTGCAGAATTCGTGAACCTTTACCCTGCCCGGCCTACACCGGAGCACAGGAGCCGGCCATGCAAGATAACCCGCGCAATGCAGCGCCTGTCGCCACTCACGAGGTGAGCACCGACGGCGCATCAACTTCCGCCAAGAAATACCACATCTGGACCATCGGCTGCCAGATGAACGTCGCCGACAGCAACCACGTCGCCGCCGAGTTGGAAAAGATCGGCTATGGCCCGACTGCCACGCTCGAAGAGGCCGACGTCGTCGTGCTCAACACCTGCGTCGTGCGCCAAAGCGCCGAAGACAAGGCAATCGGCAAGTTGGGCAGCCTCAAGCCGTGGCGCCAAGCGCAGTCAGACCGCACCCTCGCCCTGATGGGCTGCATGGTGGGCGTCAATCCAAGCCCGCAGCTTGTGCAGTCGCTCCCCTATGTCGACGTCTTCATGCCGCCCAGCGAAGCGACGCCGCTCATCAACCATCTGCGCCAGGAGCAGATCGACGCCGAAGTGGCCGAGATCGAACGGCAGCAGCTTGCCGGCCGCTATCGCCTCCAGGATGAAGCCCAGCCTAGCGGTACGGCCCAGTCTATTAAACATCTCGCCCTGGGCGGCGAAGCCCCTGTTGCCGCCTACGTGCCCATCGTCTACGGCTGCAGCCACGCCTGCACTTTCTGCATCATCCCCTTCCGTCGCGGCGTCGAACGCAGCCGCCCGCTCGACGAGATCGTGGCTGAAATCCGCGGCCTCGTCGACCAGGGCGTGCGCGAAATCACGCTGCTCGGCCAGATCGTCGACCGCTACGGCTACGACTGGCGCGGGGACCTGGGCAACAGCGCCACGGTCGAGGCCTTCCAGGGCGCGCCCGATGCCAGTCCCGCCAATGACGACCTAGCCGGCCTGCTGCAAGCGGTGCATGAGATCGACGGCCTGTGGCGCATTCGCTTCCTCACCAGCCACCCCAACTACATGACCGACCGCATCCTGCACGCCGTGCGCGATCTGCCCAAGGTCTGCGAACACATCGAAGTCCCCATCCAGGCCGGCTCCGATGCGCTGCTGGAGCGTATGAAGCGCGGCTACACGCAAGCGGATTACCGCGCCTTGGTCGAACGCATCCGCGCCGTCATCCCCAACGTCGCCATCAACACCGACATCATCGTCGGTTTCTGCGGCGAAACGGATGAGCACTTCGACGAGACCGTAGCCGTTCTGCGCGACCTGAAGCTGGACAAGGCGCACCTGGCGCGCTACAGCCCGCGGCCGGGCACAGTCAGCGCCCGCCGTCTCGTCGACGACGTACCCGAAGCGGTCAAGGTCCGCCGCCATCGCCTGTTGGAGGAAGTACAAGAGGAAGTGTGCGCCGAGCTCAACGCCCGCCTACTCGGCCAAACCGTAGAGATACTCGTCGAGGACCATCACAAGGGCAAGTGGCGCGGGCGCACGCGCCAGAACAAGCTCGTCTTCGTCGACTCGGACCTACCGCTGCGTGGCCGCCTGATCGACGTGGAGATCGTGTGGACCGGGCCGTGGAGCATGCAAGGGCGCTTCGTGCGCGACGTCTCGCCGCTCCCCGACCGCATCGCGCCGCCCACGTCGCGGATCGACATCATACCCGCC
>JASGTU010000207.1 GCA_030058085.1 Chloroflexota bacterium
TCCATCTCTTCGCGCTGGGTCACAACCGCCTCGGGATTTTGGTGTGCGTCTGTGGCCAGGAAGGGCAGGTCCGGCCCCGCTGAGTCGGTTAGTTCGTCGAGACTGAGCGAAGGCCGGCGCTTCTGGCTGCGCAGGTGATCGTAGCAGGTGTTGGTGACGATGCGCAGCAGCCACGAGCGGAAGTTGCCGTCCTCGAACCGGGGCAGAGCACGATGCACCTTAATGAGAGCCTCTTGGACTGCATCGGCGGCGGCTTCTTCGGTGGACAAAATATGTTGGGCAAGGCGCTGTGCGGCCGAGAAATAGTAGCTTACCAGATGACCGAAGGCATATTCATCGCCGAGTTGGGCGGCGCGAATGACGTCGGACATTTCCAGCGCATAGGTTCCTGCGGACGCGGCGGGCATCCATGCGTCGCCGCGGGCGCGTTCGCTGCCTGCGCCTGTCGATAGCTGTGAACCGTAGCTCATCCGTGTTGCCTTTCTGTTCCAAATGCATTGCATACCAAATGCATGGCGTACAGCGACACACCCTCGATTGTACAGGCCTTTTCTTAAAATTGCCTGAGTAAATCGAGACCGCTTTCGGACCATTGGCCTACGGGATGGCGGCGGGCAGGACGGATGGGAAGCGGGCGGAAAGCAGGACGCGCCGCAACAGCTTACTCGTTGCGGCTGTGAGACGAGGGGATGAATTACTCGAGCAACATCTGGTAGCCGTAGCCGCGCACCGTGACAATGAAGCGCGGCTCTTCACTGTTTTCCGGCTCGATGCGGCTGCGCACACGGCTGATCATGCGGTCGATATTGGCGTCGTAGACATCTCCGCCGGCTTCGGGCCAGACAGCCTGCGCGATCTCGTCTTTGCTGACGACGCGTCCGCGGCTCTGGTAGAGGAACCAGAGCAGGTCAAATTGCTTGGCGCTGAGGGGCGGGTCGAGAAGATCGCCATCGACATAGACTTGGCGCGTGGCGATGTCGACGCGCAAGGCCGGTTCGCGCACGGCGACGAGAGACGGGGCGGTGACGGTAGCCGCCGGGTCGTGAAAACGGAATGAGGTGGAAGCAAAGCGCACTTCGCCGCCGTCGTCGAGCCAGGCCGACCCTCCTGAAGGAAGCCGGGCGCCGTTGACGGCTACGCCGTTCTTGCTGTTGAGGTCGCAAACCTGGTAGGCGCCTTCGACGCGGCGGATCTCCGCGTGATGACGCGAAGCGAATTGATCCTCCAGCACGATATCGGAATCGGCCGATCGACCAATCCGCACGACGTCCTGTGCGAGTTCGTAGGCGGTTCCGGCTTTTGGTCCGTTAATGCAGACCAGCCTTCCATAGCGACTCACAGTTTCTCCCTTTGATGTCGATCTTGCGCTATGCTAGAATGATCGCGCCATGCGCCGCATGTGGAGCGCGGTAGCGCATGGCCATACTATAACAGGAGTGCGAGTCGGCAACAAAGCGGACAGTCGTTTGACGCGTTATGTTGCCGCAAACCATCTTAGCGAGCGGTTGGTCCACGACTATGTCCCAGGCATCACAACCTGACGAATCGGCGTCAGCCGCGTTCGAGCAAAATGAAGAGCAGTTCGAGCAGGCGGCGCCTGAGGACGCGCCTGCCGACGAAACGGGCCGTGGCGCTGAAGGTGCAGGCGATGTCGAAGACGCCTTTGTTGCCGGCAACCTGACGGGGCGCACGATCGCGGGCTATGTCGTCGGCAGGCAGGCGGGCGGCGGGGCGATGGCGACTGTCTACCAGGCGCGTCAGGAGGAGTCGGGGCGACTGGCGGCGTTGAAGATCCTTAACCCCGGGGCGGATGCGACAACGCGTGAGCGTTTTCGTCGCGAGGCGAAGACCGCCATAACGCTTGAGCATCCAAACATCGTGCGCGGCTTCGAGGTGGGCCAGGTTTCGGAAGGCGGGCTGTTCTTCATCGCCATGGAGTTGGTGACGGGGCGAAGCCTAGCCGATCTGCTGGAGCAGCGTGAAAAGCTTGCCACGCGCGATGCCTGTGCACTGCTCGAACCGATCGCACGGGCGCTTGGCTATGCCCACGCGCGCGGCATCGTGCATCGTGATGTGAAGCCGAGCAATATCCTGTTGCAGGAGCCGACAGACGAACACCCGCAGCCTGTCGGCGTTAGCGTTCTCGACGGGCCGGTTGTGCCGCTTTTGTCGGACTTTGGAATAGCGCGCGCCATGGACGCACCTGAGTTGACGAGCGCCGGACGTACGATCGGTACGCCGGCGTTTATGTCGCCGGAGCAGTGCGCCGGCGATGAGGAGATCGACGGGCGCGCCGACATCTATTCGCTGGGGGCTGTGCTCTATCGATGTCTAGTCGGACGCACGCCCTATGTGGGCTCCACCACACAGATTTTGCACGCCCACGTCTATGACCCGCTGCTGATCCCGACGGAGGTGCTGGAGTCATTGCCGGCTGCAGCGGTAAATGTGTTGCGCCGCTCTATGATGAAGGAGCCGGCCGACCGCTATCAGACGGCGAATGAGATGGCGGAGGACCTGGCTGCGGTGGCGCGTATGGCCGAGGCGATGCCGGCGGAAGAGGCCGATGCGACGTTGACGATGGCTTCGCTGCCTGTGGCTGATGGAATTCGCACGACGTCGGCCCAGATTCTCGTGCCGGCGCGTCCGATCTCACGACCGGCGATCCCGGCGGCGGAGGGGATGCGGCCAATGGTCAGGCGCCGCGAACCGACTCCCGCATCGTTGCCTGTGGCGGCAAGCGCTGGGCGGACCAAGCGCCCGAACCGGCTGGGCATCGCTTTGCTCGGTGTGGCTCTGGTGGCGTTGACGGCTATGCTGGCGATTACGCTGCTGTCCGGCGTGTTGCCCATATTCGACGCCGGTGAAGAGGGCGCAATAACGGCGGGCACATTAACGCCGGCAGCCGTTGCGGCGGTGGAGACGCCGGCCGTAACAGAGGCTGCCGGGACGCCGCTTGAATCGCGGCCGATAGCGACTCCGACTGCCGACGCTGAGCAAGCGCCTGCCGCCGATGCTACGGCGCTGCCGCCGCTTGAGGCGTCGCTCGACTTTGCCTGGGAGACGGCGCAGGCGCTCTTCAACGAACGAGACTGGGACGAGGCCGTGACGTGGCTGGTGGCTGTGCAGCGCATCGACCCCGAGTTCGAGCAGGAGATGGTCTCCGCCATGTTGGCCGAGGCTTTTATGGGCCAGGCGGCGATCGCCATCGAAGAAGAACGGCTGGATGATGCACAGTCCGATTTGGAGAAAGCATCGGAACTGCTCCCCGATCTGGCGGTTGTGGCGACGCTGCGTGATGCGGTCGACACTCTGGCTGAAGCCGCACCGGAGGAGGAGCGTGCGGCCTTACGCTCCCTGCGGCTTGCATATCTGGACTACGCGCGGACGCTAGCGGACGAGGGGCGCGTGTGTGAAGCGGCGATCCAGGCCGGCTATGCCTATGAGCTATTGGCGGACGCGCAAGCGCTGGAGGTGCAGAATCAGTATGCTGCGGCATGCGCCGAGGAGCAGCGGCGCGAAACGCTGGCCGTGTTGACAGGCAGTTTACTCGTCTCGACCTTCGAGGACAACCGTTACCGCGTCTTTCGTATGACGCTTGGAACAGATCCGCGTTCGCAATTGCTGGTCGATGACGCGTCGCAGCCGGCGTTGGATCCGAGCGGTCGCATGGTTGCGTTCTACAGCGTGCGCCCGGACATGCAGGGCCTGGGCGGCTTCGACGTTAACGCCGGCCTGGATCCGAGTGAGCGGAGCATTCGCTACACGGAATACGTTGAAGATTCGCGCGACGGTCCGCCCAGTTGGAACCCTATGGGCAACCGGCTGGCCTTCGGCAGCACGCGTTTCGGCGACGGGCGCTCGCGGGTGTATTTGATCTGGGCGGACGGCAACGGCAACACGACGGAACTGGGTCTGGGCAAAGACCCGGCGTGGCACCCGACGCAAGACCTGATCGTCATGAACGGTACGGATGGGGCGGGAGGCGCCCCTGGGCTGTGGTTGATCTCCCCGGACGGGAGCGGCCGAACGCAGCTTACGGATAACGGCAACGATCAGAGGCCGACCTGGACGCCCGACGGGCGCAGCGTAGTGTTTATGAGCAACGGCCGTGACGACAACTGGGAAGTCTATCGCCTCGACCTGGACAGCGGGGCGGTGACGCGGCTGACTTGGCACACCGCCCAGGATGGGCTGCCGACCGTCAGCCCGGACGGCAGGTATGTGGCGTTTATGTCCGACCGGGACGGCTATTGGCGTCTGTGGTTTGTCCCGATTGAAGGCGGTGAAGCGCAGCCCCTGGCAGGGATCCCCGGCGAACTGCCGAAGTGGCTGGAGCATTCAATGCAGTGGGTGAGGTAGTGAAGCTCGACCCGGATGCAGGTGCGGAATTGGGCCTTGCCTGGGATAATCTGACAGGGAGGCAGATCGGCCGGTTTTTGGTACAGGGCCGGCTGGGCAGCGGCGGGGCTGCGGTCGTCTATCAGGCTTATGACCAGGTAGCCGGGCGGACCGTGGCGCTGAAGGTGCTGCCGCCCAGCGCGGAACCGGCGGCGCGCGATCGTTTCCGCCGGGAAGCGCTTATGGCGGGCGCGCTGCGCCACCCCCACATCGTGCAGATCTACCAGGTGAGCGCCAACGCGGCCGGCGGTCTGGCCTATATCGCCATGGAACTCGTCGAGGGCGAGAGCCTGGCTGACTTGCTGGGCAGGCGCCACATGCTTCAGGCCGAGGAGAGCTGCAATCTGCTGGCGCCGATTGCGCAGGCGCTGGCCTATGCACACCGGCAAGGCGTCGTCCATCGCGACGTCAAGCCGAGCAATATCCTGCTGAAGCCGGCGCGCCCCGGCGATCCCCACAGCGTACGCATGCAGTCCGTCGAGCATCCGGTCGTGCCGGTGCTGACGGATTTCGGTGTAGCGCGCTATTTGGATGCGCCGGAGTTGACCAGTACGGGCCGCACGGTTGGGACCCCGGCGTTTATGGCCCCGGAACAATGCGCCGGCAGCCGCACGATAGACGGCCGGGCGGACATTTATGCGCTGGGGACGGTGTTGTACCGCTGCGTGGCGGGCCGCGTGCCGTTTTCCGGCACGGCGACGCAGGTCATGCACGCCCAGGTGTACGACCCTGTGCTGATCGAGGATCGGGTGCTCCAGGGCTTGCCGGCGGAAGTAGTACAGGCGCTGCGGTGCAGTCTGGCAAAGAAGCCCGAAGACCGCTATGCCGACGCCGACGAGATGGCCGAAGCCTTGAGCCGGGGCGCCGGCGGCGCGGCGGATGCCGGGCGCCCCGGAGAAGACGGCGCGACGGCTACTCTGACGTTGGCAGACGCTGTAGCCGCTGCGGGCATAGACGGCTCGTATTCGGGGGCGTCGTCTGTGTTGACGTCGTCGCCTTCTGGTTCGCATAGCGATTCAAGGCAAGGCCGAAAGGCAGCCCCACAGGAAGAACGGATCGGCGCGCGTGCCAGTACGCGAACCGATCTGCGCCGCTGGGGAGTGCTAGCGGGCGTTGTCTTGCTTGCCGGCGTCATCTTGGCCCTAACGTTGTCGCGCGGCGGATTGGGGGCGCGTGACGAGTTGCCTCCAGAGGGAGCGCGGGGGGATGGCTCGCTGGCTAGTGAAACGGATATTGCGCCGGGCGGAGAGATGCCCTCGGCCTCGGCGAGTGGAACGCCCCCCGCGCCGGAACCATCGCAGCCGCAGGAGAGGGCGCTCGATAGTCCGGCGACCGATGAGGCGCTGGTTACCGCCGCGGTGGCAAATCCTACGGCAACGCCGCCCCAGCTGGCCTCTGGCCAAAACGCTCCTGCGGAGGTGACGCAGGTGGATGAGGCGCCGGTGATTTCACCGCCGTCCGCTACCGCGACCCCCGCAGGGGAGATATACACGACCGCGCCGGCTCCCGTCGCCACGGCGACAGCGACGGCGCAACCTGTGCAGGAGACGCCTGGCGCCGTAGGCGCAGATGGCGCAGAGGACGTCGTGGTGACCTGCACTGCTGTTGCAGACGAATTCTTCCTGCAGACTGTCTTGAGTATGGACGAGACGACGCGCATGCAATTCGCCTGCCCGACGGCAGGGGCTACGGCAACTATGGGTGTATTCTTGCCGTTTGAAAGCGGAGTGATGTTGCATCTGGACGAAAGCCCGGTGATCTATGTATACTACAAGCGTACGGGCGAGTGGGAGCAGGCGGTGGTGCGCGACGAGAACGCTGCCGCCGCGCCGCCGGAGTCAGCGACCGCTCCCCCCGGCGTGTATGTTCCGGTCGGCGTGTATGCGGCGCTATGGGCGGCGCCCCAACGTCGTGCGGCATTGGGATACGCAACAGCGCCAACAGCGATCTCCTTCCAGGCCATTGTCCAGACTTTTCTAGGCGGTATCCTTGTGGGCGATAGCGACAGCGGCGCAGTGTATGTGCTAGAGCGGTCGAAATTGCGTCTGTAGGCTTGCGGATTTGTGGCAGGGCGTGGTTCGCCACGCAGGAATACGTCGGGCTGGAGGATTACGCCAGCCTGATGCAAAAAACCACCGAGAAATGTAATTCCATTTCAACCACTCCAAGGAGGATGCAATGAAGAAACCTTTTGGGAGAAGCAGAGTTATCGTGGCCGGCGTCATGCTGGTTGCCATGCTGGCGCTATCAGGCTGCGCGGCGCTGCCGATTGACCTGTCGGCGCTGCCGGTAGACCTGTCATTCCTGCTGGGCGCGCAGCCGACAGCAACGCCTACGCCGGTACCCACGCCGACTCCGACCCCCGAACCGACGCCCACCCCGCGACCGGGCGAAACGCCTGTCCCGCCGACCCCAACCCCGATCCCCACGCCGCAGGTGACGGTGCCGCAGGGCTTCACTGTGGTTACGGATGATAACCTCGGCTACTCGCTGGCTGTTCCGGGCGGTTGGTCGGCTCTGGACCTGCGCGGCGCGCAGTTCCAAAACCTGGCGAACACCTTCGGCATGGGCGCCCAACTTGGGCCGCTGAACGACTTCCTCGACAGCCCCGAAGGGCAGGGGCTGGGCGTCATCTACGTCACCGACCTGATGGGCGCCATGTTCGGCGGTCTGCCCACGGCGTTGAACGTGTTCGTAGTCGACGCGCCGGGCGCTACGCCTGAATGGCTGCTGGAGTTGATCCAGGCCAACCTGGAGGCGAATGCCGCCATGTTGGGCGATGTCCAGATCTTGGACATGAACACGGCGACAGTCAACAACCTGCCGGGCGTGCGCGGCACGGCCATTGCGGATCTCAGTTCGCAGGGCATCAACGCCAAGGCGTTTGCCAAGGTGGTGGGGTTGATTGCAAACGACAAGATCTACGTCCTGACGCTGGTGGCGCAGGAATCGAACCGGGCGGCTAAGGAGCCTGTGTTCGATCAGATCATCGGCAGCTTCGGTCCTAACTAGCGCGCCCTGAGTAACGCGTATTGAACCGGTCTGTTTGCCGGATATCCGTCGAGCGGGCTGGGTTAGGCATGTACACCGGCGAGGACGTGCAGCAAGACATGATGCACGTCCTCGCCTGTCTGTTTCGGAGGGCAGCGTGATTGAGCTGGCGCCAAACCATAAGATCGGCCTGCCCGTCGCCAACCCGATCCTGCTGGCAGGCGGCGTCATCGGCTGCGGCGACGCGGTCACGCCGGGCTTGCGCACACAGGCGCTAGGCGCGGCGGTTATCGGCCCGGTGCTGCGGC
>JASGTU010000208.1 GCA_030058085.1 Chloroflexota bacterium
CCGCGCTCGACCGCTGGTTCCAACTATCGGAAATAGCCGAACAGACGGAAGGGACATAGAGAAACCGATGGCCGATTTCGCCCGCTATCTCAACATCCGCAGCGCACTCATGCCTGTGCTGTCGCCCGACGGGGAGCGCGCGGCGTTCCTGACGGACATCAGCGGCAACTTCCAGGCGTGGAGCGCAGCCGCCGCGCCGAACCCGGCGGATCCCTGGCCGCGCCAGTTGACCTTCTTCGCCGACAAGGTGTGGGAGTTGCACGGCACGGAACAGGCCGGACACCTGATCGCGGTCGGCGACTACGCCGGCAACGAGCGCCAGCAGCTCTATCTGATCTCGAACTACGGCGCGGGCGCGGATGCCGCCGGCGGCCATGCGGTGCGGCGGCTGACGCAGAACGATGCCGCCATCCATGCCTTCGGCGCCTGGAGCGCAGACGGGCAGGAGATCCTCTATACCAGCAACGCGCGCAACGACGTCGACTTCGACATCTACCGTATGGACCTGCGCGACGGCGAGGAGCGGCGGGTGTGCGAGTGCGCAGGCCGGCGCAGCATCGTCGCCTGGATCGGCGAGGGACGCTATGCCGTGTCGGCGGATTCGGTCGCCAGCGAGCAGATCGAACTGTACCTGCACGACCTGGCAACCGGCGAAGAACGGCATCTGACTGCGGACCGCCCGCCGGCGCGCTACGCCTCGTTCGCCGCCCGCGGCGACGCGGTGTACCTGGTGACGGACCGCGACCACGACCGCGGCGCCGTCTGCCGGCTGGACTGGCAGACTGGCGCGCTGGTCGAGATCGCCGGCGCCCGCCGGTTCGATGCCCAATTGGACGGAGCCGCCGGCGAAATCGAACTGCTCGCCACGGCTGCGGACGGTCGCACCGCTGCGGCAACCGTCAACGTCGAGGGCTACAGCCGGCTCTTCCTGCTTGACCTGCAAGAGGGCGATTTGGAGCCGGTGACGCATCTGCCCGACGGCGTGATCACGCACCTTAGCTTCGGCGCGGACGGGCGCACCCTGGCCTTCGACTTCCAGTCGCCGCTGCAGCCCGCAGACGTGTGGACGCTGGACGTGGGCAGCCGCTCGCTCTTCCGGCTGACGCACAGCGACCGCGCCGGCATAGACAGCGCCGGCTTCGTCGCGCCGCAACTGATTCGCTTCACAACCTTCGATGGGCGTTCGCTGCCCGCCTTCTACTACCGCCCGCAAACCCCGCCCCCGGATGGCGGCTACCCGTGCATCCTCTACGTGCACGGCGGGCCGGCCTCCCAACAGCGCCCGGATTTCGACGTGCGTTTCCAGTACTTCCTCAGCCAGGGGTATGCCCTGCTGGTTCCGAACGTGCGCGGCAGCACCGGCTATGGTCGCGAATACATGATGCTCGACGACGTGGAGCGGCGCATGGACAGTGTCGCCGACCTGAAAGCGGTGGTGGAATGGCTGCACGGTCGCCCGGAAATTGCGGCGGACCGCATCGCCATCTACGGTCGGAGCTACGGCGGCTTCATGGTCCTGGCCGCGCTGACCGAGTACCCGGATCTGTTCGCGGCGGGCGTCGACATCGTCGGTATTGCCGATTGGGTGACGTTCTTGGAGCGTACCAGCCCGTGGCGTCGCGCACACCGCGAGCGCGAGTACGGCAGCCTGGCGCAACACCGCGACTTCCTGCGCCGCATCTCGCCGCTGCACAAGGCCGAACGCATCCGCGCGCCGCTCCTGGTGCAGGCGGGCGACAATGACCCGCGCGTGCCGCTCTACGAGTCGCAGCAGATCGCAGAGCGGGTGAGCGCTTCCGGGGGGACGGTGGAGTTCGTCCATTACGCCGACGAGGGGCATATGTTCAGCAAGTTGGAGAACCGCATCGACAGCTTCACGCAAATGGCCGAGTTCTTGCGGCGACACATAGGCGGCGGGCGCGGCAACGCCGAATAGGGACGCCATCGAGCGAGTCGGGGTCATCAGCAAAGCCGCGCCCAGGCAGAGCGTAGCCTTCAGCAGCCACGGGCAAGCGGGCGTTCTTCAATTCTTCGCCGGAAAAACCGTAGAGGCGGCAAGGATGCCGCCTCGCGCGCCTTTGCGCGCGGGCGCGTTTGCACGGGCTTATGCGCCATGTTACACTGCAAAGGTAAGGTGTGATCAGCACTGCAATCTGCAAACGTTCTTGCAGAGAAAGCATCCGGGTCGCATCATCCATTTATCAGCACGCACGTCCGGCGCGCACCCGTCCAAGTCATCTGTCCGTACGAAACTGCCCGACGGGCAGTCTTGCGGCTTTGAAGCCATTATCCTGACGTCATTGTCGAGTGATGCAAGAAGTCACTTGTTTCAACTGCCATAACCGCGTCCGCATTACGCCGGACATGGATCACTGCTCGGTCTGCGGTGAGGATCTGCGCGGGTTGTTGGAGCCGCAGGTCGTGTCGCGCTATTTCAGCGAGCGCGCCGAGGCGTTGGCTGCAGACGGTAAGCTCGAGAACGCGCTGCTCGAGGTGAAGCGCGGGTTGGTCTATGCAGACCTAGCCGATCTGCGCCTGCTTGGCGCGATCCTGGCGCAGCAGCTTGGCCGCTACGACATGATGCGCCAACACGTCGCCGCCATCCCGGTCGACGATTCGTTGCGCGCCGAGGCGGAATGGCTGCTGCGCTCGCACCAAGACCGGCAGGCTGCCCTGCGTGAGGGGCTGAAGCGGGGACGCGGTGCGGCGCACGCCGCGCCGCCGGCAGTGTTGGCCGATGTGTTGGGCATGCCGGCGGAGCCGCCTGCACAGCCGCGGCGGGCGCGCTGGATCTGGCCGGCGGTGACCGCCATGCTTGCCGTCGCGCTTGTTCTGTCTAGCTGGTTCGTCTTTCGGCAAGGCGCAGACCTCGTGAAGGTCCTGATAGCCGGGTTCAACGGGGACGATACCGGCGCAGAGGCGCGCCAGCCGGCATCGGAACCCGCGCCCGCCCAGACGAACGCATCTCCCGCGCCCGCGGAGCCAAGCCCCACAGCCGCAGTCACGCCGGCTACGCCGACCCCGATCCCGCAGCCGACGCCCGCCGTGCCCGAAGACCTGGTCTTGCAGGTGACGGAGACGCCGGCGCTGGCGGACAGCAGCCCCGGCAGCGCGGTCACAGCCGCCGGCGCGGGCAACGGCTTTGACCTGCAGAAGTACCTCACCGACGCAGGTTTTCCCGAATTGGCAGAGCTGCCCATTGAGGCGCGCCTACAGGACGGCAAGCTCATCTTGCAGGGCCTTGTCTTCATGGATGTGCAGCGTCGCGACCTGTTGAGCTTGCTCAGCCAAACGCCGGGCATCCAGGATGTGAACGCCGTGGACGTGCTGCTGCGGCCTAAGGCAACCTATACCGTGCAAGACGGCGACACGCTCTGGTCGATTGTCTACGACATATACGGGGACGTCGAGCGGCTGGAGGAGTTCTCCGCCGCCAACTTGGACGTCGTGCCGCAGCCCGGGCTGTTGCGAGTCGGCGACGTGCTCGAGGTCCCGCCCGTCGAATAGCTGCCGGTATCCCAGAAAAAACGGAGCGGGGAACATCCTGACTGGCGATGTTCCCCGCTTTTGTTTTTTGCTTCGCCTTCAACCCAAATCGAAGCGTTACTGCTCGACGAACTCCGCTTCGATGTTGATGTCGATATCCTTGCTCACCAACCATCCGCCGGTCTCCAGGGCTACGTTCCACGTCAAACCCCAGTCCTCACGGTTAATCTTTGTGCTGGCCTCAAATCCGGCCGCCGTAGCCCCCCAAGGCGACTTGGACTGTCCCAGATACGTCGCGTCCAGAACGACAGGCTTCGTTACCTCGCGAATGGTCAGATCGCCGTGGATCTTGGCCGACGTATCGCCCGTGCGCTCGACCCGGCTGCTCCTAAATACCATGACAGGGTGATCCGCCGCGTTCAGGAAGTCGTCAGAGCGCAGGTGATCGTCGCGCTGGGTATCGCGTGTGTTGATGCTGGTCGTATCAATGCGCGCCTCAACAACGGCGTCCTCGGGCCGATCCGGGTCAAACTGGAAGTCTACCTCGAACTGCTCAAACTCGCCTCGCACCTTGGACAGCATCATATGCCGTGCGACGAATTGGACGGAGCTGTGGGAGGGATCGAGTTGCCAAGCCATATTGTGTATCTCCTATCGTACTGTTCAATGGTTGCAAGCCCACCGTGCGGGCTAGATCACGAGCGCTTGATGGCTGCACGCAGGCAGTCGCGTCCAGCGCAACGCGCTATACTTTTTATAGCACACCTAGGCGTTCCATTCCGTAACATATCGTACAAGTCAAATCATCGCACAATGATTGCAACGCTTTTGTACCAACCTCGCAAGCCGGCGCGGGGCGCGCCAATAGAAAAAGCGCCGCGACGTACGCGGCGCCCTCTCATCTGCCCTCTCAGCCGGCTAGCGCGGCGGGTGCATCGGCATGACGACGTGCAAGAACTCCTCTTCGCCGAGGCCGACGGGGCGTATGGCGCCGGGTCGCGTGCTCTGCGTCGTTTCGATCACCACCTGCGGCTGGTCGATCTGGCTGAGGACGTCGATCAGATAGCGAGCGTTAAACGCGATCTCCAAGTCCGTACCTTCGACCAGCGCATCAAGTTCGTTGACATTGTCGCCCATCTCCTGGCTGGAAGCGGTGAGGCGCACCTGGCCTTCCTTTTCGCCGTTGCCGGGCACGACAGCCAGACGGATGATATTGGCGTTGTCGCGCGCAAAGAGGAAGGCGACACGCACGGCCTTGAGCAGCGCGGCGGTATCGACCACCGTGCGCGTGGTGTGCGTCTTGGGGATGATGGCCCGGTAGTCGGGGAAGCGTGCATCGATCAGTTGGCTGACCAGTTCCACGCGGTGGAAGCTGCTGCGCGCTTCGGGCTTGCCCCAGATCTGGAACAGGGCCTGGTTGCGCGACTGGGTGACGATCACCTGCACGGGCCGCTCCTCATCGGCGTCTGCGCTGATGCGCGCCAACTCGCCCAGGCTTCTAGCCGGCACGATCACCGTCATCGGCTCCTTGACCGAAGCCTTATCCAAGACGATGCTGCGCACGCTGAGGCGGTAGCCGTCGGTAGCAGCCATCGACAAACGCTCCGGATTAAAACTGACCTCTACGCCGGTGAGGGTGGGGCGGCTCTCGTCGGTGGACGCAGCGAAGGCCACCTGGTCGATCATCTTGCGCAGGCCGGCCGGCTCCAGTTCGATGCGCGTCCCTTCGAGGATCTCGGTCGATTCTTCGATCTCATGGCCGCCGCCCGCTGTGGGGATGATGGGGAAGTCGGCGGCGTCGATGCCCTTCATGTTGGCCTCGATGCGGGCGCAGCGCAGGTGCAGCGTCTGTGTGCGCACGGCCAACTCCATATCGATGCGCTCCGCCGGCAGGCTGTTGACGAACTCAGCCAGCAGCCGGGCGGGCACCGTGATGGCGCCCTCATCCTCCACCTTTGCCCCGATCCAGCAGTTCACGCCGATCTCGAGGTTGGTGGCAGCCAGGCGCAGCTCGCCGTCCTTAGCCTCGAGCAGAATATTGCCCAGCACCGGGAGCGTGCTGCGCGTTGCTACGGCGCGTCCGACGATTGAAAGTCCCTTTGCCAAGTTTTCTTGAAGACAGCTTACCCGCACTGAGTCCTCCCTGCATCACGCGCTGTGCTTGTGTGCCGAATTCGCTCCGGGCTGTCGTGCCTGCCAGTCCGTCCATCGAGTCTACATGTGTTGAGCGCCGCCGAGGCGTATGGGTTGCGTCGCGGCTTGCGGAGCGATACCCTGCCGTCGCGCCGGCAAGAAACGACGCTCGCAACATGAATCGATCCGAGACCGCTTCGCGCCCCGGCTGGAGAGAGTATATCATAACATTTGACAAAGGCGGAACTGGGGGAACCGGACGGCGTTGCATAGACGTTAGGGGCGCACGGCTCTGTCCCAGCGCCTTGGCTGATCTATGTGTAAGGCCGGCGTTCCTGGGATCGCCGGTCTCTTTACCGCTAGGAATGGCGGCGATCCCGGCGCCGCCTGACGCTTGCCTGCCGCCTGCATACGGCCTATAATCCGGGTGTGCGCGGCACGCCAAATCGCGTACGAATCAGGTAATGCGACCTGGATGGTCGGGTTGGGATGACGAAAGCGAGTTTGAATCAACGGATATTCGAAGCGATCAGACCGCCTCACCGGGCGACGCCGGTCGCGTCGCCCGAACGGGTCGAGCCGGTTGCGGTCGCAGAGCAGAGCGCAACCGGCGACTCCGGGGAGTCGGAGTTGGTGGCGCGCGCCAAGCAGGATCCCGCCGCTTTCGGCGCGCTCTACGAGACATATGTGGACCGCATCTACGCCTACATCTATCACCGCGTGGGCAACGTGCAAGATGCGGAGGACCTGACCGCGCGCACCTTCTACCGGGCGCTGGATCGCCTCGAGACGTACGAAGATCGCGGGCTGCCCTTTGCGGCATGGCTGTTTCGTATTGCGCACAACGTGACGGCGAACTGGCATCGGGACGGCAGCCGCCGCCATTTCCTCTCCCTAGACCGGCTGTGGAGCCACAGCCACGACGACGATTCACCCGAGAGCCAGGTCGAGCAAGAAGAAACGCACGCCGCGCTCTGGGCGGCGATCCGCCGGCTGCCCGAGGATCGCCGCAATTTGCTGCTGCTTAAATTCGGCAGCCAGATGTCGAACGTCGAGATCGGCGCCCTGCTGCAGAAGAGCGAGAGCGCTATCAAGTCGCTCTACTTCCGCACGTTGGCCGCGCTGCGCAACGATCTGGAAGCGCGCGGCTGGGGCGCAGCGGAAACGCAAGAGGCCGGCGAGGAGCAAAGCGAGGGATCGCGTGCTAACCAAGACTAATCTTCAGCAAAGCGCAAGCGGCAGAACGAAGGCGTTGTTCAGGCTTGCCGAGGGCTTGCTCGGCCCGCACCTCGAGAGGGAGTATGCCGCCAGCCGCATCGATATGGGCGATGGGCGGACGCTGGGGCCGGAGGACGTGTTGGAAGGCCACTGGAACCGTCTCGTCGCGCAGCGACGCACGCGTGATGCACGCACCGTTCAGGTGCGCGTGTCCGATAATTTCAGCGCGGCCATCATGGTCATG
>JASGTU010000209.1 GCA_030058085.1 Chloroflexota bacterium
GCTCGCCCGTAAAGGAGATCGCCGCGCTGATGTCCGCGCCGGGCAGCAGCGGCACAACCTGGTTCACCATCTCCAGCATGGCCGGATCGGGGATGAACGCGCCCAGCTGCGCCTGGAGACGGCCCAATGACGCGCTGTCATAGGCGATACCAGGCAGCGGTCTATCGTTCAGGAAGAGGTTGATGCCGTTAGGATGCGTGGCAATTCGCACGGAATCGACACCCAGGGAGTTCAAGATCCCCAGCGTATTCGCATCCAGCGTGGGCAGCACAGGCCCGCCGGTCAATTGCTCCAGCGTCGAAGCGGGAATGCCTTCGATAATGGCCTGCCCATTTTCATCAAACACCAGGCTGCCAATCGTGATCGGGCCGATAGTCGTCTCCGCGGCCGTAGTCCTCCTCACCGCGGTCTCGCCCTTCCACCGAGGGATATTTAGTTTGGCCGTGCCCGATGGCACAGGCAGATGCAGGGCCGCGCCCAGGCCAATCTTGCGCGTCCACGGCAACAGATTGGCGATAAGATCCCCGTTAGGCACGCCCGGCATCGACCTGATCACCTGCTGCAAGGTCTCGGTCTTTTGCTGATCCCATTCAATGTACGGCATATCCTCGCCATTGGCATAGACGTGGATGCCGTTATACCCGATCCGGGCTTCCAGCTTCTGGATGTTGGCTGCCTGCAGTTGCTGGATGAGGGCCGGCTGCAACACCATACCTATGTTGAAGCCAAAAACCTTCGCCGTACCATCCGGCTGAACAGTCACCTTGACGGACGGCAGGTTGAACCACGTCGAACCGCTGGTTCCCCCGCCGCGACCAACCAACACCAGACTGACAATGAGTGCGACAACTAAGATTATGACAATCTTTGCCCTCGCCTGCATATCCAGTCTCCTTTACGTACGTGTGCGTTGACAGGTAAGTGGGATGATAAGTGATTGAAGAATAATCCCGGTAAGCTTAAAAACCTTGGAGAATTTAGCGCAATCATACACCAGTTTAGGTGAACACACAAGCGAAATCGGTTGCCTATCCGCGCGCCTCGTTTGCAGGCTGTTCCTCCGGCGCGGCCGGCGCATCCAGCGCCGCGATCATGGCCGCTTGGTCGCTCCACGGCTGCTCGACCGTGCCGAAGCACATGGAGCGTTCGTGGCCTTTGCCGAAAGCCGCCACCACATCGCCGGGGTGCGCCTGGCGCACCGCTGTGCGGATAGCCTCCGCCCGATCCGGCACGATGCAATAGGCGTCTGCGCCGGCGTGTTCGCGTACGCCCGCCTCGATTGCGCGGTTGATCTCGTCCAGGTCTTCGGTGCGCGGGTCCTCGGCTGTGATCACGGTGAAGTCCGCCAGCCGCCCGCTCACCTGTCCCATCAGATCGCGCTTTGCCCGGTCGCGCAGCCCTGCACAGCCGAAGACCGCGATCAGCCTGCCGGGCGTCCCGTCGGGATTCGGTCGTACCAGCGGGCGCAACGTCTGCAGCGCGCGCTCCAGGCTCACCGGCGAGTGCGCGAAGTCTACGATAGCCAAGAACGGCTGCCCGCAATCGATACGCTCCATGCGCCCGGTGACGCCGCGCATCTGCGCCACGCCGCGGCGCACGACATCCGGCTCAATCCCAAGTTGCAGTGCAACGCTCGCCGCGCACAGGATATTGGACACGTTGAACTCGCCGATCAAAGCGGTCTCTACATCGAACTCGCCGCCGGGCCAGCGTAGACGGAACGTCGTGCGCTGCGGCGCATAGACAACGTCCGACGCAGTCACGTCGGCCATCCCCAGCCCTAGACCATAGGCGAGCACGTCCACGCCGCGGCCATGACGCGCCGTCTCCTCGCGCAGAACCTCTTGCAGCGCGCCGAAACTGCCCGCATCGTCGGCGTTGAGCACGGCTATCTTTCGCACGCCCGGCTTCTGCGCCGGCGCGAACAGGCTGCGAAAGAGCAGCGCCTTGGCCTGCACATAGGCCTCCCGGCTACCGTGGTAATCCAGGTGCTCGTGGGTGATGTTGGTCACCGCGGCCACATCGTAGTCCACCGCCGCCGTACGCTTTTGCGCCAGACCGTGGCTGGTGCTCTCCACCACGGCATAGACGCAGCCCGCGTCGCGCATCTGCGCCAGATAGCCCTGCACCTCCGGCGCGTCTGGCGTCGTCACGTGCAAGCCCGTATCCTGCTCCACCCCGGCGATGCGCGCCGCCACCGTCGTGATCACGCCGACGCGCCCATGCGGCGCGGAGGCGGAGCGGGTCGCCTCGGCCAAAATCGACTCTAGGAGGGCGCACGTCGTGGTTTTGCCGTCCGTGCCGGTGACGCCGATCACCGTCAGGGCACGGCTGGGGAATCCGTGCAGCGCCGCGCTTGCCTCGGCCAACGCGGTCCGGGCGTCCGCCACGAGGATATAGGGAAAGCCGTGCGGCAGCGCGATGCCCTGCGCGACCAGTTCGTCCGTCGTGGCAGTCCCGACCGCCGCCGCTGCGCCCGCCTGGATCGCAGCCGGTAAATACGCATGCCCGTCGTGTTGATCCCCGCGGATCGCCACAAACAGCGCTCCAGGGGCTACGCGCCGGCTATCCGCGGTCACATCGCCAATTTGCACATCGGGCAGTTCGTTGCCGCCGCTTTGCAAGCCCGACAGCGCAGCAACAATCTCTGCAAGCGTGATCATCTGGCAGTCCACATGGCGAGAAAAGACCGGTTATATGTCGCGCGGGCCGCGGATGACCGAGAGCCCTGCGGCAACCACGACGACAGCCAACAGAATGCTGGCGCCGACGAACACAGGGGGAAGCGTCGTCTGTACCAACTCCTCGACGTTGATCGGCGTGCGCGTCGGCGCAGGCGTGGGCGTCTCCGCCGGCGGTTCGGTTGCGGCTGGCAGCGGCGTATCCGTGGGCGGCTGTGTCGCAGCGGGCGAAGGGGGAGCCGACGGCTCGCTCGGTGGCGCGGCGGCAGCCTGCGTGGCGGTAGGCGACGGCTGCGCTGGAGTGGGCAGCACAACCGCGACCGCGTCTGGGGCTTCGGCAGCCTCGGCTTCTTCTTCCGCCGCGCCGGTCGGGATGGCGAGGGACAGCGCCGTACTCAGCGGTTCAGTCGCCGTGATGATCTCGGCGACAGGCAACTGCAACTCGATGCTGATCGGCTCCGTATCGGTCACCGCCACCGAGGCGGCGGGCGAATCTGCCGGCGGCGTATCAGTAGCCGGCGGCGTATCGGTCGGCAGGGGGGTCTCCGTCGGCGTCGCCGTGGGTGTAGGCGTATCGGTGGGCAGCGGCGTATCCGTCGCCGTTGGCGTAGCGGTGGGCGTCGCCGTATCGGTAGCCGTGGGCGTCGGCGTCGGTGTGTCGGTCGGCGTCGGCGTGGGCGTAAAAGTCGGCGTCGGCGTGGCGAGCGCAGCCTCTCGATCCAGCGGCGGCATGCTCAACGCCGCGAAGAAAGTCACGCCTTCGTCGTCGCTGCGCAGCACCCAGTCGTTGGCCGTGCCCGCATAAAGCGTGCGCGGCGCCTCCGCGATATTGGCGATCGCATAGGTAACGCCGCCATAGGGCGCGCCGTTGACCAGCGGCTGCTGCCATTGGTCTTCTGCGCCGGTCCACAGCCCGGTCTCGGTCGCAGCCACGATATACCGCCCTGTGTCGGCCAAGTCATAGACGATAGTGAGCGGGAAATTGGGCATAGCCGTAAAGGTCGCGCCGTCCTGGCTGCGATAAAGCCCCTGTCCTGTCCCCGCGTACAGCCCATCGGGCCGCGACATCAGGCTGAACACAATGAGCGTATTGGGCAGGCCGGGCACGAACTCCCAGGTCGAGCTCTCGGGCGTCATGCGGTAGAGGCCGGCATGCGTGCCCGCGTAAAGGATGCCGTCGTGCAGCACGACCTCGCGCACGCGGCGCGCCTCGCCCTGCAGGCCGCCGTCCAGCTTCTGCCAGATGTCGCCGGCATTCGGGCTGCGGAACACGCCGTCATAGCGCGTAGCCGCGAAGAAGACGGTCACGCCGTCCTGCACGACGGAATACAGTTCGCCGACGGCTGCGTTCTCCGACAGGAGCGCCTTGAACCCCGGCAGTTCCTCCCACGTCCGGCCTGCGTCGCGGCTGCGGTACATGTAGCCGAAACCGCCGTCACCCGCCAGGATCAAGTTCGGATTCTGCGGATCCGCGGCCAGACCGGCCATGCTGATATTGGGCCGCATACCCTCGTTAGCCCCTGTCCACCCCACAGCGCCGTTGGTTGAGCGGTAGAGGTTGACCGGGTCCGGGGCGTTGAGCGTGCCGGCAAACACCTGTTCCGGCTGTCCGGGCAGCACGAGCGCGCTGATCGCCACGTTGCGCGTGGGCACGGCGGTCTCCTGCGCCAAGACCAACGCCGGCAGCAGCCATCCTGCCGCCAACACGCCGGCTAGCAGCGGCATCATATAGCGCTTGGCTTGAAACACACGCAGTAATCGGCGCATTCGCCTGCTCTGGATCATCCCATCTGCTCAGGCCGCAGATGCTGCCTGGAAGCTCTATGTGTAGATTATACGGTGCATAGGCGAGAACGTCGAATCGAGTAGAGGGCTGCTTCTCGCAGCGGCGTCGCGGCTATATAGCAACCGTATAACAAACGCCAAGGGCGGACGCAAGTTTCCTCCCTTGGCGCGAACGCCGTCTTCGGTTGGCATGCCGTCCGGCAGCTTAGGCAGCTTATAACATCAGGGCCAGCAATTGCCGCGAGGCCGAGTTGGCCCATTCCAGCAGCCGCGGCGGGTACAGGCCGATCCAGATCGTCGCCAGCACGCACAGGAGCACGACGCTCTGGATGGCGACGGGCGCGGCCATCCGTCCTGTCGCCGCCTCTCCGTCCGACGCAAAGAACATCGTGCGCACCACGTTCAGATAGTAATAGGCGGCAATCGCCGCGTTCACCAGACCAACGCCGGCTAGCCAGAAATACTGGTGCTGCACCGCGGCCCCGAAGACATAGAACTTGCCCACAAAGCCGCCGGTAAGCGGAATGCCCGCCAGGCTGAGCAAGAAGATGAACATCGCCCAGGCCATGCCCGGCGCGCGCTGCACCAAGTTGCTATACGCATCCAGTTCCGTGCTGCCTGTCTCGTCCTCCACCGCTAGCACCACCAGGAACGCGCCGATATTGGTGAACAGATAGGCGAACAGATAGAGCAGCAGCCCGTTCAGCCCGTTCATGCCCAATACCGTCAGATCGGCCTGTTGGCTGGACACTACCGCCGTCAAGCCCATCAGGATGTAGCCCGCCTGCGCCACCGAGCTATAGGCCAACATCCGCTTGACGCTGGTCTGGCGCAGAGCAATGACATTGCCCACGGTCATCGTCAGCACGCTCAGGCCGGCGAGGATCGGCGCCCACTCGACGCGGTATGCGCCCAGCGCTACCACGAAAACGCGCGCCATCACCGCAAAGCCCACCGCCTTTGACGCTGTAGACAGATAGGCGGTGATCGGCGTCGGCGCGCCGTCATACACGTCCGGCGCCCATTGGTAGAACGGCGCCAAGCTCGCCTTGAAGCCCAGCCCGACCAGCGTCAGCAGCGTCGCCGCCGGGATGATCGCAGCCATCTCCGCGTTCGCCGCCAACCCCTGGGCGATCTCGCCCAGGTCCAGCGAGCCGGTCGCGCCGTAGAGGAGGCTCATGCCATAGAGCATGACCGCCGCCGCCACCGAGCCGTACAGAAAGTACTTCAGGCCCGCTTCGGCGCTGCGCTTATTGGTGCGCAAGAAGCCCGCCAGGATATAGCTCGTAATCGACAGAAACTCGATAGACAGATAGAGCAGCAGCAAGTTCGTGGCGCTAACCGCAAAGCTCATCGCCGCCGTCACGAAAAGAAACAGCGCCCAGAACTCGCCGCGGCCGGTTGCGTGCCGGTTCATATAGCTGCCGCCGCCGATAGCGACCAGGATCATGCCCGTGTAGATGACCAGCTTGAGATAGGTGGCGAACGGGTCAATCGCAGTCGTGCTGAGCACGATGTAAGGCTCCATGCCGATCTGCAATAGCACGCCCGTCAACCCAACGATCAGGAACAGGACCGAGACCGCGAGATAGCCGCGCCCGGAGTCCTGCCGGTCCGCCTGGGCAATGTCCAGAACCAGGATCAGCAGACCGCCGAGCACGATGATGAGTTCCGGCAGAATACCGCCAAGTGAGCCGAAGCCGATGTCGCCCAAAAGTAGCCCCCTCGCTTACATGATATTCTGAATGAACTCGATCAGGCGTTGCGCCGAGCCGTTGAAGTAGTTCAAGATCACGGTCGGATAGATGCCGATGATGAACATGCCCGCAATCAGCGGCCACAACGTCACCTTCTCGAAGCCGACCATGTCGGTCGGGCCGTCGGCGTCCTGGCCGTCCACGGTCGTCCAGTGCGACACCTTCCCCGGCTCATATTCACCTAGGAAGACGTTCTGGATGATGCGCCACAGGATGTAGACCGCCGTCATGACGATGCCAATCGTACCGAACGCCGCCCACAGCGGAACCAAGGCAAACGCCCCGCGGAAGGTGAAGAGCTCCGCCCAAAAGCCGGCCAGACCCGGCAGCCCCAGGCTGGCGAAGGCGGCTACCATCATCATGCCGTAGAAGTAGGGCGTCACCGTCGCCAGGCCGCCGAACTTGGCCAGCTCACGCGTGTGCGCCCGCTCGTAGATCACGCCGACCAGCAAGAACAACGCGCCGGTGATGATGCCGTGGTTGAACATCTGCAGCGCAGCGCCGTTCAGCGCCATGGCCGCGCTGTCGTTGACCGCTTCGAGCGTGACGCCGAAGACGTCAGCCGCGCGCTGCGCCGCGTCCACGGTCAGCACCGACGCCGCCGCGCCGATGCCCAACATCACATAGCCCATGTGGCTCACCGAGCTATACGCGATCAGCCGCTTGAGGTCGGTCTGCGCCACACAGACGAACGCGCCGTAGACGATGGCGATTGCGCCCAGCGCCACCAGCCACATGCTCCAATACTGGCTCGCCGCCGGATAGGTAGGCAGGACGATGCGCAGAAATCCGTACGCGCCTAGCTTCAGGAGCACGCCCGCCAGGATCACGCTTCCTGCCGTCGGCGCCTCGGTGTGGGCGTCAGGCAGCCAGGTGTGGAACGGGAAGCTCGGCACCTTGAAGGCGAAGCCCAGGAAGAAACCCCAGAAGGCCAGGCTCGAGAGCAACAGCCCGCGATCCGCCGGCAAGTCCCGGAAAGGCTGCGCCGCGGCCGCGCCCACGATGTCGAATGTTCCTGTGGCGAAGTAGGTCAACAAGATCGCCAGCAACATCGCCACTGACCCGACCAGCGTATAGATGAAGAACTTGATCGAGGCATAGCTGCGGTTAGCGCCGCCCCAAATGCCGATCAGCATGTACATCGGCACCAGGCTGATTTCCCAGAACACGTAGAACAGCACATAGTCCAGCGCCATGAACACGCCGATCATGCTCAGTTCGAGCAGATGGAACATGGCGAAGTACTCTTTGACGCGCGTGTTGATGACGCCGGCGCTGTAGTAGATGCTCAACGTGGACAACAGCGTCGTCAGGAAGACCAGCGGCAGGCTCAGGCCGTCGACGCCTACATGGAAGCTGGCGTTCAGCGACTCGATCCACGGAACTTGCACCTCGAACGCCATGTTTGCGGCGGCGTAGTCATAGGCGACCAGCATATAGATGCTGAGGCCCAGCGGAAGCAAACTGGCCGCGATAGAACCCTGTTTGATTAGGCGCGTGTTCTCGCCCGGCGTCAATATCACCAGCGCAGTCGAGATCACAGGCCAGATCAAAAGAATCGGCAGCGCCCATTGATTCAGCAATTCCATGGATGTTTCCTCCGCAGACCCCTGTTTTGGAATTCAGTTTCCATCTATGCGCCTATGCGCTTGCGTGCGCTCCTACACTATTGGGCGCAACGCATCCGTCTCACAAACCGCCCCACCGCCGCTGTAACCGGACGGGGACGCCCGTCTAGACCAACGTCAAGAGCACCGGCAGCACGGTCAACAACAGCCATATCGCCATCGACACCACAGCCACCAACAGATACGCCTGCACATGGCCGTCCTGAATGTGGCGCATCGCCTGTCCGGTGCGAGCGGTCGCCCAGCCGACGGCGTTGACCGTGCCGTCTACCACGATGCGGTCGACCGCAGCCAGTAGCGTCGACAGCCACACGCCCACGCGCCCGATGGCGTTCACAATCGGGTCAATCACCCACAGGTCATCCACCCAGTAGAGGAACTTCGACAGCCCCACGCCAAAGGCGATGATCGTCGCCTGGTAGAACTCGTCCACATAGTACTTGCGATGCAGCACCGTCCAGATCGGCCCCAGCACGCGCCGCAGCGGGTCGATCTGCCCGGCGGCATACCCGCGGCCGTAGACCCAATAGCCGGCAGCCAGGCCGCCCAACGCCACGACCAGCGAAGCAACCAGCGGCACATAGCTGAAATCAGGATGCGCCACGTGCAGTTCCATGTACTCGATATACGGCTCCAGGAACCCTTCCAGAAAGTTAGGGACCAATCCGCCGATCAGCGGGAACTTGGCGGGAATGCCGAACCAGCCGAGCGCGATCGCAAAAGGCGCAATCAGAACCAACGGCCATACCATGGCGCGATTGCTTTCCTCCGCCCGATCCGCCCCCTCTGTGCGCGGCGCACCGAGGAAGGTCAGACCGATCTGGCGCGCGGTGTAGAACGCCGTGATGAAGGCCGAGATCGCCAAAACCCAGAACACCAGGTTATGTCCGGAGCCCCAGGCATAGGCGAAGATTTCATCCTTCGACCAGAAGCCGGCGGTGAGCAGCGGGAAGCCGCTTAGGGCCAGGCCGCCGATGATGAAGGTCCAGCTTGTGCCGGGCATGCGATTCAGCAGGCCGCCCATGTTGCGCATGTCCTGCGGGTCCTGCGGGTCGAGCCGTCCGTCCGGTCGCTCCACAACGCCTGCGTGTTCCCCGTGCGCCTCGTCATGGCCTTCCTCGTGACCATGCTCGTGCGCATGGTGGAAGCCGTGCTCGACGCCGTGGATCACGCTGCCCGAACCGAGGAAGAGCAGCGCCTTGAAGAAGGCGTGCGTAATCAGATGGAACAGCGCCGCCGGGTATGCGCCGATGCCGATGGCAGCCACCATATAGCCAAGCTGGCTGATGGTCGAATAGGCCAGCACGCGCTTGATGTCCCACTGCGCCACGGCAATCGTCGAGGCGAAGAGCGCCGTGAACGCGCCGATAAAGGCCACGAACTGCAACAGGCCGGGCGAAGCCTCGCCGCCGACCGCGTACAGCGGGAACATGCGCACCAGCAGGAAGACGCCCGCCGAAACCATCGTCGCCGCGTGGATCAGCGCGCTGACTGGCGTCGGGCCTTCCATGGCGTCGGGCAGCCACACGTGCAGCGGGAACTGCGAGCTTTTGCCCACCGTCCCGAAGAAGATCAGGAACCCGATCAGCGCGATCCACGGCACGGTCACGTTGAAGACGGGTACGGTCACCATCCTCTCCGCCAACTGCTGCAGGTTCTCGGGCGAGAGAATGTCCCGAAAGGCGAGGCTGCTCGGTTCGCTCTGCGCGTAGAGCAGGAGCATGCCCATGAGCATGATGGCGTCGCCGATGCGCGTGGTGATAAACGCCTTGACCGCAGCCGCCCGCGCCGTCGGCTTCTCGTACCAGAAGCCGATCAGCAGGTAGCTGCACAACCCCATGATCTCCCAGAAGACGAAGAAGGTCAGCAGCGAATTTGAGACGACCAAACCCAACATACCCGTGGCAAAGAGGCTGATGTAGGCCATGAAGCGACTGTAGCGCGGGTCCTTGCCTTGCGCCGCCGAGACGGGATAGATCGCCGCCTGCAGGTGCGGCGGGAAGGACATATAGCCGCTGGCATAGATGAAGATCATGAGCAGCAAGAACGACGCCATGAACAACATCAGCGCGTTCGCCGGGTCCACCTGATACCCAATCACGATCTCGGACGCGCCGGTCGGAATGGTGAACAGCTCTCCGTAATGGGGATGCAGGCCGAAATGATCACCCAGGAAGGCCGCGAAGGCGATGGGCCAGCCCAACAGCAGGCTGAGCAGCGCCCCGCCGATGGCAGTGAGCGCGCTGACCGTCTTGTTGCGGTTCAAGAACAAGATGATCGCCGCAAACGCCAGGAAGGGCGGGATTGGCACGAGCCACGCTAAGTTCAGAAATCCTTCCATTCGAATGTCCTCACGCTACTCCCCACTCGGATGATGGCCTATCGCCGTCGTTCGCCGGCCCTCAGACGCGCGGCCCGCGACGTCGCCGGTTGATCCCGATCCCCGCAAGATACCCAAGCCCGGCGCCCGCCAAAGCAAGGGCGAGAAACGCCGCATCGTTGCTGGCCTGGAACAACGTCCCCACACCGATCATGACGATGCCGCCCAGAAAAGCAAAGACGATCAGCCAACGGCTTTCGGCTTTGCGCGCCCGCGACTCCTGTAGCAACTGCGCCGCATCTCGGTAGTCCGGCGCATACCGGACGATCTCCTGCAAAGCACGAATGGCGCCCGTATAGCTGCCCTGTTCCATCTTGTCGAGCGCCAGGTTGTACAAGAACTCACACTGCTCATCCAGCGTACCGCTGAGCATCTGCTTGGGCATAGCCGTCGCCAATTACCCTTGCAGCAAGTCCAGCTCATCCAGGTTGACAGTCCGGCGGCTGCGGTAGACCGAGATGATCAGGGCAAGGCCGACCGCGACTTCCGCCGCAGCAACGGCGATCACGAACAGCGCAAAGACCTGGCCCTCCAGCCGTTCCACAAACTCGCCGTAGCGCCAAAACGCCACCAGGTTGATGTTGACGGCGTTCAGCATCAGTTCAATCCCCATCAGCGCTGCGATGGCGTTGCGCCGCGCCAGAGCTGCATACAGCCCGCAGGAAAAGATAAACGCCGCCAAAACCAAATACCAGTTGAGAGGAACCATGCAATCCGTCCTTCACTTCGTGCCGTCAAGCGCTCACAACAGGGACGCAACAAGGGCGCCTAGTCTCGCGCCAGCAGGATGGCCCCGGCCAAAGCCGCCAACAGCAGCAGCGCCATCAACTCAAAGGGAACCAGATACGTCGTCACAAACATCTCGCCAAGGTCGGCAATCATCTGCTCGCTGCCGGCCAACTCCGCGCCAATTTCCGGCCAGGCCACGTTGACGAGCAAGCCGGTCAGCACCAGGAAGAAGAGCGCGCTGATGATCGCCGTCGACAGCATCAGCCGGTTGGTGGACGACGTGCGCCCGAACATCATGCCGCGCGTCAACATAATGGCGAACGTGATCAGCGTGGCAATCGCCCCGACATAGATGAGCACCTGGCTGACGGCTAGAAACTCGGCTTCGAGCAGCACATAGACGCCGGCAACCCCAAAAAACGCCAACACCAAGCCGAGTGCGTTGTGGAATAGATTCGGCGCCAGCGCCGTGATCAGCGCGCCGGTCACGGTCATCCCCGCGATCAGGATGAAGATGACCTGCTGAACAGTCGGCAGCGGAAACGGCAGTGCATCTAGACCCGGCATAAGCTAACCCTCTTCAACCTGATCTCATCATCCTGAGAAGTGCAAATCGCAATCATGTAGCCCGACGGCGGCCCGCGTAGGGCGGCAAGCCTAGTTTCCCGGCGAAGGCGGCGCCGGCTGCATCGTGCCGATCAAAGATGTCGGCTCGAATGCGCGCTTGGTGCGAATCTCTTCCTTCGACAAGTGGCGGTTCAGAATCACCACAATCAAGGCAAGAGCGCCCAGGTTGCCGATCAGAATCGCCGCATATTGCACCCAGGTCGGGGCGGGCAGCTTCAACGCAATCATCTGCCACAGGATCAGCGCCAACACCATCGGCACCAGCACCTTCCACGCAAACGCCATCATCTGGTCGATGCGCACGCGCGGGAAGGTCCCCTTGATCCACTGGGTGACGGCATACACCAGCATGGCCTTGCCCAGGAAATAGACCACGCCCAGGATCGGCAACTGATCCACGAACGGCCCCTGCCAGCCGCCCAAGAAAAGCATCACGGCGATGCCGCCCAGGAAGAACGAGTTCAAGAACTGGGCCAGGAAGAACATGGCAAACTTCATGCCCGAATATTCGATGTGAAAACCGGCGATCAACTCGGACTCGGCCTCGAGCAGGTCGAAGGGCGTCTGCTCCCCCTCCGCCAGCGCGCTGATGAAGTAGATCAGGAACACCGCAGGCATGATAAACGCCGTCCAGCCCAGCCCGATGTTGAAGCCTGCAATCTCCAGCGACTGAAACTCGGACAGCGCCTGCAGGCGCATGCTGCCTGCCAACAACACCGGTCCCAGCATCGCCAGCACCATCGGAATCTCATAGCTCAGCAACTGCGCGATCACGCGGAAGCCGGCCAAGAGCGCATACTTATTGTTACTGCTCCAGCCCGCCATCAACGCCGACAGGATGCCGAGCGACCCCAACGCCACCAAGAAGAGGACGCCCACGTGCAGGTCCGCGCCGATGATGCCCGGCGCAAAGGCGATGACCGCCGTCGACATGATCACGCCGAACACCGAGAGAATCGGCGCCAGGTTGTATGCTACCCTATCGGCGTCAGTTGGGCTGATGTCCTCTTTAGACAGCAGCTTGGCCGCATCGGCAACCGTCTGGAACAAGCCATAAGGACCAACGCGGTTGGGCCCGATCCGATCCTGAATGCGGCTGATGATCTTGCGCGTGATCCAGATCAGTCCCAAGGCCAGCGTAGGCGCAAAGATCGCCAGCGCCGTAGCGCCGATGATGAAGGCGATCGCCATCGCCACAGGCTCCGGCAGCCCCAGCCCCACGAAGAAATTAGTGAGCGTCGTACTCCAATGCTGCATCACATCCTCCACCGCAGACGGTTGCGTGCTACTCCCACTCGAGCGCGCCCTTGCGCCATTCGAGGAGCAGGCCCAACAGCAGGATCACCACGAAGGTAATGGTCGCGACGACGCCGAAGAGCGACAGCCGTTGGTAGGCCAGCGCGATCGGAAAGAGGAAGATCACCTCGACATCGAAGATCAAAAAGATCAATCCAATTAAGTAGTATTGGGCGCGAAATTGCACCCACGTGTCGCCGACAGTCTCGACGCCGCTTTCGTATGTCTGATTCTTGATGGGGTTGGGGCGTCTCGGCCCCAAGAAGTGGCCCAAAACGATGGCCGCAACGGGCACCAAAAGCGCCAGGCCGCTCAAGATCAGTACAAAGGTGTAGTTCTGCAGCATCAATGTCCCCTGGCTCTGTGGCTGTTGTTCAACCTGAATGATGCTTGGCTATCTATAGCCGTCCGACCTCCGGTGAACACAGGCAGGTTTACCCGCCGGTTTGCCGCGTTGACCCCTGCCGGGCCGAACGTCGGCGTATGGTAGCATACCCTCTTGGGATATAGAAATCTTCCGCCGTCTCGGACGACTTTTCACTCTACTCGACTGCGCTGTAGCGGAATTGTAGCACACCGCGCAAATCCGCAGCAAGACGCTTTTACTTGGGGTCTAGGTCCCAATTGCTGGGCAAACTCGTCGCGCATATTCCTTGTTGCGCTTTCCGCAGTACAGGAGAGACGCCGGGAACGCCGCCATCCCTGGCGGCAATGGCGCTGACGAGAATACCGGCATAGGTGCAGGCGATCTCAGTCGCGTCGCCCGGAGCCGCGAACGCGACGAATATGCCCCCGTTTCATTGTTGTTTGACACGCCCAAACGCTCGTGATAGAATTTACAAACGTGAACGAACATTACATAATCACGCGGATAGCACACGGACATTGACTCAACACCAGTCGGTGTTGGGTCAATAGTTTTCTTGCGCACAAGCTGTTCACTTCGGCCCTGGCGAGGCCGGCTGCAGAAGACATTCATATCTAGTTGGAGTAGTTGACCACGATGGCTATCGACTATCTGCCGCTCCTAATCGTGTTGATTGTCGCCGCCCTGTTTGCGGCGATTGCGCTCGTCGTGCCCGCCCTTTTGGGGCCGCATCGCGCCAACAAGCAAAAGCTGGAACCGTACGAGTCGGGCATCATCCCCTTCTCGGACGCCCGCCGTCGCTTTCCGGTCAAGTTCTACCTGGTCGCCATGCTCTTCATCCTGTTCGACATCGAGGTCATCTTCCTCTACCCCTGGGCCGGCGTCCTGCGCGATCTGCGTGACAACTACTCGATATGGCTCGCACTGGCGCCGATGGGCTTCTTCCTGTTCGTGCTGATCGTCGGGCTGCTTTATGAATGGAAAAAGGGCGCGCTCGACTGGAAATAACTGCGCGCTGCCGGTTATGCGTTGACAGCTTTGGAGGGTAACGGCGATGGGTCTTGAGGATAAACTGCCGGAAGGCATCGTCACGACAAAACTGGAAGACCTGGTGAACTGGAGCCGCGCCAACAGCACATGGCCCCTGCTTTTCGGCCTAGCCTGTTGCGCCATCGAGATGATCGCCACCGGCACCGCACGCTACGACATCTCCCGCTACGGCTCCGAGTTGTTCCGCGCCAGCCCGCGCCAGGCCGACCTGATGATCGTCTCCGGACGCGTCAGCAACAAGATGGCCCCGGTCATCAAACGGCTCTACGACCAGATGCTCGAGCCGAAATGGGTGATCGCCATGGGCATTTGCGCCAGCGCCGGCGGCCCGTTCAACAACTACGCCATCATCCAGGGCGTCGACAAGATCATTCCCGTCGATGTATACGTGCCGGGGTGTCCGCCGCGGCCGGAAGCGCTCCTTTACGCCATGGACAAGCTGCGCGAGAAGCAGGGCCGCGAGACATTCGCCATGCGCCGCCGCGACGACATCGCCGCCGCTATGGTTGCTCCGCAGGACATCGCGCCCGAGGGCGGGAGCCCCATAGGCGCTCTCTCCGGCCTACGCAAGCACGCCCCGAGAATTCCCGAGGCCTAGCCGGTCCAGCCCAAACACGCACCCGAGATACGCTGCGCATTTACCCGGAGCCTGCCATGCTGAACGTCTCGCCCCGTCGCAGAGAATACGAAACCCTCCCTAGCCTCAACAATCCGGCCATTCCCGCCCGCGCGCCCTTGCCGCAAGGCGAGACCGACGACACCAAGCGCATCGTCGAGCGCTTTGGCGACGCGGTGATCGCCGCCGGGCTACACAACGACCAGCAGATGGTCTACATTCGCCCGGACCAGCTCGTCGACCTGGCGAACTTCCTCAAAACCGAGGAGAAGCTCGCCTACGAGGCCCTCGTCGACGTCAGCTCGGTGGACTGCTCCAAGCTGCCCGCCGGCGAGACCATCGACGCACGCTTCCACACGGTCTACCAACTGCGCTCCTACACGCGCAAACGCCATCTAACCGTCGTCTGTCCGGCGGACGGCGGATCGCAGCCGGTCGTGCCTAGCCTCGCCCCCGTATTCGAAGGCGCCGTCTGGCCCGAACGCGAAGTGTACGACCTTATGGGCGTCGGCTTCAGCGGTCACCCTGACCTGCGCCGCATTCTCATGCCGGAAAACTGGCCCAACCATCCGCTGCGTAAGGACATGCCCCTCGGCGGCGAACCGGTCCCCTTCACGCTCACCTGGGAAGACCCCGAATTCGAGACGCTCGGCAAACAGGTGCTGCCCGCCGAAAGCGTAGCGCCTGTCCTGCCGCCCGGCATGAACCGCGAGCGCATGATCGTCAACATGGGCCCGCACCACCCCAGCACCCACGGCGTGCTGCGCCTGGTCGTCGAACTGGACGGCGAAGACGTCATCCACGTCGACCCCGACCTCGGCTACCTGCACAGCGGCTTCGAGAAGACCGGCGAGAACAAGCGCTACAAGGATTTCGTCTACTACACCGATCGCATGGATTACCTGTCGGCGATGAACAACAACCTCGGCTATGTCCTCGCCGTCGAAAAACTGCTCGGCGTGGAGATCCCCGAGCGCGCCCAGGTCATCCGCGTCATCATGAGCGAGTTGCAGCGCATCGCCTCGCACCTCTTCTGGCTCTCGACCCATGTGCTCGACATCTCCGGCACGGGCATGAGCCTGCTGATGTACGCCACCCGCGAGCGCGAGCGCATACTCGACCTCTTCGAGATGGTCGCCGGTGCACGCCTCACCATCAGCTACATCCGCATCGGCGGCGTGTGGAAAGACCTGCCGCCCGCCTTCCTCAGCCACTTGCAAGACTTGGTGGACCTTCTGCCCGGCAAGTTCGACGAATACGAAACCATGCTCACCGCCGGCCCCCTGTGGCAGGAACGGCTCGAGGGCATTGGCCGGCTCAGCCGCGAGGAAGCCATCAACATGGGCCTCACTGGCCCCATGTTGCGCGGCAGCGGCGTCGACTGGGACCTGCGCCGCGACATGCCCTACAGCGGCTACGAAAACTACGACTTCGACGTGCCGGTCAGCACAGACGGGGACTGCTACGGGCGCTACATCATCCGCATGGAGGAAATGCGCCAAAGCGTGCGCATCCTCAAGCAGGCGATGGCGAACCTGCCCGATGGTCTTTACCGCACCGACAATCGCAAGGTCAGCCTGCCCCCGCGCGCCGAACTGGACGTGAGCATGGAGGCGCTGATCCACCATTTCAAGCTCATGACCGAAGGCCTCCAGGTTCCCCCCGGCATGGCCTACCACGGCATCGAGGCCAGCAAGGGCGAACTAGGCTTCTACGTCTACAGCGATGGTTCTGCCGTACCCTATCGCCTGCATGTGCGCGGGCCGAGTTTCAACAACCTCTACGCCATCAGCAAGATGTGCAGAGGTCACATGCTGTCGGATATCGTCGCCAACATCGGCTCTATCGACATCGTTCTGGGAGAGGTAGACCGCTAGCCGGTTCGCCGCGCCTGCCGGCAAGCTTGAGGCTTGGCAGCAGGCTGGTCTGACTTAATACAGTAGAGGAACTGCTATGGCCCTTTCGGAATCAGTCCGCGCAGAAATTCGCCGGTGGATGGACCTCTATCCGCCTGGACGCCAGCGCTCCGTTACGCTTCCCGCTCTGCACATCATCCAGCGGGAGTACGGCTATTGCCCGGTGGAGGCCCAGAACGAACTGGCCGAAATGCTCGGGCTAAACCCGGCGGAAGTGGGCGCGGTCGTCGGCTTCTACAATATGTTCCACGAGGAGCCGAAGGCCGAGTACCACATCGAGGTCTGCACCAACGTGCCCTGCATGTTGCGCGGGTCCGGCCAATGCGTCAATCTCCTGGAGGAGCGGCTGGGCATCAGTTTCGGCGAAAAGACCCAAGACGGCCAGTTTGCGCTTGACCACATGGAATGCCTCGGCTCGTGCGGCACCGGGCCGATGGCGATGGTCACCGAGCAGAAGACCGGCAAGATCCGCTACTTCGAGGAGCTCGAGTCCGCCGAAGACGTGGAGCGCATGATCGCCGTGCTCAAGAGCGGTCACGCCTTCGACACCCTTGAACGCTGGACGCCCGACGGCGACCCCGAGGGCAAAGGCAAGGCCGCCGGCCCCTACCGGCATGGCGGCATGGAGCCGCGCTACCTGCTCGCCCGCGTCGACACGCCCGAAAGCCACACCCTTGCCTCGTACGAGGCCGACGGCGGCTATGCCACGGCGCGGCGCGTGCTCACGGAGATGG
>JASGTU010000210.1 GCA_030058085.1 Chloroflexota bacterium
CCTGCAGTTGCATACGCGCTCGATAGCGTTGGCGCTCCTTAACCTGCCAGCGCGCCGGGTCATCGAGCGGCCCGACGAAGCGGGCGGCAATCAGGTAGCCCGTATGCGCGATCATCGAATCCTCAGGCCGCAGACGCTCCGGCACCGGCTTATAGGCGCGCAGCAGCAATTCCTCCACAGTTACATCGACGAAGCTGTTTGCCTCCAGCCCATTGAGCAATTCCGTGACCTGGTTCGTCGTGGGCAGCAGGCTGGCGAAAAAGCCGCTGCGCCGCAAGGCGCGTCCCACAGCGGGCAGATGGCGCCAGGGGTCGCGGACATCCAGGAACACGGCATCGACGCCGTCCTCCTCGAAACCGCGGTCGATGGCGGCCAAGTGCAGATGCACAAAGGGCAGCAACCCAACCCGCTCAAGGCTGCGCTTTGCCAGTGCATGGATGTCCGGCCGCGCTTCGTAGCTGTAAACCTTTCCTGTAGGCGCCACAGCCCAGGCAAGCGCCGTTGTCAACCCGCCGCTGCCTGTGCCGGCCTCGATGACGCGGCTGCCTGCGTGCAGATTAAGGCGGTGAACCAGCCATGCCGCGTCCTTCGGATACACGATCTGGGTTACGCGCTTGAGGTGCGTCATCATGTCATACAGCGACGGCTCAAGCAACATCGCCGGGTTATTGAGCTGGCTGTACACCACGTCGCCCAGATCGCGTCCGATCATGTCATCGTGGGCGAAGACGCCGAGATGCGTGTGCAGCGTGCGTCCGCTCCGCAAGGTGACTAGATAGCGCTTCTGATCGGCGGACAACAGCAGCACGACATCCGACGCTGCGGTCTTGGTTCTGCCCCCCCGATACCAGGGAGACGTGTGCGTTGATTGGGTTGACAATGGCGCTTCCCCCTGCTGTTCGCCGGCGGGCTTATGACTATGCGAGATCGCGCCGCCGAATATGCGGACTCAGACCTGCATTATAGCCTAGACCGCAGGCAATCCGGCAGCGCCGTCGCTTATCACATGCGTTTTTCGTCCCGCGCAGGCGAATTACATAATCGTAATCGGAATTGACACCTATCCCCCGCCTGTGTACAATGGCTGCATGCAACGCAGTTGGGCGATTCGCGCCCGCCGGCAACCTGCGACAATCACCTGCGATGATTCGTATAGTACGACCTCCCTGCCACAACGGCATTCTCGCATAATCCAGCGCGAATTCATTAGCCGAGTTCATTGACCGAACGGCTTTATCCTCAGGAGGGTTTATCGAATGCAGCATTCGCGAAGTACTACATGGGCGGCGATCCTCATGGTTGCCGTTTTGGTCCTAGCCGGGTGTGCGCCACGCGCCGGCGGCGGCGTATTCACGACGCCCGGCGCAGAGAAGCTTGCTGTGGATCTGCCGGCTCTGCTGATCGACTTCGACGACGCTGGGCAGCCAAGCGTCGGCAACGTGCCTGTGGCGCAGTTGGCCTCCCAGTTCGCCCCCGGCATGCTGGACAGCCTCGTGCTGTCGCCGGACCTCGTGCAATACATGGTCGAAAGCAACATCCAACACCTGCAAATCTCGAACAGCCCGCAAGGCCTCATCCTCCAGGTCAACGGACGCAGCCTTCCGTCGCTAAGGTGGGATGGGCAGATCCTCGAAGATACCGCCGGGGCGATAGACCTGCTTGGCGCCGAGTTGGGCGCAGGCGTGGCGCTGGTCGAGAAGCTGCTGCCGTTGATAGCGCACGTCGGCATCGGCGTGATCGCTCGCTTCCCCGTCGCCGAGGGCGTCGCCCAAATCCCGCTCTATTCGACTGAGGATCCGGAGGCTGCATTGGCGACCAAACAGATCCAGGATGATTTCCTGGCGACCGTCGACACGACGCCCACGATCACCGTGCCTGTCTTCTACGACGCCCAAGGCAACTGGCGCGTAGGCGATCTGACTGACGCCGAGTGGATCAACCTCACAGGCTTGGCGGTCTTCGACAGCTTCCGTATGCAGCCTACAGCCGTCAACCAGTTGATGCAGCAGGGCATCAGCCAGCTGAGCATCTCCACCGACGCCAGCGGTATCCACGTGCGCATCAACGGACACAGCCTGCCCTACATCGGTTGGGCGGACGGCGAACTCAACAACGTGCTCGACCTTGCCGAACAGATGGGCCTGTGGAACACGCTGGCTGACCGCAACATGAACACCGGCGAAATCGTGGCAATGATCGAGCAGTTGCTGCCCATTGTGCAGACATCGGAAGTGACTATCACCGCCCACTTCCCGGACATGGGTTTGGCCGCGGCGCCGTAGACGAGTGCCGATTCATCTATGAGAATAGCGCTTCGCTGCCCCGCAGACTCTTGCGGGGCAGTCTGTTTGGCACAAACCAGTGCGTCATCAGCCATAACGCCTGGCCTGTCGTGGGCTTCTATCGTGGCTAGGGGCAGCGAAGGTTGTGCGGAGCGACTTCACTATACGAATACTCGGCCACCCGGAGAGGAGTGCATCAGGCGATCTGTGCTGCACGCGCCAAAGAGCGCACCGCCCGAACCAGCGGCCCGATCTCATCACCCGTCAGCGCTGTGATTCGCGCATGCACTTCGAGATGCGGCGTGCGGTCCTGTTGCACCGACACGCGCAGCAGCGAGGGCCCCAGCCGCGTCAGCAGGTCTTGGAATTCGTAGGAAATGGCGCTCGGGTTGTCGCCGCGTGTGGCGTACTCGACAGCGGCGACGTCCAGACGGCGCGAGGTCCACACGCCGGCGCCGGGGTTGGCCCCCAACGCATTGAGGGGAGGGGTATTGCGCACCCAGATGATTTCGGATAGGGGCGCGCTGGGAAGCGTGCCCGCAAACACAAGCACGCCGCGCCGCCCGCCCGAGTCTACACGTACGCTGAGGCTGCGAAACGGGGCCGGCGCCGGCTCATAATCCGCCGCAAAGCCGCGCGCGCCGAGTTTGCCGCGCAGCACGAGGCGAGAGGCCACGCTGTCCGCCAGCGCCGCGTAGAGGGCCGCCAACCGTCGCCGCCGCAAGCAGCGCACAAGCGCCCAGGAAAGCAGTAGCAGCGCCGCTAGCGCCGCCGCCGCCAACACGTCGACTCGTCCAACCCACAACGGCATCTGGCCCATGCCTCCAGCCGCCTTTAATCACAATCCGGGAAACCGATTATGAATTACGCCAACAACGTCACACGCCTGCTCGACAGCCGCCGCATTCCGTATCGCGTCCACCTCTACACGTACGGCGAAGGCCTCCACTCCGCTACCGAAGTCGCAGACGCCATCGGCTTGCCCGCGGCGTGCGTCTTCAAGACGCTGGTCGCCCTGCCGGATGCGCCTGGTCGCAAACAGATTTTGGCCGTCATTCCCGGCCCCAAGACGCTCGATCTGAAAAGTCTTGCCAAAGCTGCCGGCGTGAAGAAGGCGAAGATGGCTGCGCACGATGACGCCGAAAAGCTAACCGGCCTGCTCACCGGCGGCATCAGCGCGCTTGCCCTGACAAACAAAGGGTTCGTCGTGCTGCTCGACGCCAGTGCGCTGCAACATGCGACCATCGTCGTGAGCGCAGGCGAGCGCGGCGCCCAGATCGAATTGGCCCCGGCGGACTTCATCAAGCTAACTCGAGCGCACACGGCGCAATTGGCCGATTAAGCGCACCTGCACTTCTTGCACAACAGCCGGTACGAGAAACGGGCGGCAGAGGAAATCAGGTGGTTTCCGTCACCTTGCGCAGCCCACGCGGGTGGTCTGGATCGTAATCGCGCGCATGGGCGAGGTAGAGCGCCAACAATTGCCCGGGCACAATCGCCGTCAGCGGAGACAGCCACTCGGGCACGCCCTGCGGCAGCGGCAAGCGCGTGCGCCCAAGGTCGAGCGCTGCGCCATCGTCGCTGATGACAATCGCCTCGGCCTCTCGCTCCCGGAGCAGACGGATAAACGTCATCATCTCGGGTAGCATGGCCCCGGACGGCGCGATCACGATAGCGGGGAAGCCATACTCGATCAGCGCCAGCGGCCCGTGCATGAAATCGGCGCTGCTGTACGGCTCCGCAATTGTATAGGTCAGTTCCTTCATCTTCAGCGCCAGTTCAAACGCCGTCGCATAATTGTAGCCGCGGCCGATCACCACGCAGTCGCGCATATAGCGATAGCGCGGCGCAATCTCCGCGACCCGGGCGTCAATTTCCAGCGCCGACGCCACGCTGTCTGGAATACGGGCAATCGCCTCGAGACGGGAATCGTCCTCGGCTAATGTTGCGGCTAACAACGCCACAGCAGCTAGCTCGCTAGTGTAGGTCTTGGTAGCGGCGATCGAACGCTCCTCGCCGGCATGCAGCGCGATCACATGATCCGCAGCCGAGCCTAAGTCCGATTCCGGAAAGTTCGTGATGGCCGCGGTGAGGGCGCCCTGTTTCCGTGCATCCTCGAGGACGCTGACGATATCGGGGCTCTTGCCGCTCTGGCTGATGCCGATGACGAGCGCATTGCGCACGCGCGGGGTCTGGTTGTAGATCGTGTAGAGGCTAGGCGTCGCCAACGCCACCGGCAGCCCGTTCAACGCGCCTAGAAGGTAATTGGCATAGCGTCCGGCGTTATCGCTAGTGCCACGCGCGGCGATCAGCACAACCTGCACATCTCTTTGGCGGATAGCGGCTGCCAGCGACGCGATCGTTTTGCGTTCGCCGGACAGCAGCTTTTCGAGCACGACAGGCTGCTCGTGGATTTCGCGATAGAGATACGATTGATGGGGCATCGCCTCCGCTCCTGGATCTATGCACCAAACGTGTTGGTCAACGCTGCGTCATCCGGCGGGCTTGATAGCCTTGATGTAGTACATGCGCTGCACGAACTCAATCGTGTTGCCATGGCGGCGCGCATTGATGCCCGCTGCGTCGGTTTCTAAGCTGGCCTCCATCATCTCACGCACCACGGCGCCATCGGTCTTTTCGATGCGGTAGGCGGCCAGCCACTCCTCCAACTCGCGTTCGAGCGTCACAGCTTGCTTAGCCGCAATCTCCAGGCCGGCGTCCGTCACGAGTTTGGCGTACTGCTCGGCGCTGCGCGCAGCCACATGCGACGGATTGCGCCGCTCCTCGATGGCGTTCTGGGTGGCGCGTTTCACCGGGTTATCCACGCTCAACAGCTCGGCCAACAACAAGAAGCCGCCGGGCTTGAGGACGCGCACGGCTTCGTTCACGATACGTTCGGGGGCGCGGGCGTGGTTCAGCACCAAACGGCAGGTCACCAGGTCAAAGGTCTCGCTGTTAAAGGGCAGTTCCTGCGCGGTCGACAGGCGGAAGCTAACACGCTCCGCGCCTGGCGTGCGGCTGCTCAAGCGCAGCAGCTCCGCCTGCTCCAACATGCCGGGGCTGATGTCGATGCCGATGACGCCTGATGCGCCGTCCTCAGCCAGCATCATCGCCAGCACGCCCAGTCCGGCGCCTATATCGAGCGCGCGCAGCCCAGGCGGCAGTTCGGCGAAGTCGAGCAAGTGGCGCATGCGCTTGCGATCGTCCTCGATCTTCTGCTCCACATCGGCTTTGGAGACGCGGTTATAGACCTGGATCACGGGGAGCAGGTCTTCTTGCAGCTCGACGCTGGCGGCGGGCGCCGGTTTTGTTGGCTCAACCGGCTTCAGGGGAGGCAACGGCAGATGCTCGCGCCGATTGGCGTATTCGATTCTCCAGACGCCGTCGGTCTGGGTCAACTCGGAGATGCTCGTATGCGTGATCCGCAGATCGGCGCACGACGCGCCAAGCGCATGGTCCAAGATGGCGGTAATATTGGCTGCGCTGGTAACGAGAGCGACAGAGCGGCCCCAGTTCTGCGCCAACAGGTCGTCTATGGCACGGACCAAGGCCGAACGCTGTTCCTCATCTTCCGGCGACTGCGGCGCCTTCCTTCCAACGTTCGACAAACGTCGAGCGGACTCTTCATCCTGTCCACAAGGTGCGCTCGCCTGTTTTGCCAGGGTGGGCATGTCTCGAAAGACGACAGCCGAAAGCCCGAGCGCCTGACCGATGCGTTGCGCCGTCAGCCGGCTTTGCAGCAGCGGCCCGCAATAGAGGGCGTCAATCGTCTCATGCGTGCGCAGCCAGGCGGCAAGCTTCTCCGCCTGTTCCCAGCCCGCAGCGGTCAAACCCGTATTCATAGCCGGCAAGTTGGCATAGCGATCCTGCATGCCTTCGGCGTGGCACAGCAGCAGCAGGCGCACGCCGACAGCCTGAGCGCCACGCTGTTCCTGTCTTTGGGTTGCGGTTGGGGACTGGGCGTTCGTCACCGAATCAGGCGACATCATGAGTAACCTTCGCTGCTGGGCCGGCGCTCTCCGAGGAAGCGCTGACGCCGCATACAGCCGGCGTAGTGGTCCGGGCTTCGCTCACGCAGTGCTGCGGGCTGCAAAACGCACGTTAGCGGCGCCTTGACGCCATACGGGACGAAGTCCGCCACATGGCGTTTCCCGCGTCCCGATCATGCGGTCCGGTCTTGTCGGATAATACCAGATGGCGCTTGGCAATCAAAATCGACTCCAAGTTGCGGCTGCGCATCCCGCCTCGACAGCGGAACTGCGCCCCGCGTAAATATCACAACCTCGTTTCGTTGACAGACCTCTGGTTTTTCTGTAAAATCGGGAAACGACTCTGGAAACTGCAGGGGCTGCGAAGAACTGGCGCGTCCGAGAGCTGAAATTCGGCAGAGACGACCTTGATTTTCGGAGAGGTTGGCTCTGCCATCCGTTTGCCGGAAGCAGGTTGGCATGAGGTCTCTACTTCAGCGCAATGCCGGTGCAGTGCCCCCCACGCCACATCCTTGTATGTTTGGTTAGTCGCCAGCATGGCCTGCGTTCTTCCGGCCAACAACTAGACCATTGACGCTGTTGTAGGAGGACTAATGACAACGTTCCGCACAGACCAGATCCGAAATGTCGCCCTGCTCGGTCACGGCGGATCCGGAAAGACTTCGCTTACCGAGGCTTTTCTCTTCCGGACGAAGGCGATATCACGTTTGGGGCGCATCGAGGACGGGTCGACTGTCTCTGACTGGGATCCGGAGGAGCACCGGCGCGGCATCTCGATCAACGTCTCGGTTGTTCCCATCGAATACCAGAACCACAAAATCAACTTTATCGACACCCCCGGCTATCTGGACTTCGTCAGCGAGGTGGTTAGCGGGCTGCACGCAGCCGAGGCCGGCTTGCTGCTGGTGGACGCCGTCGCCGGGGCCGAAGTCGGGGCCGAACTCGCCTGGGACCGGCTCACGGCGCTCGACAAACCGCGGCTCGTCCTGGTCAACAAGATGGACCGCGAGAACGCCAACTTCCAGAAAGCCGTCGATTCCCTGCGCGAGACCCTGACCGGTTCAACCATTCTGCCGTTGCAACTGCCCATCGGCGAGGCGGACAGCTTCAAAGGCGTTGTGAGCCTCGTCTCTATGAAAGCCTACATGGGCGCAGAGGGCAAAGAAGCGCCGATCCCCGACGACATGCGTGATGAGGTCGAAGCGGCCCGCTTGGCGATGATCGAAGCCGCCGCCGAGACGGATGACGAACTGGTCATGAAGTACCTCGAAGGTGAGGAACTGACCGAAGAGGAGATCCGCCACGGCCTGCACCAGGGCGTTAAAAACTGCACGATCACGCCTGTCTACTGCGGCTCAGCCATAGCCGATATTGGTCTCGACCGCTTGCTCCACGCCTTGTTGCGCTACGTACCGGCGCCAGGTGAGCGAACCATCACGGCAAATAAGGGCGACGAAGCGGTTGAGTTAACCAACGACCCCGCCGGCCCTGTTGCGCTTCAAACCTTCAAGACGATCATCGACCGCTACGTCGGACGCATGAACTACATCCGCAGTTTCTCCGGCACGCTCAAGAAGGACGACCGGCTGGTCAATGCGCGCACCGGGACTGAAGATCGCATCGCTAACCTCTTCACCGTACGCGGCAAAGAACTCATCGCTGCCGACGAACTGGTTGCCGGCGATATCGGCGTCGTTACCAAACTCGAGGATGTTCTCACCGGCGACACGCTGACCGCGCCCGGAGCAGGCCTGACCTTGCCCGTGCCGGAATACCCGCAGCCGCTGTACGGCGTAGCCGTTTCGCCGGCGACGAAGGCGGACAGCGCCAAGATGGGCCAATCGGTGGCGTCGTTGACCGAAGAAGACCCCACGCTGCGCGTCGAATATGTGCCCGCCACCAAGCAGAACGTGCTGCAAGGCATGGGTGAAAGCCACATCGACGTCGCCGTGCGACGCCTAGAGCAGAAGTTCGGCGTTAAGGTGGAGACAGCCATTCCCAAGGTCGCCTACCAAGAGACGGTCAGCCGCACAGCGTCGGCCCAATACCGCCACAAGAAACAGACCGGCGGCGCCGGTCAGTTTGCCGAGGTCCACATGCGCGTCGAGCCGCTGGAGAGCGGCGAGGGCTTCCAGTACGTCAGCGAAGTCTTCGGCGGCGCCATTAGCTCGGTCTTCCTGCCCTCGATTGAAAAGGGCGTGCGCTCGGTGATGGAGCAGGGCGTGATCGCCGGCTATCCCGTCGTCGACGTCAAGGCAATTGTCTTTGACGGTAAGGAGCACCCAGTCGACTCGAAGGATATTGCCTTCCAGACGGCTGGCCGCGAGGTGTTCAAACTCGCCATGCAACAAGCCAACCCCGTCCTGCTTGAGCCAATCTATCGCCTCGAGGTGATCGTCCCGGACGAGTATATGGGCGACATCATGAGCGACTTCAACACCCGCCGCGGCCGCGTGTTGGGTATGGAGCAGAAGGGCAACCGCACAGTCGTGCGCGCCCTGGTGCCGCAATCGGAAATCTTGCGCTATGGCACAGACCTGCGCTCGATGACTCAGGGGCGCGGCCTTTACACCATGGAATTCGACCACTACGAATCGGTGCCCAAGCATCTAGCCGACGAAATCGTCGCCCAGAGCAAGCTGGAAGAGGCGGAAGCGTAACCTGTTCGCTGCCATGCAACAAGCCGGCGCAGATTGCGCCGGCTTGTTTTTTCTCCCCGTATGAGCGCGCGTTATTCTTCGATCAAGCCCTCACGCAATACCGCCAGTTCAGCTGTGACGCGCTCGAACTCCTCTCGGATGGCGGCAACCTGAGCCGCGATGTCCATCGGTGGACCAAAGCCGCGCAGATGACTCTCCAGATCGGCGCAGAGTTGCGATAGCGTCTGCGCGCCGACGCTGCCGCTGCTCGACTTGAGGCTATGAACCGGACGCACCATCCGCTCGGCATCGTTATTCGCCGCCGCAGGTACGATCTCCCCCAACAGCGCAAGCGCTTCCTCCTGGTAGGTGTCCACAATATCCACGACCACCTCGGGCATATCGGGACCGATCATCTCCACCAGTGCAGCGAACCCTGCCGGATCAATCGCCGGTCGTCCTTTTTCGCCCCGTTCCTCACTCACCGACGCTTCCTCCTCCTAGTTTGTGGATCCAATGCAATTGAATTACCCATGAACAAACAGCCATGCAGCCAGGGGCCTACATTCCTGAACTGCGCCGTTGTTACGCCAATCTACACCCGGCATGTAATTCCTAACCGGGCCAAGTTGCCGGGTGGCACATGCGTGGCAGGGCGTTCCCTTCACCCGATTTTGATCCCCGCTCTGATCTGCGTATAATGGCAAGGTGTTGAGCCGGCGGCCCGTCGTCGGCTAATTTTATTGCCGTTGGACAAAGGACCCAGGCATTTCCGCATGCGCTTCGTGATCATATTGTTGCACAGCATCTATATCGCCTGTGTACTGGGCCTCGCCCTGTATGGTTTCCAGGCGTTCTGGCTGACACGGCAATATCTGCGCAGTCCCCGCACTCGCCGGCGCCCCGCCAAGCCGCATAGATGGCCTTCTCTCGCCGTGCAACTTCCTATCTACAACGAGCGACACGTTGCCGAACGCATAATCCGCGCCTGCTGCAACCTGGACTATCCGCGTGATCGCCTGCTGATCCAGGTGCTTGACGATTCGGACGACGCCACATCAGCCCTGATCAACCGCGCTGTGCTACAGGCGCAAGAACAGGGCAACCGCATCGAAATCATACGTCGCCCTACACGGCAGGGCTATAAGGCCGGCGCGCTGGCATACGCATTCACCAAGACCGACGCCGAGTTCATTGCCGTCTTCGACGCGGATTTCGAACCGCCGCCGAACTTTCTGCAGCGTACTGTGCCACAACTGCTAAGTTCTGGCAACGCTGATATCGGTTTCGTACAGGCTCGCTGGGCGCATCTGAACCGCAGCGCCTCTTTTCTCACATGCAGCCAAGCGTTGGCGTTGGATGGTCACTTTGTGGTCGAGCAGGGCGGGCGCCAAGCAGCAGGCTATGCCTTCGGCTTCAACGGCTCTGCGGGCATCTGGCGCCGCGCCTGCATCCAAGACCCGTCCGTCGGCGGCTGGCAGACCGATACGCTGTGCGAAGACCTAGACCTCAGTTACCGCGCCCAGCTTGCCGGCTGGCGCGGCGCCTATCTGGACGACGTGGAGGCGCCCGCCGAAATACCGCCGCAACTGCTCGCCTTCAAACGACAGCAGTATCGCTGGGCCAAGGGCAGCATCCAGACGCTGCGTAAACTTGGTCGCCGCGTCTGGGCGGGGCCATGGCCTGTCACAAAGCGTGCATTTGGCCTGCTCCACCTGAGCAGTTACCTAGTACACCCGCTATTGCTCGGCCTGCTACTCGTCACGTTGCCGCTCGCCGCAGCCGGAGCGGACCCGGCGGCGCCGCTTGCCTTTCTCAGCGTGGCGTCATTCGGCCCGCCTCTGCTCTACGCCGTTGCGCAGCGCCGGCTCAATCCGTCACGTTGGCTGCGTAACTGGGCCTATTTGCCGCTCCTCATGCTCTTGGGCGCAGGGCTCAGCTTGAGTAACACGCTCGCCGTGCTCCAGGGGCTTTTTGGCCGCGAGGGCGAATTCATGCGCACGCCCAAGTTTGATGCCGCGCAGGGCGCAGGCGCATGGCAGCGCAGCGCCTACCGGCTGCGCCTTCAGCCGGTCGTCCTTGGCGAAGTGGCATTCACGCTCTACGCGTTGATCACCGCCGCACTCGTAGCCGCGTCCGGCAAATGGGGCAGCGTGCCGTTCATCTTGCTCTACGCGCTCGGCTTCGGCTTGACGGCGGGGATCGGCGTGTGGCAGGCCTCTCAGGCGTGGTTTGCCAACCGGCGGCGCAAGCGGAGCCGTATGTCGGAACAAGGATCGCCGGCCTAAGCGTTGCAATGGCGCAGCATCGCCGCGCAGCGGACGAAGGCCTCTACGATAGCATTGCAAAGAAGAAGGGCGGCGAAGGTGATTTTGTCATCGCTTTGCCCGCCTGTAAAATAACGTAAACCTGTGCAGGTACATGGCTCATAGACAGCAAGGCCGTTTTTGTACGTTTATGTAGAGGAGCGGAACTAATGGCTGAAAGAATGGCCGACAACACATGGCAAGAAAATCCGGCGGACATCATCGTGCTCGCCAACCGGTCAGCCAACAACTTCATCTTGGATCTGCCCACCGGACGTTACCGGCTCGACGCGGGCCGCAAGATGCGCACCCTCAAGTCGATCATGGACATCGCGCAGGTCAAGCAACTGGTAGATCAGGGTGATCTCGTCGTCGAAGCATAGGCTGCGGGTCGCCGCTCGAGGCGACCGCCCGCCCTGCTAGAGAACGGTCGACATACTATGCCAACGCTTCTGCTCATCGATGGGCATTCCCAGGCGTATAGAGCGTTTTTCGGCGTCAAGACGCCGCTTTCGACGCGCAGCGGTGAGCCGACGACCGCCGTCTTCGGCTTCGTGCGCAAGTTCCTCAGCATCCTGCGCGAGTACAAGCCCGACCAGGTCGCCGTCGCCTTCGACGCCGGGGACACCTGGCGGCACGCCGAGTTTGCGCCGTACAAGGCAACGCGCGACGCCATGCCCGACGAGATGCGCACGCAGATGGCGCGCATCCAGCAGTTCCTAGAGGCGTTCCACGTCCCGGTCGTCACCTATCCCGACTTTGAGGCGGATGACGTATTGGGCACGCTTGCCCGCCGCGCCGCCGAGCACGGAGTCGACGTTCTCATCCTGACCGGCGACCGCGACATGTTCCAGCTTGTCGACGACCGCATCCGCATCCTCTACACGCGCGGCGGGCCAAACCCCGAAACCGTGGTCTACGGACGGGACGAGGTAAATGAGCGCTACGGCCTCTCGCCGGAGCAGTTCGTCGACTTCAAAGCTCTGATCGGCGATTCTTCCGACAACATCCCCGGCGTGCAGGGCGTGGGCGAGAAAACTGCGGCCAAGTTCCTCGCCCAGTACGAAGACATCGACAACCTCTACCGCCACATCGACGACGTGTCTGGGCCGAAGACGCGCCAGAACCTCGTCGACGCCAAGGACGACGTGGCGCGCAACCGCCGCCTCATGGCAATCGTCACCGACCTCGACCTGGAATACGACGCCGATCGCTTCAGCCTGAGCGACTATGACCGCGACGCCGTGCTCGAATTCTTCCAGGAGTTGGAGTTTCGCAGCCTGGCCCGCGAACTGCCGCAATCGCCTGCCGAAGCAGAAGCGCAAGACGGAGGCGCAGGCGTCAGCGAGACCGGCCAAATATCGCTCTTCCCCGGCGCAGAAACCGCCGCAACATCGGCGCCCGTCGACAGCCCCTACCTCTGCGTCCAGGATGAGGAGGCGCTCGAGGAGGTCGTACAGAAGCTTGCCGCATCCGAATGGCTCAGCTTCGACGTCGAGACGACCAGCACCGACGCCATGAGCGCCAAGCTCGTCGGCCTCGGCGTGGCGTGGGCGCCCGGCGAAGCCGCCTACTTGCCCATCGCCCATAACCAGCCAGAACAGCTCGACTGGGATCTGCTGCTCGCCAAACTCCAGCCCATTTTTGCCGGCCCGGAACGCAAGAAGCTGGCGCACAACGCCAAATACGACCTCACGGTCTGTCGCCGCTATGGCCTGGAGGTCGCCGGCCCGATCCACGACACGATGAACATGGCCTGGGTCCTCGACCCCGGCAGGCGCGACCTGGGGCTGAAGGCGCAAGCCGCTGCCGAACTGGGCTGGCAGATGACCGAGATCGCGGAGCTAATCGGCTCGGGCCGAAAACAGATCACGATGGATGCGGTCCCCATCGACCAAGCTGCGGCCTATTGCGGGGCGGACGTAGACGCCACGCTTCAGCTCTACCCGCTGCTCGAGAAGCAGCTCCACGACCAGGGGCTATGGAAGCTGTATGAAGACCTGGAACTGCCGCT
>JASGTU010000211.1 GCA_030058085.1 Chloroflexota bacterium
CGCAGGCTTTTGCGCGGATGCTGCCGGTCATTCTCAATATCGACCAGATCGTTTAGGATATAGACGCTGCTCGACAGCAGCGAAAAACATACCGCGATCAGCGTCGTCCGCCAGAACAGATCCGGCTGGAGCAGCTTGCCGTCGAAGACGAGCGCCGCATAGATGATAACATTCTTGGTCCACTGCTGCGGTCGCATGGTCTTCCACAGACCGCGCAAGTTGGTGCGAACATCGGTTGATGCCAGTGCAACAGACGACATGACAGTCCGTTTCCGTCGGCCCGGCGACTGTATGATACCGGCGTACTCCCACGAACCATGCGCCGGGCAAGATCGCGGCAAGGTTCCAGCCAAATGCAGGAACTTGCTCGCCATGTTACTGTAAGCCCATCGGCGCGTCAAAATTGCGGCCGCGCCACAAGGTCGCCCGGCATAGACAATGACCCCACACCCCGCCTCTAAACCGCAGAAACAGCGCCTTGACCTGCTCCTGGTCGAACGAGGCTTGGCCGAGACGCGCGAACAGGCGCGCCGCCTGATCATGGCGGGTGATGTGCGCGTCGACGGGCAACCGTTCGACAAGCCCGGCAAAACCGTGCCCGCCGCCGCCGACGTCCAGGTCCGTGCGCCGTTGCCCTACGTGAGCCGCGGCGGCGTCAAACTGGCAGCCGCACTCGACGCCTTTCGCCTCGATGTGAGCGGCCTGGTCGCCGCCGACATCGGCGCCAGCACGGGCGGCTTCACTGACTGCCTCCTACAGCGCGGCGCCGCCCGCGTCTTCGCCGTCGACGTCGGCTACGGCCAACTCGCCTGGAAGCTGCGCAACGACCCGCGCGTCGACGTCCTCGAGCGCACCAACATCCGCTACTTGGAGGAACTGCCCGGCGCCGTCCTGGCGGACCTGGCCGTAATCGACGCCAGCTTTATCAGCCTCGGCCTCGTCCTGCCGGCGACGCTGCGCCTGCTCACGCCCCAGGCCCAACTCATCGCTCTGATCAAGCCGCAGTTCGAGGCCGGCAAGGAACGCGTCGGCAAAGGCGGCGTTGTACGCGACGCGCGCACGCACCGCCAAGTCCTACACGACGTCTGCGCCCTGGCAGCCAGCCTCTCCCTCGGCGTCGCCGGCCTGATCGTCTCACCCCTGCTCGGCCCGGCGGGCAACGTCGAGTTCCTCATCTGGCTGCGCCGCGACCAGGCCGCGAACACAGACGTGGAAGCCGCCATCGACCAAGCCCTAGCCGCCGCGCAAGGCTTGCGCCGAGCCTCAACCGCGCCGGAATCCGAGTAGAAGGTCATGCCTTGGCGCGAAAAACGCCTTACAGGAAGCCGGTCGTTTCCCGTAAGGCGCCAGGCGTGGTGTGTGATTTGTCCATTGTGGCGCGCGACGCGGGCGTTCTGCGCGGCCTACCCCTACCGCCAGCGGCGATGCTCCAGATCGATCTGCTGCCGCAGTTCGCGCCGCGCCTCCTCCAGGTTTTCCTTCACGCGGAAATAGGCCGCCTCCGACAACCCTAATTCGTCGGCGACTAGGATCTGCTCCAGCGCGTCGACGATGCGCAACACCTTGCCTTCCAGCAACTCAATCGTCGTCCCATACAGCCGTTCGGGCACGAAGAAGAGCAGGATCGTCGAGAACAGAATCGAATACAGGATCATGGCGCTGGCAGTCTGGCTCAAAGAACTGGCCAACGCCAAATACAAAGCGAACCCGCCGACAAGCCACAGCGTCATCATCTGCCAGCGCGCGATGGGCCGCGCCGGACGCAGCCCTGCCAACCGAGAAGCCAACAGATCATACGAACGCACTTGGGGAAGCCATTCATTGAAGCGGCGGCACTGATCTAGGCTGACCCGATTCTGATCGTGGCGCGCCAGTTCCAGCGCTTCCTCGCGACAACGCGCCGCCAGATCGTAGAATTCTTTACGAGTCAGCGGCCGGGTCGATCGCGTGGGCGTCGGTCGACCGGCGGATAGGAAACGGCGAATTAAAGATGGTGGAAGTCGCAAGGGTCTTCTTCACGCAGGGAATTGGCCGAAAACCGCGCACAACGCTACGCACGCTCGGCGGACAACTCGGGGAGGCGCACAGCCCGCAGTGCGCACTATACAAGCTTATCGACGATCAGCGCGGCGCAGAACAAAAAGCCTGTCAAGAGACCGGCATTCAACGCAGTGGCATAGAGGCGAACCCAGTCGTCCGGCGCGATTTGTTCGTGCTGAAGCGGCTCAAATACACTCAACGCCATCGGCAGCGAGGCCAAAGCCGCCAACGCTAGCAGCGGCAGTTTGGAAAGGCTGACGACGAGCAGCGTCGCTACATAGACGCTGAGGGTCAGTAAAGCCCCCACATCGCGCGACCGCACGGGCCCCAGGTTGACGGGCAGGGTCGGCTTGCCGATCAGCCAATCGCGGCGCATATGGATCGCATCAAAGTCGAACTCGGCTAGTCCAATGATAAAGGCTACCGGTACAGCCGCCCACAGCGCCAGCCAACTTAACGCCTGCGCCTGACCGTAATAGCCGGTTAAGACGGGAAGAATTCCCAAGGCCAGCATCGCCCCGGCTTGCCCGATGCCCCATCCCCGGTAGCCGGACACGAAGGGCAGCAGCATGACCGCTGCCGAAACTAACAGGCTGAGCCCTGCAAAGAAAAGCATAGGCCAGCCGGCGAGGAACGTCAGCCAGGCTGTGGACGCCAGGTAGATCGCCGCCAAGAGCAGCCCCAAGTCGCGCAGCATCGTCGCCGGCACGCGGCCGCGACGGATGAGGCTGAATCCGGTGATGAACGGGTCTTGAACGGCCCTCGCTTCGGGCCGTTGATCGTAGGAATGGGCGCAATAATCGCCCAGCGTGCGAAACGCCCACACGCCCGCCAGGGCGCCGATCAGGCCGAACCCCAGCACGAGCGGGTTGAAGACGCCCATTTCCCACCACGCCAGCAGGCTGCCGAACACAAAGGGAAGCAGCATCAGCGGCGTCATCTCCGCGCGCACCAACGCCGCAAAGATGCCGCGCCGGCCGCGCGGCATCTCCGACAGGGCGCGCGCAATCCGCCCGCTTCTCGCCAGCCGGATACGATTTCGCCCTGCTTGCGCCTGCCGCACACTCAGATTATGCTCGGTCAGATGCACCGCCCTTGTCCTAGTCCTGCATAAAGTGTCTGCGAATGTAGCCGCCCGCCGATCGGCATAAACAAAGCGCTCGCCCAGGCGATACGCTCCAATCTAGGCGGCATTCTACCATCACACTGTACACACGTCAACATAAGTACAGATTTTCGAGGTCCGCGCTTCGCCCTATTCGGGCGGCATAGCCCGCCACACCTCGAAGAGCGGCTCCCCATCCCGCTGTGTGAACTGCTCGATGCGCCTTAGCGACAGCCCGTGCGCCTCGGCCTCTGCCATGAACGCCTCGCGCCGCCCGGCGAAAACCGTCCGTCCCGGCGCATGCAACAGGTACACATTGTCGGGATTGGGCAGGAACTGCCCCAGCCGCGTGGCGTAGTCCGCATCAGGCTGTTCCGGCGAGGCGTAGCCGAACAGCTCAATCGGCGTAACCGCGCCCTGGCTCAGAAAGCGCACCGGCGCATCGATGCCCCAATCCAGCGCCAACGGCGCGCCCATGCCGTTATGGCGCAGGAAATAGGCGAGGTGGTACGAAGCATCCGAGTGGTCGCTCAAGCCGCCGCTGCGGGACAACGCCCCGTGATAACGCAGCGTGGCGCTCAGATCCAGCGCGAGCCACAAAGCCACGGCCAACACGACCGCGCCGCGCCATGCACGCCCGTTCTTCAGGCTAGGCCGCGCCGCCTGCCACATTACGTCTAGCGCAACGGCAACCGCCGCAATCGCCAACGGCTGCAATAGGGCGTAATGCGTCACGAACATGTCACTGATCGTGAAGACGCTGAGCAGCACGCCCACGGCGAGCAGTCCTGCCGGCGGCAAAGTGCGTCGCGGGGCCAAGAGGATGCCGGCCGCCAGCGCAGCCAGCGCCAGCCACGGCGCGATGGCGTTGGCATAGCTGCCGCCCAAATACCAGAACTGGTCCCCACGCAAAACCTGGACCAACTGCGACAGCCGTACGCCCAAGTTGTCAACGATGGCCAGGTTGTTCACGCCGTAATAGCTGCGCCCGGCGTTCTGCAACACGCTCGACAACGTGCCGCCGCTCTGGACATTGAACAGCGCCAGCGGCAACAACGGCAGAACAAACGCCAACGCAGCGGCAACCACGGTCCCTGCCGAAAGTGGCGGCGCCGCGGGGTCGCCCTTCATGCGCCGCGCCGCCCACCAGCCCGCCGCCAGCAGCGCAAACGGGGCGATGACCCACACAGCCAGCAGCTTGGCGTATAGGGCCAGCCCCGCGGCAAACGCCGCCAACATGAGCGCGTCGCGTCGCCCTGTGCGCAGCCAGCGCAGCCCCTGCCATATCATCAGGGAGCAGAGCGGCTGCATCAGATTCGTCACGAAGATGCCCTGGCGGCTCCAAAACACGTAGCTAGGCGACGCGGCCAGCAGCGTCACTGCCGCCAACCCGCCCAGCGAAATTTGCGTCGCCAACCGGCGTCCCTCGGACGTCCGCTCGGAACGGCCCCGCGCCACCCACTCCGACACAGCGCGTTCCACCAGAAACAGGCCGGCTAGTCCGGTCAAAACGGGCAGTATGCGCAAGTTCGGCACGCCCACGCCGCTCAGAGCTAGGAACGGCAGCGCCAGGTACACGTTCAGCGCGCCGATATAGTCCTGCACCATGAGCGGCAGGCGCAGGCCGGCTACGTCCAGCGTCGCCCCGCGAAACGCGGTCACAGGCATGCCGTTCAGCAATTCCAGCGCGTTGATGCCCGCCTCTTTGGCTTCGTCGTAGTGCAGGCCGGGCAGCCCGAGCTGGTAGGCTGCCAGCGCCACATAGAGCGCACCTGCAGCGATCAGCCAACCCAGGCGCCAGCCGCGACCAAATCGCCCGTCGCTCATCAAGCCTGTCTCCGCCGGCGATGGGACATGATGCGTTTCCGCCTTGCCATTCGTTCGGTTGTTCCGTGGGAAGGCTTGCCGGCGCTATTCGGCAAGCATGTACACTTCGCTGACCATGCTCTGGTAGTTCCAGCCGCTGGCGTAGATGCGCACGCTGTTGATGCGCGCCGGCCGCGTGTCGGCCAGTAGTTCCATCAAATTGGGCGACTGATATGTATACCAGATATAGGGCGGGATCTTCTCGCCGTTGATGATCCGCCAGTTCTCGTTCTCCGGGTCTCGATAGTAGAAGCCGTGTCCCCAGGTCAGCACCTTGCCGTAGATGTCGGTATAGGTGATCTCCACGCGCAGAGGAAACTCGGAACTCAGATAGCCCGCTCCCGACAAACTCTGGTAGAGCAGCTTGACATCCAACTGAATGGAGAGCGCATCGAAGACGTTGACGTCCTTCTCCACCGACTGGGTAATGCCCACTTCGGTGGGGACGTTTTCTTCGCCCTGGCGGCTGAAGTGGGCCACGCGCCGGCCTTCGCGCTCGATGATGCGCACGTTGCCGGGCGCCACGTTTTCGGCGATCACATAGCTCTGCCAGGTGTTCAGCATGGGCTCGCTGAAGTCGCCGTTCTGCAGCAAGTTCTGCTCGGCGGCGACCGCATCGTGCGCGAAATCTTCGCTCGTCATCCATGCCCGCAGCCCCGTGCGCACGGCAATATAGCCGCTGTTGGCGTGCGTCAGAAGCGCTTCGCCAGAGCGCACGGTGACGTCAGTCCGCTCGTCATTGACCGAGACCTGATAGCTGCCCGCCGCCAGCGTAATCACGCCATGCGGCGTCTCCAGCTCGACATCCAGCGCTCGCCTGTCGCCGCTATTGGTGAAGATGCGCGCCTGACCGCTTTCCAAACGCAGCCGCACCTGATACGGCTCCGGGCTGCGGTCGAACAAGGGGCGGCGCAGGCGCAGTACATCCAGCACGCTGCCGGGGTAGAGCTGCACGCTGCCCAGCACCTCAGCCGCGCCGAGAGCGGCCCTTTCCTCGCCGACTAGGCCCAACGTCCCCTGGGTAGAATCGTCCTCGGCGACAACGCGGGCGCCTTCTTTCACATCATCGCGCGGCTCGGTCACGGCGACCGGCTCGCCGCCGCCGGGCGGATAGAACAACAGCGTGCCCAAAGTCGGTTCCAACCGCGCCGGCTGGCTCACCGTGGCATAACGCATATAAGAACTGATGCCCAACGGGATTGAAATGGCGAGGACAAGAAATACCGCAAAGCTGGCGAGCAGAATGAGCCACGCCACGCGCTGCGGGTTCTCTCGCCACCTGCTTACGGGCTGCCCAGGCCAAGCCGTGGCATCCGCTGTACCCGAGAGATCAGATCTCAACTCTCGCCTCCCGCCTCCGGCGATCCGCTATCGTTCTCGGAGGCTGCATCCCCGTCGCGGCGCTGTTGCTGCTCTTGCGCCAGCAATATGGCCAACCGATCCAGCCAGTAGCGTGCATCCTTGTCGGCCGCGTTGACCTCTAGGGCGCGCTGGAACATGGCGCACGCCCGGTTCAACTCACCCCGCTCCTTGTAGATCAGCCCCAAATGGTAGTGCACATTGGGCGCCTCCGGGTCAGCGCGCAGCGCCCGGTAATAGGCCTCCAGCGCCCGCTCTTGCTGCCTCGGCCCCGCAGTCTCCAAGCGCCCAAGCTGCGCCGCCCCCATATTCGCCCACAGCATGGCGTTGTCGGGGTTCGCCTTTGTCGCTGCGGTCAACACCTGGATCGCCCGGCTCCACTTGCGCTGCAAGATATACGCCCCGCTTAGGTTGATGGCGACATCGGGGTCATCCGGCGCCTGCGTATAGAGCGGCTGGAGTTTCTCCGCCGCCTCCCCCGGCCGATTCTGGCTCAACAGCCGCGCGCTTTCGTTCAACGCCTGGCGATATTCAAATGAACGCTCAAACTCTGACATGCCTTCTCTGTACTATCCTCTCCACATCCGCCCACGCGAACCGCCCGTTATTCCACCGGAGCAGGGTCGAGTTCGTCTTCTTCGTCTTCCTCCGCCAACCCCACGTTGTGGAAAACCTCATAGTATTCCAGCGTCGGGGCAAAGAACTCGACGACGTATTCGTTGGGCACGCCCATCGGCTGGGCCACCTCGTCCAGCAGCGCGTAGATGAACTCCTTACGCCGCTCGACGCCTAGCGCCCGCGTGCTGTCGTCCCACATCAGCAGCGTGCCGTACACGCCTTCCGCCGTGTAGTGGAGGTCCAGCTTGCCGATGGTGATCGGCATCTCGTCGTCTTCGTCGATCTGGTCCAGGTCGAACAGGGCGTACTGCTCGGAATTGGGTGTACGCACCAGTCGCTTCAGCTTCAGGTTCACCTTACGTCGCCGCTTCCAGCCGGGCTCTCTCTTGGCGGTAAATTTTCAGTCCGCATCATCCGTAGGACCCCAAGTCGAGATCATCCCGGTCGTACCAGGCATCCCACGGCTCTGCATCGTCGTCTTCCTCGTCATCTTCCGGCTCATCGTACAGAGGAATGCCGTCCGCATCATCGTAGAAGAGCATCTCCTCGAGCGCGTCTTCCGCTGCGACGGATTCGGCCTCCAGTTCGCTTGCAGCCACCGCTTGCAAGGCCTCGCGCGCAACGCGTCCCCCGATCCTGCCCAGGGCAAAGATGGCGGCAAGACGCACCGCTTCTTCTTCGTCGTCGAGCAGGCTCAACAGGTCGTCGGTCGCAGCGCGCACCTCCAGTTCACCGCAGGCAATTGCCGCGCCCGCCCGCATCGAGGATGACGGGTTCTGCAACTCGGCGCGCACCAACCCTCGCCAGCGAACGTCGGCGCTCCGCCCCATGGCATAGAGCGAGCTGATGCGCATTTCCTCATAGGGCGAATAGTAGGCGTCTTCGATCAACTGGCGCACGCCGATCTCGCCCGAATAGGCGATGCTCTCCAGCGCGCGGCATTGCACCTCCAGCGGCTCTGTCTCGTCGTTGAGGACGCCGAGCAACGCTTCCTCAACCCGCATCGCCAGCGCCGCGTCCAGTTCATCCAGTTCGCCCGCCAGCACATACGCGCCGAGCGCACTCGCCGCAGCAGCGCGCACAGCCACCTCCGGATCGTTGCCCAATATGTGTACGAATGAGCCGATCAGATCGCCCGCCTCATCGTCCCACAGGCCTTCAATAGCCGTCTGACGCACGCCGGCATCGCTGTCTTCCAACGCAAGGCGCAACAAACGACCCAACTGCAGGAAGAAATCTACCTGCGCCTGCTCCACCAACTGCTCGATGACGGCGCGTCGTCGTTCTGCCGCGATCAAGTCCCACTGTGTACGCAGCGACTCGGCGTCGCGCAGCGACAGGTCCGACAGCGCATACAGGCTTTCCAGCGGCGGCGTATGGGCGTCATGCAACAACCGGGCGATCAACTGATCGACGCTTACATCAGGCCGGATGCGCAGGTCTTCGCCGTCGTCCTCCCGCAGTCCCTGCCAGGGAAACTCGTCCCCATGGTTGGGGTCGCTAGGTCCGCGATGCGCATTGTTTGAATTGAAAAAGAAGTCTTGGTCCTGCATCATATCCATTTCACGGGCGACTTGCCCCTCAACGTTACCACAATCTGCGTCAATTCCAACTGAACTGCCAGGTCTCGCTGGGCGGGCTGATGGAAACCAGCTTGCCGTCGACCTCCTCGACCGCTTCTACGTACCAACGCCACTGGCGACCGAATTCCTGAGGCGCCAACGAGCAGAGGCTGGCATCCATATCCCAGGAGGTCAGATTCGCAGGGCGCGGCTGCTCCAGCACCCAGATGACAATCTCCTGCCCGTCATCCATACGCCCATTGACAAAGCCCAGATGAAGGACATATTTGTCCTCGGCGCGCATATACGAAACCGGCAGCCATACCAAACTCGACGGCGCCGAACAACTCATCGGCGTACCCGATTCGGGGCTGCGCAACACCGGCGCATCCAGCCGAAAAGCAGAGGCGGGACGCGGCGTCGGCGGGATAGCTGTAGCCGCCGGCGGGACGGTTGGCGTCGCCGTAGCCGTTGGCAGCGGCGTCGGCGTGACTGGCGGCTGGTACCCGCCAGTCGGGATCACCAACACCTGTCCGGGCTGAATCGTAAAGGCGTCCTGCGCGTCGATATTGTTCGCCAGCATCAGGTCTTCCAGCGAAACCTCATGTCGCCGCGCCACCATGATCAGCGTATCACCCCGGCGAATTTGATACGTAGGTACAGGCGCAGGCGTCTGCGTCGAGGTATCGGTCGGGGCGGGCGTCGCCGTCGGTTCAGGCAGCGGCGTCCACGTGCTGGTCGGCGCCGGCTGCGTTGTTCTCGTCGGCGTCGCCGTGGGCAACTCCCCAGCCGCAGCCCTGCCGGCGGCTGCGCTAGCCGCCACGACCTGCGCGGTTTGCGGCATCGTCGCGGCCGTCGTTGCCGTGGGCGGCGGCGTATTTGTCGCCGCCGGCACGGGCGTAGCCGTCGGCAGCGCCACACTGGCGGCCTCTGGTTCCTGTGTCTCTGTCACCGCCGCAAGCGCAGCCTCGGCGGACGGGTCAGCAGGCTGTTCGAGCGGTTGCGCGCCTGCCGCTTGGGCCGGCTGCCCTTCGGTCTGCTCAACAGGCTGCTCATCAGCCGGCGCGACAACCGGTTCCTCTGCACTCAATGCGACCGCAGCCGCAACCGCTTCGCCGTCCGGCGCCGCCTCAACATCCGTACCGGCATCGTCGACGGATTCGGCAAGGGCGACGGCATCGGATTCGGCAACAGCCTCGGCGACGGCGTCTTCGCCCGCGGTTACTTCCTCTTCGTCGGGCGGAACAGGCGTCATCACAACCACAAACCCCCGGTTCGCGCCATCCTCTGCGCTTGGCCTCGCCATCGACAGCCGGGTCTGCGCCCAGGCGACGGGGTTGCTGCCGTCCAACTGACTAGCCAGCGCCGCCACAAACAACACCACCAGCAGCGCCGGGATCCCCCACGTCAACACCGGCGGCGGCGCAGACGCCAGTTCGCGGCCGCAATGCGGACACAGCGCCAACTCAGCCGGTGAGCGCTCGCCACAATAGCGGCAGCGAATCATGCCAGTGCGCGCCTTGAGGTTTTCACCACAGGCCGGGCACACGCTGGCATGCACAGACGCCAAGCCGCCGCAGTGCGGGCAGCGTCGCCCGCCCAACGCCCGTGCGCCGGGCCTGCCGGCAGCGGACGGAGACGCATAGTCGAGATGGGAGGTAACGCCGGTAGACGCTTGTTGCGCCCCCGGCAACGGATGCGGTTCGTCGCTCATGGGTTCTTCACTCTTCGCCGTGGCAAGGTTGCGACCCGAAGGACTACTCGCCCAAAATCGTCGCCCAGTCAATGCCCTGCTGTGCAGTGGTGATATCGCGCACCGTAATCAACACGAGGAGCCCCAACAGCAACATGAAACCTACCATATGGATCAAGCCTTCGCGTTCCGGGTTCACACGCCGGCCGCGCAACGTCTCAAAGGCGATGAAGAGCAGTCGTCCGCCATCCAAGGCGGGCAGCGGCAACAGGTTCGTGATCGCCAGGGCTGCACTCAAGATGGCAGACAGCCGGAAGATCGGGAACCACAGCCCCGTATCCAGCGTGGCGTTCACCGCTCCCCCTACCATTTGCGCAATGCCGACCGGTCCCGTCAACTGCGCGTCTGCCGGCTCCATCTGCCCCATCAGCAACAGGACAGGCAACTGCAGCACAAGCGAGATGTATTCACCCGTGCTGCGCACTCCTTGCCACAGCGCAGCCGTCAGCGGCAGCGTGGCAAGCGTGTTCACCGGGCCAATCTGCACGCCCAGCGCACCCTGTCCCGGCGGGGGATCGGCGCGCGGCGTCACCGGAACGGTCAGCCACTCACCGTCGCGCAGCACCGTCATAGACACTTCAGTGCCTGCGTTGCGGCGTATCTCGTCGCTCAACGGCAGGTCGAGCGAAATCACCGACCCGCCTACCGAATAGACCAGGTCGCCTTCGCGCAGACCGGCCTCTTGCGCCGGCGTATCGTCTGCCACCAGCGTGATCTGGGTGACGAGAACCGGCACAGCTTCGACACCGTCCAGCAGCGTCTGCGGCGACATGCCCGCAGGCGCCACCGCCTCGAGAATCTCGTCGCCGCGGCTGAAGCGCAACACATTCTCGCCGCCGCCGGCCGATTCACCGCGTTCCATTACCTCGTAGTCAATCTCGGGCACGGCGCTGATTTGAACCGGCTTATCGCCCAGCGACAAAAGCACATCGCCGGATTGGATGCCTAGCGCTGCCGCAGGCGAACCAGCCGCCGCCGTCGTAACTTGCGCATAGCCGACCACCGCAGGGAAACCGGCCATGAAGCTAGCCGCAAACAACACGACCGCCAGCAGCCCGTTCATGAGGGGGCCGGCGAACAGCGTCATCGCCCGCGCGCCTTTGCTGGCTGCGTTGAACGACCCAGGCGTCACTTCGCCCGAATCCTCGCTCATTCGGGCAAAGCCGCCGAAGGGGATCAGGTTTATCGTAAAATCCGTGCCGTCATAGGTAAAGAGCTTAACCAGCCGGGGCGGATAGCCCATGCCGAACTCTTCCACAGCGATGCCGTTGCGCCGGGCGACCCAATAGTGGCCCAATTCATGGAAGAAGACCAGGATGCCCAGGACGATGATAAAGGAAACTACCGTGATCATTCGGTTGCCTCTCGCAATGCAGTCCGCCGTCTAGCCGGGCAAGTGGCCCTACTGGGCGGGCTGCCGCCTCTCCGATTATACTTGGCGCGCGGCGCACCCTGCAAACGAGCGCCACAAATGAGGTGCGTCCCAGAGTATTGGCGTACTCGTCGCGCCGGTTTGTAGAGCCGCACATCCGGCGGCAAGGATGCCGTCGCTACACATTGATAAGCCAAGAAATTGGGACAGCCCCCATAATTGAAACACGTCCTCACGCACGGATGCGCGTCCCGCGCACTCGCGCCGGGTCAGTCAAAACGGCATACACCGCACCGGGCGCCAAACCGCTGCACACGATCACCTCCAGCCCCGGGTGCGCCGCCGCCATGCCCAAAGCCTGCCGCACCTTGGCGACCATCCCGCCGGTAACGTCGATGCCGTGACTCCCGCCCAGCCCCGCCTCTATCGCCGCCAACGTCTCCGGCCGGATCTCCGTAATGTGGGCGGCGGACGGGTCGACCTGCGGGTCAGCCGTATAGATGCCGTCCACCTCGCCCGCCAGCGCCAGCCGCTCCGGATGGAAATGGCCGGCTAGCCACTCGAAGATCTCCTCGGTGCTGGCGATCGTGCCGCCTATCTCGCTGTCGAGCGCCACATCGCCGTAGACCACGGGCAGCAATCCCCGTTCCAGTGCGGCCGCGACCGTCTCTTCGGGGCCGGCGACGATGCGCCCGTTCTCGCAGCGCAATGCGACGCCCGGCTGTACGCCCCAAGCCGGCACGCCTGCATCCAGCAGCGCCTTGACCACGATGCGGTTCAGCCGCGCGGCCGCGTCTGCGGTCTTGGCAAAGCCAAACCACTCTTCCGGCGAGCGCACGCCGTGGCGCGTGCCATAGCGCCGGCCATACACATGCCCAAAGCTGCCCGATCCGTGTCCCAGCACCAGCCGCAGGTCAGGCCGTTCGCGCCGCGCCTGGGCGATCTCCGCCGCCAGACGCTCGATCACGTCCATGCGCGGCGTCTCGGCCTGTCGCTTATCCGTCAAGAGCGAGCCGCCCAACTTCAGAAAGACGATCCCCATCGCCTTAGCGCTCCTCGCCCTGTTGCAGCGCCCGCGCCAAGTTGTCGATCAGCGCCTCGTCCTGTTCGGGAAGCGCCGTACGCGGGTCGAAGAGCAGATGCTCCTTTTGGATGCGGCACACGACCGGCGGCGACGCATGGCGCAACGCCGCGGCGACGGCATCCACGCGCGGCGTCTGCACCGCCAACACCGTCGTGGGCAGCGTCTCGCCGGGCAAGCTGCCGCCGCCTACCGCGCTCTCCCCGGCCCACACCGCACAGCGCACGCCGGCATCCTCTGTCACCAAGGCGGAAAGCCGCAGCAGCCACGCCTCCGCCCGCGCTTGCAACGCATCCGGCTGTGCTGCGATCATGCGCCACACCGGAATCTCCTCCGTCGCGCGCCCGCGGCGATAACTGCGCAATGTCGCATCCAGCGCCGCCAGCGTCATCTTGTCCACGCGCAGCGCTCGCGTCATCGGGTGACGTCGCAACCGAGCGATCAGTTCCGCGCGACCGAGAATCAGCCCGGCCTGCGGCCCGCCCAGCAGCTTATCCCCGCTGAAAGTGACGATGTCCGCGCCCGCGTCCAGGCTCTCCTGCACCATCGGCTCCGGCGCCAAGCCATAGGCCGCCGTATCCAACAGGGTCCCGCTGCCCAGGTCGTCGATCAGCAACGCCGGACCGCCCGCCTCGCCGCTTCGCCCATGCACAACCGCGGCCAGCTCCTCCAGCCTGGGCTCCGTCACAAAACCGATCTGGCGGAAGTTGCTGCTGTGCACGCGCATGACCGCCGCCGTCTCCGGTGAAAGCGCAGCCGAAAAGTCGCGCACGTGGGTACGGTTAGTCGTCCCAACTTCGACCAGGCGCGCTCCGCTCTGGCGCAGCACGTCGGGAATGCGGAACCCGCCCCCGATCTCGACCAACTGCCCGCGGCTGATCAGCACCTCGCGCCCTACGCACAGCGCCGCCAGCACCAAGTAGATCGCGCCGGCGTTGTTGTTGACGATCAGCGCGTCTTCGGCGCCGGTCAGTTCGCACAGGGCGGCGCGTGCATGGTCGTAGCGGCTGCCGCGCGCGCCGGCCTCCAGATCGTACTCCAGGTTGCTGTACCCCGCGGCGACGTCGTTCACCGCCTGGCGCGCCGCCGCGCTCAGCGGCGCGCGGCCTAAATTGGTGTGCACAATCACGCCGGTGGCGTTGATCACGGGCCGCAGCGATGGCTGCATCGCCTGGGCCAGCGCATCTTCCGCCAGTGCCGGCCAAGCACCTGCCTCAGGCGCAGGCCGCCCCGCGGCGATAGCCGCTCGCGCCTCCGCCAACAGGCTGCGCAGCGTCTCCGTCATGCGCTCGACGCCAACCTCCGCGGCCAGCAAGGCGATCGCCGGCATGCGCAGCAAGGCGTCGACCGCCGGCAGCTTGCGAAATTCGGATTGTCGCTCCGCTTCGTTCATGGCGTCCGGCCTCACACAAGAAACGGCTGACCGTCAGGCCAGCCGAAAATCGGGGTATTCCAGTGGGCGAAAAGGGACTCGAACCCCTGACCTCCTCGGTGTAAGCGAGGCGCTCTGACCAACTGAGCTATTCGCCCTAGACATGCGCAGTACTATACCCTGCCCCCCCTGCTTTGTCAAAAGAAACGGCCTCTTCCCAGAGAAGCAGCAGCCTTGCAGCCGGCGGTAAAGCATCACGCCTCGGTATAGTTCCCCTCGCGCCGCCACACGTCCAACATCAACTCATAGCGCGCCAGACGCATGCCCGTATAAATGCAATTGCTCGTGGAGAAGATATAGCCGCCGCCAGGCATGCCGTGCCGCAGCGCATAGCGCGCCGACTCCACCACCTCCTCGTCGCTGCCGGTGTCCAGCAGGCCGCAATTCACATTGCCGATCAGACAAACCTGATCCCCATATTGGCGCTTCATCTCCGCCATGTCCACCCCGCCCTGCGGATCGAGCGAATGCAGCGCGTGCGGCTTGGCAGCCAACAGTTGGTCGACGATAGGCATGATGTTGCCGTCGGTGTGTTTGATCACGTAGAAGCCCAGCTCGCGATAGGCCGACACAAGCTGCACGAGATAGGGTGTGATAAACTCGGCGAACTGCTCCGGGCGCAGAAACGGGCCGGTATTGAAGCAGTAGTCGGCGCACAGAGCGAACCCGTCCAGCCCGCCATGTTTATGCAGCGCCTCCGCCCGCCGCACCGCCGCGTCGACGCGCGCCTGCGCCTCGTCCTTCAGCCCTTGCGCATCGTCATACAGGCGATAACAGAACTCGGCCATGTGCGCCCCCTCCGGAATCGAGAAGGTGGCGTCGCCGTGGCGCATGATGAAGTACTCGTCGCCCGACCGCTCCCGGATCAGGTCGAGCAAGCGCATATCCTCTTCGACCGTGTCGGGATTGGTGTGGATGAAGATGGCGCTATGTTCGTAGCGCTCCGCCGTGGCGATATAGAGTTCCGCCATTTCGGCGCGGTGCAGGGCGCGTTCCTTCTCCTCCATCTGCACCCATTGCGCATAGTTGCGATGGTTGGGATGCACCTTGCCGAACGCTTCCATGGTCAAGAAGAACACCAGTTCAAAGTGTGGCGTTCGCCCTTGCAACGGACGCCGCTCCAGCGCGGCAATTAACCGTTCACGCGGCTTCATGCGGCACGCGTCTCCTGTTTTCGTATGGGATGTATATGGCTCGGCGGCGCTTCGTCCGGGCAATTCGCGCGACGCAAGCAGCGCGCCGGCAAAAAAGCGCCGCCGGCCGCGTAGTCGAAAAACCTCACTGCGGCCGGCGCACTCTGCCTAGACCGTAGTGGCTACGTATAGACGGGTCGCACCATCATTATGGGAACCGAGACGTGGTGCGACACGTACTCCGCCACGCTGCCGAAGATCAGCCGGTTCAGACCTCCGCGCGAATGCGTGGTCATCGCCACCATGTCGACGTCGTGGTTTTCGACGTACTCGACGATCTGTTCGCCGGGGTTGCCGAAACGCACCACCCACTCCACCTGATAGCCGTTATCCAGCAGGGCATTCATCACAGGTCGCATCTCGCGCCGGAATTCGGCTTCTGTGCTCTGCTCCACTTGCGTGGCAAAAATCGGGTGCGCCGCCTCCGTCACGTCTCTGGAGGTGTCGTACATCGCCACGTCCGTATCAGGTCCGGCTAAGCGGGCAGGCCGGCCAACAAACCCTTCCTGGCGCTGCCCTACGCGCAGCAGTACGATCTCGTTGTCCTCGGCAGGCAGGTACTCTATCACATAGTCGACGATCTGCCGGGAAAACTCTGAACCGTTGACAGGGATCACAACCTTGTGTCGTGTCACAGCTCAACATCCTTTCTCCATTAGCATCCTTGCTATGGACTGATTGTTTAAACGGGGAGGCTTCTTCGCCCGACCCCGGTTACAGCTAGATATTGCCGGCTTCAAAGCCGGCCAGGTGTTCGAGGGCCTTGATCAGCGCGTGGTTGCCTTCCTCCTGCAAGCCCATCGCCTCCAGCGTCCGGTACAGGTTGAAGACCAAGCTGGCGCACAACAAGGGCACGCCCATCTCGTCCGCCGCGTCCAGACAGAGCCGCACGTCCTTCTGCTGCAGGGCGATGGTGAAGCCGGGACGCCAATCGCGCTGCATGATCTGCGGAGCGCGGTTGGTGAACATCCAACTGCCCGCCGCGCCCTGGCTGATGGCATCGTAGGTCTTCTGCAGGTCCACGCCGCCGGCCTGGGCGAACATCAGCGCCTCGCTCATGGCGAGCGTATTGCCCACGAGCAACACCTGGTTCACTAGCTTGACCGTCTGCCCGGCGCCATTGGGGCCGACATGCGTAATCGTCTTGCCCATCGCCTGGAACGCCGGCAAAGCCCGCTCGAACTGCTCCGCGTCGCCGCCGACCATAATGCTCAGCGTGCCTTTGGCCGCGCCCTCGCTGCCGCCGCTGACCGGCGCATCCAGCATGGCGATGCCCTTCTCCTTCAGCGCCGCCGCCATTTGCCGGGTAGCGCTTGGGCTGATCGTGCTGCAATCGATAACCAGCGTCCCCGGCTTGGCGCCGTGGATAATGCCGTTCTCGCCCAGCACCACCGCCTCCACATCGGGCGTATCGCTGACACAAATGATCACAATGTCGCTCTTGGCCGCCACATCCGCCGGACTCTCACCGGCTTCGGCGCCGGCCTCGACAAGAGGAGCCATGCGGCTCGCCGTCCGGTTCCAAACGCGCAGCGCAAAGCCCGCCTTAAGCAGATTATGCGCCATGCCGCGTCCCATGATGCCAAGGCCTACATATCCAACGCGCTCGCTCATGGAGCCAGTTCCTTCCTCGCTGTGCACTTTTGCGTTTGTTCGGCGATTGTACCTACATCATACGGGCGAGAAGGGCTTTTCGCCAAAACCGGGCCCCATCTTTTCCGGCATCCTCTCGCCGCGCCACCGGCGCCCTCGCCCTAAGCAAAACGGGCCTGCTGACGCAGGCCCGTCGCTATCGACTGGAATTGAATTCGCCGGATTCCGGCTACTGGAGCATCGCCTCGACTGCCTGCGCCGTCTCAGACTCGCCCCCGTCCACGTCCGCATGGTCGATCACGTCGATGACGAAGTCCTCGCCCACGCTCTCATCCTCGCGCGTTGTCTCGCCGTAGTCGACCTGGACGGTATCGCCAGGCACGAACTTGTTCGCCAACAACGCTTCGCTCAGCGGGTCCTGAATGCGGTTCTGGATCACCCGGCGCAGCGGTCGCGCCCCGTACTCCGGATCGTACCCCGCCCCCGCAATCGCATGTCGCGCCGCTTCCGTCAGCACAAGCGTAATCTCCTGCTCGGCCAACTGCATGCGCAGCGGCTGCAACTCCAGCTCCACGATCATGGCGATCTCATCGCGAGACAGGCTGCGGAAAACCATCACGCCGTCCAGGCGGTTGAGGAACTCGGGCCGGAACGTCTTCTTCAGAGCGTCCATCACCTTCGCCTTCATGGTCTCGTACTCGTTCTCGCGCGAGACCTCGTCCTCTTCCTTGGTGATGGCGAAGCCGAGCTTGTTGGCGCCCTGGATCAGCTTGGCGCCGATGTTGCTCGTCATCAGGATCAACGTGTTGCGGAAGTCCACCCGCCGGCCCTTGGCGTCCGACAGATAACCGTCTTCCATGATCTGCAACAACATATTGAAGGCCTCTGGATGCGCCTTCTCGATCTCGTCGAGCAAGATCACGCTGTATGGGCGGCGGCGCACAGCCTCGGTCAACTGGCCGCCCTCCTCATAGCCCACGTAACCCGGAGGCGCGCCCACCAAGCGGCTGACGTTGTGGCGCTCCATGAACTCGCTCATGTCGAGCTTGATCAGCGCCTCCTCGCTGCCGAACAGGAATTCGGCCAACGTCTTCGCCAAGAGGGTCTTGCCGACGCCCGTAGGCCCCAGGAAGATGAAGCTGCCGATGGGCCGCCGCGGGTCCTTGAGTCCGGCCCGCGCCCGGCGCACAGCCCGGCTCAGCGCACGGATCGGCTCTTCCTGGCCGATCACCCGCTTGCGCATCACCTTTTCCATCTCCAACAGGCGCTCGCGCTCCTCGCCGGCAATGCGACTCACAGGCACGCCCGTCCACATGGCGACGACCTCGGCGATGTCCTCGGGCGTCACCTGCGGCTGGTTCGACGTTTCGTTCCAGCCCTCACGCAGTTCATTGAGCTTGGCCTCCAACTCCACCTCGCGATAACGCAAGTCGATGGCGTCGTCGAAGCGCTGGGTTTCCACCGCCTCTTCCTTCGCCCGCTGCAACTTCTTCAGGTTCATGAAGGTCTCGCGCAGATTGGCTGCATGCGGCGTCTTGTACATGCGTACGCGGCTGCCCGCCTCGTCGATCAGGTCAATCGCCTTGTCGGGCATGAAGCGATCCGGCACATAGCGCGCGGCCAGATGGGCTGCCGCCGTCAGCGCCTCGTCCGAAATCAACAGCTTGTGATGTTCTTCGTAGCGCGCCTTCACCCCGCGCAGGATCTCGACCGTCTCTTCAATCGACGGCTCCTCGACCAGGATGGGCTGGAAGCGTCGCTCCAACGCCGCGTCGCTCTCGATATACTTGCGATACTCGTCCAGCGTCGTGGCGCCGATCACCTGCAGTTCGCCGCGACTCAACGACGGCTTGAGGATATTCGCCGCGTCGACGCTGCTGCCGGCCGCGCCTGCGCCCACCAGCATATGCACCTCGTCGATGAACAAGATGGCGCCGGACTGGACGATCTCCTCGATGACCTTCTTCAAGCGCTCCTCGAACTGGCCGCGGTACATGGTCCCCGCCACCAGGCCGCCTACGTCCAACATGACCAGGCGCCGGTTGAGCAGGGGCTCAGGCACGTTGCCTTCGATGATGCGCTGCGCCAATCCCTCAACGATCGCCGTCTTGCCTACGCCCGGCTCGCCGATCAGGGCCGGATTGTTCTTCGTGCGCCGGCTCAGAATCTGGATCATGCGCTCGATCTCGGTCTGCCGGCCGATGACCGGGTCCAGCTTGCCTTCTTCGGCTGCCGCCGTCAGATCAAACCCCAACTGGTCGACCAGCGGAGTCTTCGATTCCTTCTTCTGCTTGTCTTTCGACTGGGCGGCTTGGGTCTGCAGAATGTTACGCGCCGTCTGCGTGCGCACCCGGTCCAGGTTGACGCCCAGCCCGCGCAGAACATTGACGGCAATGCCTTCGCCCTCGCGCACCAGCCCCAAAAGCAGATGCTCAGTGCCGATATAGTGATGGCCCATCAGTCGCGCTTCATCGACCGCTAACTCGATTACGCGTTTGGTGCGCGGGGCCAGTGTTGGCTTGCCGAACGGCGCCCGCTCGCCTCGCCCCACTGTTCGCTCTACGGCGCGAATCACTTGCCCCGGTTCCACGCCCAACTCGCGCAACACCTTGACGGCGACGCCGTTCTCTTCTCGCACCAAGCCAAGCAGCAGATGCTCGGTCCCGATGTAGTTGTGGTTTAAACGGAGCGCCTCTTCCTGCGCAAGGGTCAGAACCCGCCGTGCGCGCTTCGTAAAACGATCAAGTTTGTCTGACATTGTGTTTATCCCCGATATCTATACACCGCTGATTCATCAGGCAACGCCAAGTGTATCAGCCCGAGCCACACTTTGCCGTAACTTAAGTTCCCCTTTTGTGAAGCGGACGATAGGCGCATCGAGGAAAACTGACCGAGCCGGCATCACTCCAAAACCTGCCTTTATCTGTCTTCATTGTAACGACACGCGCAAGCCTTTGTCAACCGTCAATCCGTTTTCCGGACCTGTCAATCGCCCTTGCCAGGCGGCTTTCACAATAGGCTGCGCCAACTATATTCGCCACTGTAAACCACGACGAATCACCGCGCCCCGCAGTTCCCAATCCGGTCCCAACGCGAAGCCCTGCGCCAACACGAACCGCGGCGTCTACACTCGCAGGCACACAACAGAAAGCGAGGACGCCCGTGTCAGGCATCCTCGCCGCTCTCAGCGATTCAGTTGTTCCATCGCCGCAACACTGCTTAGCCTACGACGGCCTCAGTCGTTTCTTCGATCTCGGAGACGGCTGTCTCTTCTGCGGCATCCGACTCATCGACGTCCGCATCATCCGCCTCGGGCGATTCCTCGCTCGGAGCGATGCGCCAATCCACCTCTACGCCGCCCTGGGTCGGCGGCAGCGCCTGCTTCAGGCTCAGGCCCATGCGCCGCCGGTCCACGTCGATGCGGATGATGCGCAGGTCGTATTCCTGGCCCTCCGCCACGATCTCCTTGGGATGGTTCACGCGGTGCTCGGCAAGCTCGCTGACATGGATCAGCCCTTCGATGCCGTCCTTGTCCAGGCGGGCAAAGGCGCCGAAATTGACCAGCTTGGTGATGCGGCCGCGCACGATCTGCCCCACCTCATAGTGGTCTTCCACCAGGTCCCAAGGCTGGGGCTGCAGCCGGCGCAGGCTCAGTCCAATACGCCGTCGCTCTTGATCCACGCTCAGGATCTGAACCTTGACATCCTGGCCCACCTTCACAACTTCGCTCGGATGGTTGACCCGATTCCAGCTCAGTTCGCTCAGATGGATCAGACCGTCAGCTCCGCCCAAGTCGACGAAGGCGCCGAAATCGGCGATGCTGCTGATCACGCCGTCGTACACATCGCCCTCGGTCAACGTCTCGAGGAGCTGTTCCTTCTGCTGGCGGCGCCACTCGCGCACGGCCAGTCGCTCGGAGAGGATCAGACGGTTGCGGCGCCGATCGATGTCGATCACCTTCAACATCAGCGCGCGACCCACCAAGTTCGCCCACCGGTCGTCCGCATTGTCCGCGTCCTCAATGCTCTGGCCCTGGCTCTCGGAGCTCAACTGGCTGGCCGGCACAAACCCGCGCACCTGGCCGATCTTGACGATTACGCCGCCTCGATTGTGCGCGGCGACCTCGCCTTCAAACACAGTCTGCGACTGCATCAACTCCTCAGCCCGTTCCCAATCCTTCTCGGCCTGCGCCCGGCTGATACTGAGCATCAGGTTGCCTTCGCGGTCCTCGCGCATCACATAGACCGGCACCTCATCGCCGACCTCGAGAGAATCGAGCATCTCGCGAATTCGATCCATCTCGCGGCCGTTCACAATGCCTTCCGACTTAAAGCCGATATCGACCAAAAGCTCGTGAGGGCGCTTGTCTACGATGGTGCCGCTGCGAATCTCCCCAGCCTGCGGCGCGAGAAACGACTCCTCGATCTCGTCGAGCAACAAAGCCATCGGATGCGGCTTGTCACTCTGCTCCTCTTGCTCTAGGCCTGCCAACGTGGGGTACATGGATAGATCAACTGCTGCGTGACCGGTGTTCATAAGGGATAAAACTTCCTCCAGAAAATAGAATTGCCCAAATTATATTGGCAATACACGCGCGATACAAATATCCGCCTCTCTGAAAAAACTGCACAGAGCGCGGCGGGCCTCCTTACGGCAATAGCGCGATCGCCTCAATCTCGACCAGCCCGCCCAACGGCAATGCCGCCGCTTGGACTGTGCTGCGAGCAGGCGGCGCCTCCGCAAAGGCTGCCCCATATATCCCGTTGACCGCAGCAAAATCCGCCATGTCCGCTACAAAGATTGTGGTCTTCACAATATGTTCCAAACTGCTGCCGGCCGCCTCTAAAACTGCCGCCAAATTGCGGATCGCCTGGCGCGTTTGCGCCTCTACGCCCGCCGCCAGTTGACCGCTCTGCGGATCGATTCCCAACTGACCGGATGCAAATACCAGCATATCCGTCTTGATGGCCTGAGAATACGGGCCGATCGCCGCGGGCGCCTGGCGCGTTGAAACGGGTTCGCGTGTCACTCGTCGCCTCGATTGTGGTGGTGGTTTTGCGCTGCAGAATAAAACATGAGAAGCCGGGGCACATCCAATCGTCGCAAGCCGCGTACGCTTGTTCAATTGTAATGCATCTTCCCAGCAAAGCCAAAATCAGAGTGGAGAGGATTCTCAAACATGCATTGTAGCCCGCCGCGTGCTCGGCTAGGCCGGCACGATCGGCAGACTGCGCCGCATGATCTCATAGTTTTCCAAGGCGCGGCCCGCACCCAATGCCACACAGGCGATCGGATTCTCCGCCACGTAACAAGGCACGCCCGTCTCCTGCGTCAGCAAGTTGGCAATGTTGCGCAACTGCGCGCCGCCGCCCGTCAACACCATGCCGCGGTCGATGATATCCGCAGCCAGCTCCGGCGGCGTCTTCTCCAGCGTAGCGCGCACGGTGCTGACTACCGCTTGCAGCGGTTCCGCCATCGCCTCGGTCACTTCGCTGCTCGTGATCTGCATGATCTTTGGCAGACCCGTCACCTGGTCGCGCCCGCGCACCTCCATCGACCGCTCTTCCTCCACCGGAAGCGCGCTGCCGATCCCGATCTTGATCTCTTCCGCCGTCTGCTCGCCGACCAACAGGTTGTACTTCTTGCGGATGTAGTTGACGATGGACTCGTCGAAGCGGTTGCCGCCCACGCGCACGCTGCTCCACACCACAATGTCATACATCGAAACGACCGCCGCCTCGGTGGTGCCGCCGCCCATGTCCACGACCATATTGCCCGTGGGCGTGCCGATGGGCAGCCCCGCGCCATAGGCCGCCGCCAGCGGCTCCGGGATCAGATAGGCCGCGCCCGCGCCTGCCTGCATCGCCGCGTCGTGCACAGCGCGTTCCTCCACGCTCGTCACGCCTTTGGGCGTGCTGATCATCACCTTCGGCCTGAAGATCGGCCCCAACAACGGGTTCAGATTGCCGACGATAGTCTGAATAAAATAACGCAACATGGCCTCGGTCACGACGAAGTCCGCGATCACGCCGTCGCGCATCGGACGCGCCACCTCGATGCTCTCCGGCGTGCGGCCTAGCATGTCATAGGCCTCATGGCCCACCGCGACCATCTTATTATCGCGCAGGCGGATCGCCACGACCGACGGCTCATGCATGACGATGCCCCTGCCCTTCACATGCACGAGTACGTTTACCGTTCCGAGATCGATGCCAATGTGCTTCTCAAACATAGGTTTCTTCCCGCGCAACGCAACGCGCGTGTGGATTTTTCGTTAGCCGGCCCCGGCCGGTCGCACTTCAGATCGCCATTATACCAAGCCTGCCCCAACCTCATCAATACAAGATCTCTGTGGGCGCGCCCCGGAAGCATGAGCCCGCTCGTTGCGCCTACTCGTAAGGGCCTGCTATGCACCCTATCAAGAACCGGGGATTGACCCGCCATGACGTTCCCGCCGCGGTAATACGCGGCGGAAACAAAAACCGGGCCCCACATAAGTCAGGCCCGGTCCACAGCAACAGGCTGCACGCCTCAGCGACCGGCGCCCGCAACCTACCCCTCGCGGAACGACGGCCCTCGCTCACGCCGTCGCCGGTACGCCACGCGCAGCCGCAAGTTGCTGCGCTGCAACGCCTTCACCGCTTCGGCGTGTCGCTGCGGCGGCGGATTCGCCGCCAGGGACTGCCGCGCACGCTCGCGGGCCGCCTCAGCGCGCTCGACGTCGATCTCCGCCTCTTGTTCAGCCGCCACAGCCAGGATGGTCACTTTGTCGGGGCGCACCTCGACCACGCCGCCCGTCACCGCGATATAATCGACGTTCGCCCCGCGGTGCAGTACGATCTCGCCGATGTCCAGCGTCGACAGCAGCGGCGCATGCCCATGCATGATGCCCATCTGCCCCTCGACGCCGGGCAGCGTGATGCTGTCCACCATATCCGAAACTAGTCTCTTGTCCGGCGTTACGATGTCCACCTGAATCGGCATTGCGCTAGCCCTCGGCCCGAAGCCGTTCTGCAGCTTCCAGCGCCTCCTCGATGCCGCCCACCATATAAAAAGCGGCTTCCGGCACGCTGTCGTGCTTGCCTTCCAAAATCTCGCGGAACCCGCGCACCGTGTCTTCGATCTTGACGAACTTGCCGGCCCGCCCCGTAAACTGTTCGGCCACAAACATCGGCTGCGTCAGGAAGCGCTGCATCTTGCGCGCCCGCGCTACCGTCATCTTGTCATCTTCGCTCAATTCTTCCACGCCCAGGATGGCGATGATGTCTTGCAGATCGCGATAGCGCTGCAACGTCTGCTGCACCTGCCGCGCCACGTTATAGTGGTCCGCGCCGACGATCAGCGGATCCAAAATCCGGCTGGTCGAACCGAGCGGGTCCATGGCCGGGTACAAGCCCTGATCGGCCAAGCTGCGCTGCAACGTAATCGTCGCGTCCAGGTGGGCGAACGTCGTCGCCGGCGCCGGGTCGGTGTAGTCGTCCGCCGGCACATAGACCGCCTGCATGGACGTGATGGCGCCCTTGCGCGTTGACGTGATTCGCTCCTGCAACTCGCCCATATCCGTGCCCAGCGTAGGCGCATAGCCTACGGCGCTGGGCAGGCGTCCCAGCAGCGACGAAACCTCGGAGCCGGCCTGCACGAAGCGGAAGATGTTGTCGATGAAGAGCAGCACGTCGCGGCCCTCATCGCGGAAATACTCCGCCATCGTCACGCCCGTCAAGCCCACGCGCAAGCGCGCGCCCGGCGGCTCGTTCATCTGGCCGAAGACCATCACGGTCGACTCGATGACGCCCGACTCGATCATCTCGCGCATCAGGTCGTTGCCCTCGCGGCTGCGCTCGCCCACCCCGGCGAACACGGAATAGCCGCTGTGGAACTCGGCCACATTGTGGATCAGCTCCTGGATGACGACCGTCTTGCCCACGCCTGCGCCGCCGAAGATGCCGGTTTTGCCGCCGCGGGTGAAGGGCGCGATCAGGTCGATGACCTTAACGCCCGTTTCAAACAGCTCCGCCTGCGCGCTCTGTTCCTCGAAAGTCGGCGGCCTGCGGTGGATCGGCGCGCGTTCGGCCGTGTCCAACTCACCCTTATTGTCGATGGGATCGCCCGTCACGTTGAACAAACGGCCCAAGGTCGCCTGCCCAACGGGCACGGTGATTGGCCGCCCCTGCGATACGGCCCGCATCCCTCGCCGCAAACCGTCTGTGCTGCCCATCGACACCGAGCGCACCACGTTGTTGCCGAGTTGTTGGGCCACCTCGAACGTCTGCAGCGTGCCGTCGTCCATCGTCACCATGACGGCGTCGTAGATTTCGGGCAAGTCGCCTTCCGGAAACTGGAAGTCAACCACCGGTCCAATTACGCTTTGAACGGTTCCTACAAGCTCACTGGGCACTTCGAGCCTCCTCGCCACGCGCTAACACTCTCGAATCCTTTAGGCCGCTTCCTGGGCAACGCTGCCGCCGATAATATCCATCAGCTCGTTGGTGATGCCTTCCTGGCGGGCCTTGTTATAGGTCAAGGTCAAGGTATCGATCAACTCCTCGGCCGCTTCCGTCGCATTGCGCATCGCCACCATGCGGGCCGAAAACTCGCTGGCGATCGACTCGTACACGGCCTGCAGCACCTGAACCTCGGTGAACCCGTACAGCACTTCCTTCAACACCGCCTCGGGAGACGGCTCGAAGATGTACTCGGGCGCCATCGTCACATGCGGTTCCGCCGGTTCAATCGGCAGCAACTTATCTATCGTCGGCTCTTGGACCACGGTATTGCGAAACTTGGTGTAGATCATATAGACTTCGTCGAAATACCCCTGCGTGTAGTCCTCCACCAAGATATTGGTAATCGGTCCTACGTCGCGCGCCGTCGGGCTGTCGGGCATCCCCGCAAACTCGGCGCGCACCACCGGGTCGTGACGAAGCAAATAGTTGCGCCCCTTGCGCCCCACGGTGATCACGCTGACCTCGCGGCCTTCGTCGCGACACTGGCGCATATAGCGAGCCGCCTGGCGAAGGACGTTGGCGTTGAAGCCGCCGGCCAAGCCGCGGTCCGCCGTCACCAGAAGAATGCCCACGCGCCGCACCACCTGCCGCGGCTGGATCAGCGGATTCAGTTCATCGTCGATATTGGGCAGGCGCGCAATATAGGCCAGCACTTCGGCGGCCTGCTCGGCATAGGGGCGCGTCGCCAACACCTGCTGCTGCGCCTTGCGCATTTTGGCGGCGGACACCGCCTCCATCGCTTTTGTCACCTGCGCAATGTTCCGTACCGAACGAATGCGCCTTCGTATCTCTCGCGTGCTAGCCAAGGGTCCAACCTCGCTTCAGCTTTTCAGCCTCTGTCCTCTGCCGCGCTCCCCGCCGCCTCACTTAGCGTTCTAGTGGCGGGCTCCAGGTGCGGTTGAAATCCTCCAGCGCCAACCCAAGCGCTTCTGCCGTCTCGGCCGTCAGGTCTTTGGTGCGCAGAATCGACTGGCCGATCTCCGGATGATTGGCATCCAGGTAGGCGTGTGCATCGGATTCCCACTGTCCGACAGAGTCCACAGGCGCCTTGTCGACATAGCCGTTGCCGACAGCCCACAGGCTCGCCACCATTTTGTCCAACGAAAGCGGCTGGTACTGCGGCTGCTTCAGCATCTCCTGCATGCGCCGGCCGCGGTCAAGCTGCCTCTGCGTCGCCGCGTCCAGGTCGCTGCCGAACTGGGCAAAAGCCGCCAGCTCGCGGAACTGGCTCAATTCCAGCTTGAGGCGACCCGCTACCTTCTTCATGGCACGCGTCTGCGCCGAACCGCCCACGCGGCTCACAGAAATGCCCACGTTCAAGGCCGGGCGCACGCCTGCATAGAACAGGTCGCTTTCCAAGAAAATCTGTCCGTCCGTGATCGAAATCACGTTGGTGGGGATATAGGCTGAATGGTCGCCGGCCTGCGTCTCGATAATTGGCAGCGCCGTCAGACTGCCGCCGCCATACTCATCCGCCAGACGCGCCGCGCGCTCCAACAGGCGGCTGTGCAGATAGAACACATCGCCGGGGTACGCCTCGCGCCCGGGCGGGCGGCGCAACAGCAGCGACACCTGGCGATAGGCCTGCGCATGCTTGGACAGGTCGTCGATCACGATCAATGCGTCGCGGCCCTGCTCCATAAACTCCTCGCCGATCGCCATGCCGGCGAACGGGGCCAAGTACTGCAGCGCCGCCGGGTCGGCAGCCGGCGCGCTGACCACGATGGTATGCTCCATCGCGCCGTACTTATCCAGTGTGCTAACTACCTGCGCCACGCTGGACTGCTTCTGCCCAATCGCCACATAGATGCAGATCAGGTCTTTACCGGCCTGGTTGATGATCGTGTCCAGGGCGATAGCCGTCTTGCCCGTCTGCCGGTCGCCGATGATCAGCTCGCGCTGGCCGCGCCCGATGGGGATCAGGGCGTCAATGGCGGTGATGCCGGTCTGCACCGGCGTATCCACCGGCTGGCGCATGATCACGCCCGGGGCGATGCGTTCGACATTACGGTAGGAATCGGTCTCAATCGGGCCTTTGCCGTCCAGCGGCTGCCCCACCGCATTGATCACGCGGCCGACCAGGGCGTCCCCTACAGGCACCGAAGCAATGCGCCCCGTGCTGCGCACCAGGTCGCCTTCGCGAATATCCTGGTACTCGCCCATGATGATAATGCCGACCGAGTCGGCGTTGAGATTGAGCGCAATGCCCAGCACGCCGTTCTTGGTGAACTCCACCAACTCGCCGGCTAGCGCCCCGCGCAAACCGGAGACAACGGCGATGCCGTCGCCGATCTCATCGACCTCGCCCACGTCAACCTGACTCGGGCCCGGCTTGAAATTGAGAATCTGATCTTTTAGCAGTTTAGCGAGATCGTCCGTATGCACAGCCACTGTAGTTTTTCCTCCTGGTCGGATCTTTCGCTCACAGCGCCACAGGCGACTCCTGGCTTGCAGCGCAGAACGATCTTGCCTCGCCTAGAGACCTAGGCAGAACGGATATAGGCCGAACGTCGCCCGCACTTCCGCCGCCGTCTTGCTGTCAGCGAACAACAGATGCCAACGACTCGCGCAGCGCAGCCAGGCGAGTCGCCACCGAGGTGTCGATCAGCCGGTCGCCCACGCGCACGCGCAGCCCTCCCATAAGGGAAGCGTCCACGCCGAAGTAGAATACGAGTTCCTCGCCATACTGCTGCGTCAAAGCTTGCTGCAGGGCTTGCTTGTGAGCATCCGACAATTCCGTCGCGCTGGTGATCTCGGCGCGCACCGGCTGCTTGCCGCCGGAGACAGCATGCCCCAGCGCCGCCGACACTTCGGGCAGCAAGTCCATGTCGCCCTCCTGCAGCATCAGCTTGAGCAGGTTCACCATTTCCAACGGCGCGTCGGCGGGCAGTACGCCTTCCAGCGCTTCCATGCGTTCTTCCACCGTGCGGCTGCCGTCCATCAAGCGCGAGTAACGGTCCTGGTCCTTGCTCAAGGCCGCAGACACGTCGGCCAGAGCCGTCTGCCACTTCTCGATCAAGGCCTGAAACACGGCCAGCGCATAGCGCTGCGACTTCGCGCCCTTGTCGCTCATGAAGATTTGCCCCCGCCGTACTGAGCCAAGAATTCCGTCACAAAGCGTTCCTGCTCGCTCTTATTCGCCAGTTCGCGGCCCAACACCTGCTCGGTCGCCAAGATCGCCAGTTCCGCGATCTGCTTATTGGCCCCAGCCAGGACGTTCGCCGCCTGTTTCTCTGCATCTTGCTGCGCCTTGATGCGCATCTCAGCAGCTTCCTGATCGGCGCGAGAGCGAATCTCTTGGGCGATCTTCTCGGCATCGCGCGTTGCCTGCGCCCGGATGTCCTGGGCCTCGCGCCGCGCGGCGTCGATGATCTGGGCCTTGTCGGCCTCCGCTTCCTGCGCGGCAGCCGCCACCCGCTCCGCGTCCTTCATGCTCTGAGCGATCCGCTCCTTGCGCCTGTCCAACATGCGCATGACCGGTCCATACAGAACCAGGCGCAGGATGACTATCAGCAGCACGAAATTGATGATCTGTGATACTAGAAGGCCGCCACTGATGCCAAGCTGATCCAAAATGAGCCTCCCTTTCGGTGTATGCAGCGCCCTTTCCCGCCATCTCGCGACAGCAGTCTCCAGCACGCCCCTCTGCGACTAGACGAATTTCAGCAGCAGCGCGATAACCAGAGCGAAAATGCCCATCGACTCGGCGAAGGCGATTGCCAGAATCATGTTCGTCTGCACCGTACCGGAAGCTTCAGGATTGCGGCCCATGGCTTCCATCGCCTTGGAACCGATCAGACCGATGCCAATGCCGGGGCCGATCGTCCCCACGCTGATGGCAATCGCCGCCCCCAGTTGCTTCATGGCCTCAACTTCCATTGCTCAACTCTCCTTCACTGTAATGAAATGTGTATGCGTTCCGGTGCAACGATTCATCGTCGCAACAACCGCAGCCTAATGCCCATGCTCGTGTCCATGGCTAATCGTCGCCATGCTGAAAAAGACCAACGCCAGCATCATAAAGACCATCGCCTGCACGAACCCGACGAAGATCTCCAGCACATAGAACGGTATCGGCAGCCAGAACGTGATGAGGAACGCCATCGTCGCCAACACGATCTCGCCTGCGAAGATATTGCCGAAGAGACGGAAGCCAAACGCAATCACCCGCGAGAACTCGCTGACCAACTCCAGGATGCCGACAAAGCCATTGACATAGCGCATGAAGCCTTCGCCGCGGAAATTGAAGAACTTGCCGAAGTAGCCCGCTCCGAGCGCCCTTACGCCCCACACCTGCACCATCACCATCGTGACAATCGCCAGGGCGAAGGTCATATTCAGGTCGGCGCTAGGCGCGCGCAGCAAGGGGACGAACTTGGCGTGGCCCTCTTCGGCGCCTACAGCCGCCGCCGGCTCCGCCAGAATCAACTTGCCGTCGGCCATGGCAAGCTGTGCCTCTGAAGCCAGCGCATGGTCGCCCGCCGACTCATGATAGAAGCCGACGCTGCCCACGCCGGGGATCAGCCCGGACCAGTTGCTGATGATCACCAACAGGAAAATGGTCACAACCCAGGGAAAAAAGCGGCGCGCCTCTCGTCCGGCCACGCTTTCGCTCAGGCCGTACAGATACTCCAGCATCGCCTCGATCAAGTTCTGCCAACGGCCTGGTATTTCCTTCATACGCACGGTCGCAGCCAACGCCATCACGATAATGATCAGGTCGACAAGGACCGTCGTGATCAACGAATTGGTCAGCCATGCGGGCCCGTCGGAAAAGATCGGCTCACCCGACAGCGACACATGCGGGGCCTCAACAGGCACGAAGAAACCGAGCAGGAACAACACAATCGCCGCGGTATAAATGGCGCTCCGCCGCGGGTTCCGTCGAACATAATCCGCAATTCGGTCGTAGCTTTTCTCGAAGAAATTCTTGTTCTGTTCGGATTCCATGCTCGCTAACCCCTTGCTCGCTTACCCCTTCGGGAAGTGGGCAGTGCACAAGCATCTGCCTGTATGGTCGGCCTGCGCCCTAACTTCGGCCTGCATTTAGTCCGCTACTTGTGCGCCGCGCGAAGCGACGTCCATCATCGTCTCGGACGGCGCGCCGCCGGTTGTTTCATCAGCCGAGCCGTTCTCTTCCGGCGCTACCGCCCGAATGACCCGTTCCATCTCCTTCAGGGCGGTGCGGATGACGACAAACCCTGCGACGGGAAACGCCACCCCTACCGCGGCGATAGTCAAAATCGGCCAGACCCCAAAAACAAAGTCGCCGGCAATCGCCGCTGAAATCGGAACGACGAGAAACAATAAAAGGCCCCGGCTTAATCGCCAGAGGTCTATGCGCTGTTCCCCTTCGCTCATCTGCGCCACGTCCTAAATCCCGTGCAGCGCCAAGCCATCGCCGCCCTAGTCACCCCTTGGGCAGTAGGGCGATTATAGCAGCGCGCTTTCCGATTGCGCAAATCTTCACCTGTTTTCCGAGCATTATTGGCTGCAACACAACCGCAGACAGGCCGCTGAGGACAAGCCTGACAACAACTCGCCGCCGCGTCGTCATCGGTCCTCTGTTGTACGCGTCGTTCTCGACACGGCCATCGTACTCTACACCAGTCTCGCTGCAGGCGCAACCATATTTCGCATGCAGCCGCCCGACTCGTGACGGACGCCGCCAGGTTTCCCATTTACCCGCGCCTTAGGTACACTTACCCGCAGGTTTTGACCGAGTTCGGGATGGAGACAGCTATGCACAGTCGTGTGCAAACGCCTGCGCCTGCCGGGTATGCGCAGGAGATCGCAGCCCCTTCGCCGCTCGCCGCATGGGATGGACTGTGGCGTGGCGCCTGGGTGATCTTTGCCAAACACATGCGCAAGTTCCGCCATAACTCCATGGAGATCGGCGGCACGCTCGGCTTTCCCCTCCTTTTCGTAGCCACCTTCGCCCTGGGCATGCAGAACGTGGTCGACGCCGGCACGCTAGGCGGCGCCAGCTACCTCGCCTTCATCACCCCCGGCATGATCGCGCTCACCGCGCTCAGCGGCGCGGTCAACAGCGGCATGACCCTTCTCGAAGAAAAGATCAAGGGCATTCTCAAAGAGTACTTCGTCGCGCCCATCCCGCGCATGAGCGTCTTGTTCGCATCCACAGCCAGCGGCATGGTCAAGACCCTGATCCAATCGCTTATCATCCTGGTCATCGCCCTGATCTTCGGCGCGCGGCTGCAAACCGGCCCGCTACAACTAGCCGGCGCCTTCGTCTTTCTCCTGCTCTACGTCATGGGCTTTGTCGGCTTCAGCAACGGTGTCGCCGTGCGCAGCAAATCCATCGGCGGCTACCATACCATGCTCTTCTTTCTCAACCTGCCGCTGCTCTTCCTGAGCAATGCGCTCTACCCGCTGGCGACCATGCCCGTGTGGATGCGCCTGCTGGCCTACGCCAACCCCACGACCTACGCCGTCGACGGCCTGCGCCACACGCTCTTCGGCAACGGCTCGCTGCCGGGGGCGCTCAGCGTCGCCGTTCTGCTGCTCTTTGTCGCCGTCGCCAACTGGTATGGCCTACGCAGCTTCCGCCACGCGCTCGAAAACGTCTAGCCATCTATTCAGCCATCTTCGATTCTTTGATACGCAGCCAACATCACTAGATCGGATTGCACATGCCCGGCTATACTTGGACCTCATCAGGCCTGATCCACTACCCCATGATCGACCGCGTCGACCTCTCGCCGGACGGCCAACGTGTGGCCTACGCCGTGCGCTTCCCCTACATGACGGAGAACGCCAGCGAGTTCCGCTATGCCGTGTGGCTCGCCGCTGCGGATGGGCAATCTCCACCCGTACAGCTCACCCACGACGAAAGCGCAGCCCAGCCCGCCTGGAGTCCGGACGGACGGCGCATCGCCTTCCTGCGCAAGACGCCCGCCAACGGACGCACCGGCGTCTGGGTCATGCCCGCAGACGGCGGCGAGGCCTGGCCTATCACCGGCAGCGAAGATCTCGGCGACGTCACGCAGTTCAAGTGGAGCCCTTCCGGCGAGCAGATCGCCTTCCTGGCTGCGCCCTGGGGCGCGGAGAAGACGCAGCGCCTGGCCCGCCGCGATGACGTCGTTCACTGGCGCGTCGACTTCGACTTCGCCCAACTGCACGTCGTCGACGTATCCGGCCCGGGCGAACCGCTCAACACGGCCCGCGCGCTGACCGCCGGTCGTCGCCACGTGGTGGGACTCGGCTGGAGTCCCGACGGCGCCCGCCTGGCCTACACTCATCGCGCCAGCCCCCTATTTGACACCTGGTCCAGCATGAGGCTCGGCGTCGTCTCCGTTGCACCGGGCGCGGGGCCGCTCGATCTCGGCCCTGTCTCCAACCGCGACGGCGCTCCCGCCTATTCGCCCGACGGACGCTGGATCGCCTGCGAGGTCGGCGTCGAAGACAACCACTGGCCCTTTGGCGGCTATGTCCATCTCTTCCCCGCCGAAGGCGGCCCCTCTCGCCGGCTGGCCCCCACCTCCGACCTGCATCCGGCCCTGATCGGCTGGGACGCAGAGGGACGCGGCGTCTATGTCGCCGACCAGACCGGCCTTAGCACACAGATCGTTTTCCTGCCCGCAGATGGGTCCGACGCGACTGTCTCCGTCGCCGCAGACACGCTCATCACCGCACGCGGCCTCAACGCAGCCAACCGCCTCGCCCTCGTCATGGAGGACTTCCACCAGCCGCAAGCGGTCTTTGTAGCGGATCTGTTGGGGGCGGACGGGCAGGCGCAGGCGCACAAGGTCGTCCAACCCACTGCCGCGGCGTATCCTGACGGCCCGCTGCCGCGCACCAAGCTGCTACACTGGGAGTCGCCCGACGGCTTCAACATCGAGGGCATCCTCTACCTGCCCGCCGGCTACGACGAGGCGGGCGGCGAAAAACTGCCGCTGCTTCTCCACGTCCACGGCGGGCCGTCCGCGGTCTTCCAACGCCAGTTCGCGGCCACGCCCTACTACTACACGCCCGCCGCTTTGTGCGAACGCGGCATCGCGCTGTTACGCATCAATCCGCGCGGCAGCGGCGGCTACGGCAAGGACTTCCGCTTCTCCAACCTGGAGGATTGGGGCGGCGGCGACTACCGCGACCTGCAGCAAGGCGTAGACACTGTGATCGAACTGGGCATCGCCGACCCGGAGCAGCTGGGCGTGTGCGGTTGGAGCTATGGCGGCTATATGACCAGTTGGACCATCACCCAGACGCAACGTTTCAAGGCCGCCTCCATCGGCGCCGCGGTCACGAATCCCTTGCATTTCAGCGGCTCGGCAGACCTGCCCAGCTTCATCCCCGACTTCTTTAATGGCGAATTCTGGGAACGGCCCGATTTCTATCGCCAGCACTCGCCGCTCTCGTACGTCCAAAACGTGCAGACGCCCTCCATCATCCAGCATGGGGCGGCGGACGAACGCGTGCCGCTGGAACAGGGGCTGATTCTATTCAACGCGCTCAGCCGGCGCGGTGTGCCGGTCGATATGTACATCTACCCGCGCCAGGGGCATGCCATCAACGAGCCGCGCCTGCTGGCGGACGCCATCCAGCGCAACCTGGACTGGTTCTCGGCCATGCTCGGTACGCCTGCGGACGCATGAGCACGCCCACGGCGCGCGGCGGAGATCGGGCATTAGCCGCCGGGCTG
>JASGTU010000212.1 GCA_030058085.1 Chloroflexota bacterium
ACCACCCGGACGCCACCGGCGCGCTGACCGACATCCTCTACGACGTGGCGTTAGCCGCCAAGATCATCGCCAGCCGCACCACGCGCGCCGCGCTGGTGGGCATCCTCGGCAACACTGGTGAAGAAAACATCCAGGGCGAGATCGTCCAGAAGCTGGACAGCTTTGCCCAGCGCACCATCTACCGCCTCAACGATCACACGGGACGGCTCGCCGTCATGGCCTCGGAGGAAGAAGAGCACATTATCCCCATCCCCGACCGCTTTCCCGCCGGCAAGTACGTGCTGGTCTTCGACCCGCTGGACGGCTCATCCAACATCGACTACAACGTCAGCATCGGCACAATCTTCGCCATCTACCGGCGCAAGTCGCCGGACGGCACGCGCGGCACGCTGGCGGACTGTCTGCAAAAAGGACGCGACCTCGTGGCCGCGGGCTATGTCATCTACGGATCCAGCACCATGCTCGTCTACTCAACCGGTCAGGGCGTCCACGGCTTTACGCTGGACCCCACAATCGGCGAGTTCCTGCTTACCCACCCCAACATCCGCATCCCGGCCAAGTCAAAGTACTACAGCGCCAACCAGGGCAACGCCCGCCATTGGTCCGCCGGCATTCAGGAATATACGCGTTGGCTGCAAGGGGAGAACGAGCAGAAGCGCGAGCTGTCGCTGCGCTACATCGGCTCGCTGGTGGCCGATTTTCACCGCAATCTGCTCACGGGCGGCGTCTTCTACTATCCGGCGGACACAAAGGACTCGGCCAAGCCCAAAGGCAAACTGCGCCTGCTCTACGAGGCTGCGCCGCTTTCCTTCCTGGCGGAGCAGGCGGGCGGTTACGGCTCCGACGGCGCGCAGCCCATCCTCGATTTGCAGCCGGACAGCCTGCACCAGCGCGTGCCGTTCTTCGTCGGCAGCCGCGACTTGGTGCAAAAAGCGGAAGAGTTCATCCGCGCCTACGACGCATAGCCGAGATTCCTCAACTCGCTAACGCTCGCTTCAGAATGACAGACAGAGGGGCGAACATGCCGCTCAGTCCGGGGTTATTTACGCGCCCACAGCAATACGTTGCGCCACACGGCCGCGAGCGGCCCCTGCGCCAGGTCGCTTGCCATGCGCGCCAGCCCGGCCTGAAATTCGGCTTCCGTGATCAGGTGCAGCGACGAGAAGGCTTTGTCGCGGAAGGCTTGCAGGTCCGTCACCTCATAGCTGCGTTCGACCGTGTCCTCATCTTCGACGCGCAAGCCCGCCTGCTCCATCCAGCGGTGCAGGCTTTCTACAGCCGGGTAGCGCGCCGTCTCCGGCTCGACCGTCTCCGGGAAGTATTTGGCGAGGGGATTGCGGTTGCGGATCATCCATGCGGATTCGGTCACCGTGCAAACTCGTCCGCCGGGGCGCAGCGTCCGGTACGTCTCGCGGAAATAGGCGGCGCAATCGCCGATGTGGTGGATGACGTCCACCGAGAAGATCAGGTCGAAGCGATCTGCGCCGAAGGGCAATTGCTCGGCGCGGCCTTGCACGAGGCGCACGCCAGGGGCCCGCTTGCTCGCTTCGGCCAACATGCGCGCCGACGCGTCCAGACCGGTGCAAACCGCGCCCATGAGCCTGCGCAGCGCGCCGCAATAGTTGCCGGAGCCGCAGCCAACTTCCAGAATGGCGTATGCCGGGAGTTCGGCGCAGCACGCAGCCAGTTTGTTCAACGTCTCCGGGTGCGCCGTGCGATTGGGCGCATAGGCTTTTGCCAGTTGGTCGTAGTCCATTGACGTCATTTGTACCTCTTTGAGGGTTACGCCTCGACTTGTAGGGTGTCGAAGGCAAAGTCGATGTTGAAGCCGTCCGCCTGGAGCTTTGCGCCCAGCCGCTGCAAGTCGTCGTGGCTTAGGCCGAAAGGCTCCTCGATGTGGGTCATGATCACGCGTTTTGCCTGCAGCTTGCGCGCGATCTCCAGAGTGCCGGCCCAGGTGGCCTCAACCTGAAGGACGGGATGCTCGGCGGGGACCATGCGCGCGCCGGTGAAGGGGTCGAACTCCGGCACGCCCATCGGCAGCACAGCCAGGTCCAGCCCGCGCACAGTCTGCGGCGGGTCCCAGCCGACCAGTTCGTCCGGCGCGATCAAGACGCGCTTGCCCTCTTCCTCCAGTAGGAAGGCGTACACATAATCTGCGGCGAGTCGCACGGGCAGGATGCGCGTCTTGCCGAGGGTAAACGCTTCGCCGTCTTGCAGTACGTGCATCCGCACCAAGTTTTGCGCGGCGAGGAACTCGAAGTTTTCCCACGAGCCCAGCCGCTCACGGAAGTCCGCGGCGACCTGCTGCGGCAGGTAGATATCCGACTGGCGGTCGCGCGGGGGCCAGCCGCGCCAGTCCTTGTTCATCTCCCACACGCGCCGCCCCATGACGTGGTCCGGGTGCCAGTGCGAGTAGGTGCAGGCGGGGATAAACCCTAGCCCGGCCCGGTTTAGCTGGAACTTGATCTCCTCCGGCGTGTCGATCAGCAAGTCCGGCCCATGCACAAAGACGCTGGGGCCGGTGCGGCTGTAGGGCGCGCCGCGCTGCCGCGCTTCGACGCAGACGCGACAACGGCAGCCCGGCTGAGGCGTGGTGATGGCGCCGCCGCTGCCCAGGAATTCAATCTTCATCTGCTCACCAGCCCTTTCTGCGCGCCGTATCCGGCTGCGAATCAAAACGAGCCACCCTGAACCCAGGATGGCCCGCCGCCTATTGGGGCGCGTCGCACGCGTCCGCCGTCGCGATGTCGCCGTTTACTGCCAGGTGTAGGTGACCGGGCGCTCCACGGAAAGCTGGGTCAGATCCTGCGGATTGTCGTTTGCAGCGGGCTTCAGGCCGGCGCGTTCAATGATTGCCTGCGCCAGTTCCGCATCGAAGGCGCGGTCCTCGCGTTCGATGCCTAGTTCGCCCTGGGCCGTGCGGTAGATGCGCAACATGGCGTCTTGGGGACGCCGATCCTTCTTGCCCACAGCCACTTCAAGCCGGTTGATCTCCGCCCATTCCCAGACCTTGCCCCGGCTCCAGAAGCGGAGCTTGTTGCCGATCGCCAGCCCCTCGTCCGTCACGGCGTAGGTCTGATAGATGTCGAGCAAGCCGATCAGCGCCAACAGGAGGCCCCAGATGAGAAAGGTCCAGGCCATGGCCTCGGCAAAAAAGACGTGCGTCAGATCCATGACGAAGGCCGCGATCGACGCCAGGATCAACCCCATGCCGGGTACGAGGTTGCGCGGCGTTCCCCCGAACAGAATGGGCTTGGATGTCTCGGCTGGGGCGACGGCGGCTTCTGTACTTTGCGCCATGCGGTTCCTCCTGATATACAGGCCGGCTTGCGGCCCTTCAGCGCTGGTTCCGATCCTTGTACGACGTTCCTTGTACAGCGTTTGCGAGTGTATAGTATAGCGACAGCAGAGCCGCCGCCCAAATCGCGATCGGGGGAGAGCGACATATCGAGATGTACAGGTTGCGGCGGTTGCGCCGCCCTTGCCTCGATGATACACTGAACCGAACGATAGCCCTTGCGGATCGAACCGCAAGCGGCAGATCAGGGAGGACGAAATGAGCGATATTCGGAGAATTTGCGCTCAATGCGGGGCATCTGTCCCGTTGACTGTACGTTATTGCGGAAACTGCGGCTATGATTTCCAGGGTGAACTGCCCGTGGCGCAAAGCAATCTGCCCGCGGTCATCGGCAAGGCGGCAGTGCCGTTCCTGCTCGGCGCGGCAAGCCTGGCCCTGCGCCTAGGGTGGAAGGTCCTTCAGAGCCGCTGGGCGCAAGCTGCGGCTGAGAGCGCAGTCGACGCGGCGCTCAAAAAGGTGCAGCCCGCTAAGACGCGGCCCGCCCCAAATCCTGCCCCTATCCAGCCCGCCGCCCCAGTTGAGGAGCCTCTGGCCGCGCGCGCCCGGCGCACCATCACCATCCGGTCGGCATGGGCTGTGGGCGACGCCAACGGCATATGGCGCCAGGGCTTTACCGAACAGCGCATCGACCTGGACGACTAACCAGTGTGTTCACCAAGCGTATGTCATTCTGAAGCGAGCGTTCGCGAGCTGAAGAATCTCGCTGGTTTAGCGGTAGAGATGTTCCGCTCCGCTCAACATGACATCGTGCATGTTGAGGCATGTTGAGCGATTGACCACTAAGTTTAGGCTTGCCTAAGCCGAAAAATGGAGCCGGTAAGCGGGCGTAAAATAAACGCTGCCGTCCACCTATTGCCCCCAAAAACAAGTCTCCCGCCCGGCATATGGCGCCTGAACGGGAGACGTTTCTATTCCACAAGACTCGGCCATCTGAAATCTGTAATCGCAAATCTCTACGGTGTGGCGTTTTCCGGCCGCGGCGCAAGCGTCAACTCGACTTCCTCTGTCTGCCCGTTGCGCCAGATGGAGAGCGACACCGTATCGCCGGGGCTGGTGTTGCGCTGTAAATAGGAGAGCACGTCGTCGAACTTGGTGACGGGCTCGCCTTCGATCGCCACGATCACGTCGCCGCCCGCCCTATCCGGGCAGATGCTCGGGTACTCGGTTTCCGCCGCTTCTGTCCCGCCGCGCAAACCGGCTGCGTCAGCCGGCGTCCGCGGCAGCACGTCTAGGACCAAGGCCCCGCGCAGCGTCTTGGGTACGCCTAGCGCATCGGCGCAGATCGGACTGAGCGTGCCGCCGCTGATGCCCATGTAGCTGTGGGCATATTTGCCCGAACGGATCAGGGCCGGAACCACCCGTTCGACGATGTTGACAGGGATGGCGAAGCCCACGCCGCTGTTGGAGCGAACGTCCGAACGAATCTGGGCGTTGACGCCGATCAACTCGCCGCGCTCGTTGAGCAGCGGCCCGCCCGAATTGCCCGGATTGATGGCCGCATCCGTCTGGATTGAGTCGGGGATGCTGAAGCCGCCGCGCGCCGGGATCGAACGGCCGATCGCGCTCACGATCCCGCTGGTCAGTGTCCCTTCCAGGCCGAAGGGGTTGCCGATGGCAACCACGCGCATGCCCACATGCACATCGTCCAAACTGGCGCGCACGACGGGCGCCAGCCGGTAGCCCTCCGGATCGATCTTGAGCGCCGCCAGGTCGCTGTCTACATCCGTGCCGACTACTTCGGCGACGGCGACTGCGCCGTCCTCAAAGGTGACCTGCACCTGTTCAGCCCCTTCGACCACATGGTTGTTGGTGACGATATGGCCTTCGGCATCCCACACGAAGCCCGACCCGGTGCTGATGACCACGAAGTCGTCCGGGTCCACTCCTCTAGGGGTGAATCCCTCCGACAGGCTAGACTGCACCGTGCCCAATACCGTCACGTTGACGACAGAGGGGTTCACCTGCTCGTAGATGTTGGCGAACACGGCCGTCTCGTAGTCGACGCCGCCTTCCGGCGTGGCGACGATGACGCGCGGCGTGGGCAGGGCGACCGCTTGGGCGGACGTGTTCACAGAGCCCGGCGTCACGTTGACCGCCTCGATTTGCGGTTCCGAACGAGCTATCAGGAAGAGAGCGGGCACGGTGAGCAGCAGAAAGCCAAACACGACAAACGCCGCCAGGCCGCCTATTACCCATAGAACCGTGTTGCTCGATTTTTTCGTAGACTCAGGCATAGATTCAGGCATTCTCACAAACCCTTCGCTCTGACAGAGACGGCCCGCAAGCCCCCTGTGCATTCGTCGCAGGAACTAAGGCTAGGCCGGGGGCGTTTGCAGATCTGCCGCCAACCTGGACGACGGTTCGACATGTCGCGGCTCGGCATCTCGTCCGCATCTCGTCCGTCGTCTCCTAGATTGTATGGCATCCGCCCTGATCCGGAAAGTGGGTAGCATTGCACTTCATGACATCCTTTCAGGGCTGTGCTACAATTCGCTGCAACGGCGCGCTTGCCGTTGTCCACGGTCCGCCAGCGGACACAACGGATGTTTAGCATGAATCGGCGCCAGTTGGCCTTTATCGTACTCGTCAACGGCTTGGTCAGCCTCGTCATTGCGCTTGGCGTTGTCTGGGTCTTTGAGATCCGCCGCCCGGACGCTGCCGAGATCGCCGCGTTGACGCTGCCGCGGCCGGAGGGCATCTTGGCCGCCACACCGGCCCCGGCGACGGCGACAAGCCCCGCGGACGCCGCTGTCCCGACCGCCCAGGAACCGGAGGTCGAGGCGCTGCCGGCAGAGCCGCAGTCCGCCGCAGAGGATAGCCAAGAAGTCTATATCGTACAGGCGGGCGACAGTTTGTTGGCGATAGCCACGCGCTATAACATCGCCGTCGACCAGATCATGCAGGCGAACGGCCTCACCAACCCGGATTTTTTGTTTTCTGGCCAACGTCTGGTCATTCCGGTGAGCGGCGGCAGCGCTGCCCCCACGCCGACGCCCGTCGTCATCGAAGGCGTCGAAATCGCGGCCGTCGACGGCGGCGGCAATCTGGACGCCGAGTCCGTGCTGATCGTGAACGACAGCGACCGCGCCTTTAGCCTGCAAGGTTGGCAATTGGCGAGCGAGGGCGGGCCTGCTTATACATTCGGCAATGTGCCCCTGTTCCCTGGCGGCAGCGTACGCGTCCACACCCGCGCCGGCGACAACACCAGCATCGATTTATACTGGGGGCAGAGCGAGGCGGTTTGGCCGAGCGGAACCGCTGTCCAACTCATCAGCGCCCAGGGGGCCGTCGTACACAGCCTGACCGCGCCGTAGGCGCAAAGGGCGGACAAGAAGGAGATCATGGCCGAAGAACGAAAGAACCAACCCGACCAGGAGCCGAAGCGGAGGCGTCGCCGGCGCCCGTTGCGCAATCGCAACAAACATGCGCGCAAGGCGCCAAGCGGCGAGAATTCGACCCCTCAGCCTGCGCCCCCTGATTCCGACAAGACCCGCCGCGAGCGCAGCGAACGTCGTCGCCGGCGGCGCTCCAAGTCCGAACGGCAAGCGCAATCCAGCCCGTCGCAGCCTCAGCCCGAAGCGGAAGACCTGAATTTCCAGCCCCCGGCGTCGGTCTTCATCTATACGCATGTGATCCGGCCCAGCACGCGCGACAGCTACGAGTTCCGGTCTGACCCCTTCTCCAAGATCTCGCGGCGGCTGGAAGACTTCCATATCGACCTCTCCGCGCTCTTCCCAGAGGAAGGCGAATCGCGGGAAGCGGCCGCGCCGGCCGTTACGTCGACCGTAGACTTCGAGGACGATCTCGATGAATACGGCGATGAGTACGGTAACGAGTACGGCGACGAGTTTGATCAAGACGAAGAAGACCCCAACGACCCAACCGCCACATCCGAAACGGAGTAAAGCCGTGACGCCCGTTGTTTCCATCGACCAGCTCAGCGAGCATGTGGGCGAGACCGTCACCCTGCAAGGATGGCTCTATCGCCACACCGGCAAGGGCAAGCTCCAGTTCTTGCAGGTGCGCGACGGGACCGGCATCTGCCAGGCTGTCGTCTTCCGCGGCAACGTCGGCGACGAGCAGTTCGACGCCGGCAAGCAGTTGACGCAGGAAAGCAGCCTCAAAGTGACCGGCGTAGTCAAGGCCGAACCGCGCGCCCCCGGCGTTCCGGGCGGGTATGAGTTGGACGTGCAGCAACTCGAGCCTGTCCAAACTGCGGATCCATACCCCATCACGCCCAAGGAACACGGCATCGAGTTCCTCATGTCGCACCGCCATCTTTGGCTGCGCTCCTCGCGGCAGTGGGCGGCGATGCGCGTGCGCGCCGTCATCATCCGCTCCATCCGCGACTGGCTGGACGACCACGGCTATCTTAACGTGGATACGCCCATCCTCACGCCCGCCGCGGCGGAGGGCACTACCACGCTGTTCGAGATCGATTACCACGGCGAACCGGCCTACCTGGCCCAGACCGGCCAACTCTACAACGAGGCCAACATCTTCGCCTTCGGCAAGGTCTACTGCTTCGGGCCGACCTTCCGCGCCGAGAAGAGTAAGACCCGCCGCCATCTGCAGGAATTCTGGATGGTGGAGCCGGAGATGGCTTTCTGCGATCTGGAGCAGTTGATGGAGATGGAGGAGGAGTTCGTCAGCTACATTGTGCAGCGCTGCCTGAAGGACTGCGCCGCCGAGCTTGCCGTGCTGGAACGGGATACGACGCAGTTGGAGAACGTGACCCCACCCTTCCCGCGCATCCACTACGACGAAGCGGTTGCCATGATCAACCGCGCCGTCGAGGCCGGCGAACTCGTTCCCGGTTATCCCGACCCCGTGCCGCCCATCGAGTGGGGCGATGATTTCGGCAGCCCGCACGAGACCTATCTCGCCGCCCAGTTCGACAAGCCCGTTTTCGTCCACCATTACCCTTCGCAGATCAAGGCCTTCTACATGGAGCCGGAACCGGGCCGGCCTGAAGTCTGCCGCAGCGTCGACCTGCTCGCGCCCGAAGGCTACGGCGAGATCACCGGCGGCAGCGAGCGGATGAGCGACCCGGAGCTGCTCCTCGCCGCCATCGACCGGCACAAGCTGCCGCGCGAGGTGTACGAATGGTATCTCGACCTGCGCCGCTACGGCTCGGCCGTCCACAGCGGCTTCGGGCTGGGCGTGGAGCGCAC
>JASGTU010000213.1 GCA_030058085.1 Chloroflexota bacterium
TCCGGGTTCCAGGCGCCGCTCTCATCCTTGCCGAAGACATAGCCGCCGAACGCCGTCTGAATGGGGTAGAAGTGATAGGGGTCGTTGGCCTGGATGAGGAAGCCGTACTTGTTGCCCGCTTCCTTCAACTCAGCCGAGAGCGCCTTCACCTCATCCCAGGTAGCCGGGGGCTCGGGCGCCAGTTCGGTGTTGTAGTAGAAGGCTACGTTCTCGGCGGAAACAGGCATGCCGTAGAGTTTGCCGTCGGTGAAAGTGAAGGCTTCCACCGTGTTGGGGGCGAAGAGATCCGCCTTATCGCCCAGGGAGACTTCGGCCAAGAGACCGCTGGCGTTCAACTCGCCCAGCCAGTCATGTGCGCCGAGCAGGATGTCCGGCCCCTCGCCGGTGGGCGCGGCTACTTTGAAGTCATTGCGCAGGTCGTCAAAGCCCTTCTGCACCACGTCGATCTGGATGCCGTTCTCGGCGGCGAAGGCGTCGGACAGCCCGTCCAGCACCGGCGCGGAAACTTCGTCAGCCCAGATGGTCAAGGTCGGCCCGCTTACGGCTGGGGCAGCTTCCTCGACCGGAGCCTCGGTCGGTTCAGCGGCGGCTTCCTCAGCCGGGACTTCGGTCGGTTCAGGGGCTTCCTCTTCGGCAGGGGCCTCAGCGGGTTCAGCCGCGGCGGGGGCTTCAGCCGCTTCTTCGGCGGCGGGAGAACTGCCGCATGCTGACAACGCCAGCGCCATCACCAACAATAACGAGACGAAGATCCACAGTTTGTTGCGCATCGATCTGCTCCTTTGAACAAAAACAATGGATACACGCACATCACGCACCGGCGCAATCCGGCAGGTGGCCGACGAAGAACGGCGGTGTAGCGAGAGGGACACAGACAATCTGCACTATGGCAGGCGTCTGCGCGGGCGGGAGCGTAACAGGCTTTGTCGATGTCTGTACAGCGCCTAGCGAGAGAAGAACGTCTGAACGTCCGATGACGCTCAGTGAGGCAAATCCGGCCTTGCATGCGCAGAAGAGCAGGGAATCGCCGCTCCGGGGCGACCAGGGCAAGCGCAAGCTGGGCAGTAAATTGGTGCGGACTTGATTCACATTATAGTGCGAATGGCGGCGCAATTCAAGGTCGTTTTCGCGAGCGGGCGTGAACAAGAAGCGGGCGCTCCGGGGCGAAAGAGGTTATAATAAGAGCCAGCAGAATACGCCTAGCCATGCTGGGCGCAGGCTGCTAGCGGCGGATGCCAACGCAACGCTGCCGAGGAGGACAAGCGATGGCTGCACTGCATAACCGGGCGCAATCGGTCGTAGTGGTCGTGCTGCTCTATATTAGGCCGGGTAAGGGGGCGGCGTTTCGCCGCTACGAAGACCAGGCGACGGCCCTCATCGCCGAATATGGCGGCAGTGTCCAACAGGTAATTGCGCCTTACGCGGCGATGGGTAAAATCAACACGCCGGATGAGGTTCGCATTCTCTCATTTCCGGATCAGGCGGCGCTGGCTGCGTATGAGTCCGATCCGCGTATGCTGGCGTTGCGCCTGCGCCGTGATGATGCCATCGCCGATACCGTTATGATCCTGGGCCGGCCAACGCCGGGGACGTAGACGCGGCCAACCAGCGAAGACGGTTGTAAAGAGAAGATGCCGATCACCGAACTGAAGTGCCCGCAAAAGACCTATCGCAATGCCCTGGTGCAGGTGAACGCAGAAACCGAGTTGGCCGATGTCACGCGCGTGGAGTTCACCTGGAGCGGGGCCATTTCCCACTACGAGGCGCGCATGGGCTATGCGGGCTGGGGCAGTTTTACGTCGCAGGCGTTCGCGGGCAACGCCGCCGGCCGCGTCGACGTGCGCGCCGCCTTCTACGACGCCGCGGGCAACCTACGCGATGTGCGCCACGGCTGGTTCGAGGTGATCTAGCCGCGGCATCTGTGCAGGGACGAAGTTGAAGGGAGCGCGCCATGACCGAGAACGAAAGTGAAGCCGCGCAGAGAAAGCCGGACGACGCGGAGACAGGCAAGACAGGCGGCAAACCGTGCGACAAGCGGCCTAAGCCGGCTGACAAGGTGGAGAGCTCGACGGCGCAGCTTTCGGCGCGCCCATCCGTAAAAATCGAATACCGGCCGCAGCCGCCCACACGCCCTCTGACCGAGACGCAGCAGGAACCGCCGAGGCATATCCCGCTCGTGCCGCCCGGCCCGTTCGAGCCGGACGAAGAAGAGTCGCCGCCGCTAGACATCGACGAGCCGCAGACTGATTCGCAGCCGGACCCCCAGCCAGACGACCCGGATCTGCCGGATTGACGCCCGTCTCCGGCGAAGACAAGCGCCTGCCTGCATCACCCAATCTCTAGCTATCACAGCGCCATTCTCGCCGCGCTAATCTCGCCACGCCAATCTCGCCACGTAAGGAGCAGATTCATGCCCAGTTCGTACGATCTCCCCGCGCCCTCAGGCATGGCCGAGGCCGATGAGTTCCGCCCGCCAGCCCAGGAAGAGGTTGAGATCGCTTACAGGCCGGCCGCGCTGCCGGCAGCGCGCACATCCGGCGTGCCCACGCGCCGCCACATCCCCATCGTGCCGCAAGGGCCGGAGGTGCCGGACCCTGACCCCACCGCCCCGCTGCGCGTGATCGGGCCGGAAAGCCCGCGCCTGCGCGCCGCCGGCCCCGCCAGCTCCGGACCGGCGCCCGATGACCTGCTCATCGCCCAACAGACCGAGCTGGACTCCGCGGCGGACAACGGCGCGGCCTCGCAGGTGTGCGAGCCGAGCGTCGCCGCCAACGAGGACGTCGTCTTCTACACCGGCAACTGGTTCGCCGCCGTCTCGCTGGACGTCGGGCGCACGTTCCAGTACATCGACCCCGCTACGGCCTTCCCCGAACCGCCCGGCATGAGCTTCTGTTGTGACCAGTCGGCGCACTACATCCCCCAGATCGACACCTTCGTGTGGCTGCTCCAATACATGGTGGACAGCACGGGCAAGAACATCCAGCGGCTGGCGTTCGCCACCACGGAAGATGTGCGTCAGGGAGACTGGTGGACAATGGACATCGCCTCCGGCAACCTGGGCATGCCCGACCTCTTTCTAGACTTTCCGGACCTGGCTGTGGGGCGCAATATGCTCTACATGAGCACGAACGCTTTTCGCCGCGCCGAGGGCATCTTCGGCGGCTACGAATGGGATCGCTCCATCATGCTGCGCCTGCCCCTGTCCGGCATCCGCCGAGGCGACGTTTCGGGCCAGGTGGTGACGTCCGACCAAAACTTCAACTTCCGCATGGCCCAGCACTGCGGCACGCGCGCCTATTGGGCCACGCACCAGAGCACCAGCAGCCTTCGCGTCTATACGTGGGAGGAGGATGAGGCGGACGCCGCCTATTTCGACGTGCCCGTGGCGACGTGGCGCGGCGGCAACGGCTATCTGTCCGAGACGCCCGACGGCTATAACTGGCTGGGGCGCGTTGACCCGCGCGTGCTGGGCGGCACGAAGGCGGGCAATATCCTCTATTTCGCCTGGAGCGCGGATCGCGGGGGCGCCAACAACCGGCCACAGCCCTACATCCAGATCGCGCGCATCAACGCGCTCAACCTGCGCCTGCTCAACAACCTGAACATCTGGGACCCGGACACGGCGACGGCCTATCCGGCGTTGGCGACGAATGCGCGGCGCGAGGTGGGCTGCTCCTATTGCATCGGCGGCGGCGAGCGTTACCCCGGCCATGCGTTGAGCCTGCTCACGCGCCGGCGCAGGGATATCGTCGCCATGCAGGGCGAACGCGGGCCTTCGCAGCAGCGCTGGGGCGACTACCTGACCGTGCGCCGCCATTACCCATACACGCGCCTCTTTGCAGCCGCAGGCTACGTGCTCAAGGCGGATGCCGGCGAGCAGGACGCGACCGCCAACTACACGGTTTTTGGTCGCCGCGAGGATGTCGAAGCGATCTAGCCAGTCCGGTTAACCCGCGCACCAGCGCAGCGCGTTGTGCAGCAGGGTCTGATACGCCGGTTCGAGCCAGACTTCCAGGTTATGGCCGGGGGTGAGCACAGCCACGCGGCCGTCGCCTTCGCGGCGCGTCCAGCCGGCGGGCTGCACGCCATGCTGCGACGATGCCGTAAGGAAGAGGTCCACTCCCGCATCGTCCATGTCCATGAAGTAGTGCTCATCCTGCACGGTGAAGGCCTCAACCCCGGCGGTAAGGGGGTGGCCTGCCAGCGGCTCGACGGTGACCGGGCACTGCTTGGGATGGTGCGCGAAGACGCCGCCCAATAGACGGCGCAGCACAGGCGTCTCCTGGTACTCGGCTGTACCCGAATGCACGGCGAGCAGCCCGCCGCCGGCGCGCACGTAGTCCACGAA
>JASGTU010000214.1 GCA_030058085.1 Chloroflexota bacterium
GCCCTCTCAACTTCGTCGTCAACCTGTTCGCCGGGTTAATCGCTTACTGTTTGCAGCCTAAGAAGCCTTCGTTACATCTTCACGAGCAACTACTTCTCCCGGCTGCTTAAACCGAATTCACGTTAGTGAAGCATCTCGCGTTCCCGGCGCGGAGACCCTTCGCCGTTACATGGCTCAGGGTGACAACTCGTGCGCCCCAAAGATGAAACGCCTAGCAACTTCCCCGCAGTCTTGCGAAAACGGCCCGCCTGCGCTATCGTGTACGGCTGAATACAGACGAATATCGCACGTTGAAGGCTGTCGGACGGTCGCCGGCAGCTTTCCTAATAAGGAATGGATCCTCTATGAAGACAGTAGCGCCACAGACCGCCCCTGCGCTTTCCATCCGCGAGCAGCGCTCTTTGCCGGGCTATATCCACCTGGTCGTGAGCGGCTTCCTGATCGGCGGCGCCAACGTCGTCCCCGGCGTATCCGGCGGCACGATGGCCCTCATCCTGGGCATCTTCGAGGAACTGGTCGAGAGCCTGCGCATGGCCGGCCGGCCCGAATTCTTCCGCGCGCTGCTCGGCTTCCGTCTCAAAGACGCCTGGCGCATCATTAACGGCAACTTCCTCCTCGCCATCGCCGTAGGCGCTCTGCCGGCAGTGCTTGTTCTGGTCCCCGGCCTCGAATGGATGCTTATCAACCAGCCGGTCATCATCTGGAGCTTCTTCTTCGGGCTTGTGATGGGGTCTGTGTTGCTAATCGTCATCAGCATACAGCGCTGGACGCCCGGCCTCGCCGCCGCGCTGCTGATTGGCGCTGCGGGCGCCTACTGGATCGTGGGCATGGTCCCCGTGCAGACGCCCGAATCCTGGTGGTTTCTGATGCTCAGCGGCGGCCTGGCGATCTGCGCCATGATCCTGCCGGGGGTCTCCGGCTCGTTCATCCTCGTCCTCGTCAACAAATACGAGTTTTTCGTGCGCGCCGTCAACACGCGCGATCTTCTGCCCATTCTATGGGCGGGCATCGGCGCAGCGGTCGGCCTCGTCACCTTCGCGCAATTGCTGAGTTGGCTTTTCAAGCGCTACCACGACGCCACCCTGGCCGTGCTGACCGGCTTCATGTTGGGCAGCCTGCGCAAAATCTGGCCGTGGAAGGAGACGCTCGAAACCTACATGGACCGGCACGGCGAGTTGGTCCCCCTGTTGGAGAAGAACGTCCTGCCCGCCTTGCGCGTCGACGGCTCCTTTAACGGCGAGATCCTCTTCGCGCTGATCGCCGCCTTCGTTGGCCTGGCGGCGGTGCTGCTCATCGAGAAGTGGGCGAAGCGTCGCGAGGCCCCTGCGCAGCCATAGACCCGCACAGATGCCCGGTAGCCGGACCATGACAGATCGCCCCGCTCCGACCCGCCGCATCGCCGCCGTCGTAGCCGCGGCCGGTCGCAGCACGCGCATGGGCGCACCCAAGCAACTGCTGCCCTGGCAAGGCGCAACCGTGGTCGGAACGGTAGTCGATAACCTGCGCCAGGCCGGCGCCGATCCCGTCGTGGTCGTCATCGGCCATGAGGCGGAGGCCGTCGCCGCAGCCCTGGCGGGCAAGCCGGTGCAGATCGTCGCCAACCCCGCCTACCGCACGGGCGAGATGCTCGCCTCGCACCAAGCCGGCCTGCGCCGCCTCATCGACGCCGCCACGCCGCCCCAAGCCCTGCCGCTCGGCGCGCTCCTCGCCCTGGGCGACCAGCCCCACATCCCCGTCGACGCCATCCGTAGCGTCGTCGAGCAAGCGCTGGCAACGCCGCAGCGCATCGTCATCCCAAGCTACAACATGCGCCGCGGCCACCCCATCTACCTGCCCGCCGCGCTGTGGGACGAAGCCCTGGCGCTGGGCGCGGACGAGACGCTGCGCACCCTGCTCAACCGGCACGCCGGCGACATTCGTTATGTCGACTCGCAGACGTCCGCCGTCCTGCACGACATCGACACGCCGGACGACTACGCCGCGCTCAAGCCCCGCTGACCGCGAATGCAGCCGCTTCCCTCATCGCCGCCGTTCGTGCCATAATAGCCCCCAGGGACTTGACACGGCGAGGCGAGTAGACGAAGGGAGAACGCCCACATGCCGGCATCCATCTATCACGAACTGAAGAAACTGCGCGCGGCGGGCCTGCCCGCCGCGGTCGCCACCATCGTCGAGGTGAAAGGCTCCGTCCCCCGCGAGGTCGGCGCCAAGATGATCATCCACCCCTACGGCAAGCACATCGGCACCGTCGGCGGCGGCTGCGGCGAGGCCGAGGTGATCCGTGCCGGGCTAGACGTGCTCCAAGACGGACGCCCGCGCAACATCCAGGTCGACCTGACTGAAGAGATTTCCATGCAAAGCCTGGGCGTCTGCGGCGGAACCATGACCGTCTTTGTCGAGGCTTGGCAGGAATCCTCATGAGCGATCGCATCCTCGACCAACTGGTCGACGCCATCGAGCGCCGTCAGACGGCGGCCCTGCTCACCGTCACCGCGGCGGACGGCGACTACGCGCCCTGCCTGGGCCGTCGCTGTCTGCTCTGGCCGGACGCGGAACGCGAGCCCGCCGGCGATCTGGGCCTCGGCGCGCTGGCGCACAACGTGCTGGCGGACGCGCGTGAGGCGCTGGAAGTTCGCGAGCATCGCCTGCTGTCCTACAGCCGGCCCGAAGGAACGGTCGCCGTCTTCGTCGAGGTGCAGGCGCAGCCGCCGCACCTGATCATCGCCGGCGCAGGCCATATCGCCGCGCCCCTTGCCGCCATTGCCCACACGTGTGACTTCCAGGTGACGGTCCTGGACGACCGGCCACAGTACGCCCGGCCTGAGCGCTTTCCCCACGCGCGCGTCATCGCCGGGCCGTTCCGCGAGGAACTGCGCGCCCTGCGCGGGCAAGGCCCCGGCCTGGGCGAGAACGACTACATCGTCCTGGTGACGCGTGGGCACCAGCACGACATCGACTGCCTGCTCGAAGTGCTCGACGACCCGCTGGCCTACATCGGCATGATCGGCAGCCGGCGTCGCGTCCACGCCGTGTTCGAGTTGTTGGAGCGCGAGCAGGGCATCCCCGCGGCCAAATTCGACCGGGTCCACGCGCCGATCGGCCTCGACATCGGCGCGCGCACGCCCGCCGAGATCGCGGTCTGCATCATGGCCGAGATCATCAACGTACAGCGCGGCGGCCCGGCCGAGTCGCTCAGCGAGCAGATCCGTCGCGCGCGCCAAGCGCGACGAGAACGCGCCGCCAACCGGCCGTAACCGCGCCCGCCCCGCCTCATCCGCCGCGGCCCGTTGAGCCGCTTACCCAATTTGGAGTTCAGCACGCAATGGACGACACCACCACCATCGGCGAACTGCGCGCTGCCGTAGCGCAGTTTGTCTCTGCCCGCGACTGGGAGCAGTTCCACACGCCCAAGAACCTGGCGATCAGCATCGCCATCGAAGCGGCGGAGATCATGGAGCATTTCCAGTGGTCCTCGCTCGAACAGGCCGCCGCGCTGGTCACGGACGACGACGCCCGCGCCGAGGTCGCCGACGAACTAGCCGACGTACTCATCTACTGCCTCAGTTTCGCCAACGCTGCGCAGATCGATATCGCCGCCGCCATTCGCGCCAAGCTGGCCCGCAACGAAGGCCGCTTTCCCGTCGACAAGGTGAATGGCCGCCTCGGCGCACGCCCCTCCCCTGACGCATGAGTCCTGACTCGTGACGCCTGACGCATCACTCCTGACCACTACCCAAAGGCCACCCTCTCGTGAACTATCAACTGCTACTTCGCATTGAACAGCCTGTGCGCGCCGGCCTGATCGGAACCGGCGCCTTCGGCAACTCCTTCCTGTTCCAGGCGCGGCGCACGCCCAACCTGGAGATCATAGCCGTATGTGACCAAGACATCGACGCCGCACGCCGCGCCTGCATCCACAGCGGCGTCGCTGCGGCGGACCTCGCCGTCTGCACGACCGCGGCGGAAGCTCACGCCGCAGTCGAGGCGCGCAAGACCGTCCTCACCACCGACGGTCTGCTCCTGACCGAACTGCCGCTCGATGTGCTCATTGAGGCCACCGGCGTGCCCGAAGCCGGCGCGCGCCACGGCCTTGCCGCCATCCAACAGGGCCAACACGTCATCATGGTGAGCAAGGAGACCGCGGCGGTCGCCGGCCCGCTGCTCGCCGCCAAGGCCAGGCAAGCCGGCGTCGTCTACACGACCGGCGACGGCGACCAGCCCAGCATGTGCATCGGCCTGCTCACCTGGGCCGAAACCCTCGGCCTGGACGTGGTCTGCGCCGGTAAAGCTACCGAAGCCGACTACGTCTACACCCCCGCCGCCGGCACGGTCACGAACGGGCGGCAAACCGTGACGGTGAGCGACGACGGAGGCTGGGACCTTTGGCCCCTGACCGCGGGCGACCCGCTTGCGCGGGTGCAGGCGCGCAGCCGGACCCTGGCCGCGCTGCCGCAAGCGGGCGTGGCCGAATACACCGAGATGGCGATCGTCATGAACGACACCGGCTACGGTCACGACGGCGAAAGACTGCACGCGCCGATCGTCCGCCTACAGGAGATGCCCGAGCTGCTGCGCCCCGCACAGGACGGCGGGCTGCTGCGCCGCGAGAAAGTGATCGACGTGGTGAACTGTCTGCGCCGCGACGACGAAGCGGGCATGGGCGGCGGCGTCTTCGTCGTGGTGCGCTGCCATGACCGCGACTCGTGGGAACTGCTGCGCCGCAAGGGTCACTTGCTCAGTCGCGACGGCGACTATGCCGCGCTCTACATGCCCTATCACCTCCTGGGCGTGGAGACGGCGACCAGCATCTTCTCGGCGGCAGTCTTGGGACTGCCCACAGGCGGCCTCGATACGCGCCCCGTGACGGAGGTGGGCATCCGCGCGACCGCCAACCTGCGTGCCGGTCAACGCCTCGTCATGGACCGCGACCACGCCATCCCCGGCGCGACGCCGGTCTTCACCCCGCCCGCCCCGGTCGCGCCCGATGCGCCTGTCCCCTTCTACATGGCGGCAGGCGCGACGCTCGCCGTCGATGCGGAAGCCGGAACGCTCCTCACCTACCGCATGATCGAGGAACCGGCCGGCTCCGTTCTGTGGGCCATGAAGCGCGAACAAGACCGGCTTTTCCTGGCGTAGAGACAGTAGATGAGATCGCCAATTTGTTTGACACGCACCTGCCCGAATGCTACACTGACCTTGCCTTTAGCGCCGAGCGCGCGCCAACATCTAACCACGGCGCGCCGGCATGTCGTCGACACCTTAATCGCCTCCTCTCGCCTCGCCAGCGCGTCAAACGCAGCGCACCGATGGAGAATGCCAACGCCCATGAGCAAGCCCATGCAATACACTCCGGAGAACGTTCTCGTCCGCCCGACGAGCGATGCAAGCGACCCCGACCTGATCTTGTCGGTCACGCCCGAATCCGCCGGCTGGGACTACATCTCGCTCCAGGCGCGCAGGCTCGCCGCGGGCCAGACCTGGCAATTCGAGAGCGGCGAATGCGAACTCGCCTTCGTCAACCTGACCGGACGCTACGACATTACGTCGAACCGCGGCTCTTGGTCCGGCATCGGCGGGCGCAGCTCCGTGTTCGAAGGCGCCGCCCATGCGCTCTATCTGCCGCGCCGCACCCGCTTCACCGTGACCGCAGTCGAGGCGGGCGAATTCGCCGTCACCTGGGTTCCCACGGACCAAGACCACGACCCCTGGCTGATTCGCCCGCAGGACGTGCCCATTTCCATCCGCGGCGGAGACAACGCCAGCCGCCAGATCAACGATCTGCTGCCGCCCGGCTCGCCCGTCCATCGCCTAGTGCTCGTCGAGGTCTACACGCCCAGCGGCAACTGGAGCAGCTACCCAGGCCACAAGCACGACGTCCACATCGAAGACGCCGACGGCAACCTGGTCGAAGCGGACCTGGAGGAGGTCTACTTCTACAAGATCGACCGCCCGGAGGGTTACGCCTACCAGCGCGTCTACACGGACGAGCATTCGCCGCTGCACCAGGCCGGCTACCCAATCGATGCCCTCGTGCGTGCCGAAGACAACTGCGCCGTACTCGTGCCCGAAGGCTATCACCCGGTTGTCAGCGCGCCGGGCTACACGACCTACTACCTGAACGTGCTCGCCGGCAGCGCACAGAGCCTGGCGAACCAGGACGACCCGCGCTACGCCTGGGTCAAAGAGACGTACAAATCGGTCGACCCGCGGCTGCCGCTCTACTAGACCGCGCCGAACCCATCCGCGTCGCGCAAAGACGTCAAGCACAGAAGGCAGGCATCCCATGTCCGCACCCGCCCCCCAAGACAAAAGCCGGCGCACCTACGACTCGCTGCACATGGGCCGGTCGTCCATCGACCTCTACAGCAACGATGTCGGCGCGCCCTTCGAGGCCATCACGAGCTTCGCCGCCTACGTGGGCGGCTCCCCCACCAACATCAGCGTGGGCGGGCGGCGGCTCGGCCTTAACACCGCGCTGCTGACCGGCCTGGGCCAGGACCCCGTGGGCGACTTCATTCTGAACTTCTTACGCAATGAGGGCGTCGAGACCAAATTCAGCCCGCGCAAACCCGGCCATCGCACCAGCGCCGTCGTGCTCGGCATCGAGCCGCCCGACAAATTCCCGCTAGTCTATTACCGCGACAACTGCGCCGACATCGAACTGACCATCGACGACGTGCTGGCCGCGCCCGTCGCCGGCAGCAAGGTCCTGCAGTTCGCCGGTACCAACCTCAGCAAGGAGCCGAGCCGCAGCGCCACCATGTTCGCCGCCGAAGCCGCACGCCAGTTCGGTACGGACGTCGTCTTCGACGTGGACTTCCGCCCCGACCAGTGGCACGACCCGCGGGCTTTCGGCGTCGTGGTTCGCTCCGCCCTGCCTCTGGTCGACGTAGTGATCGGCACCGAGGACGAGATCAACGCCACCATGCTCACCGACGTGCGCCAGATGGAGTTGACCCACTCGCAGATCTCCGACACGAAGGTAAGCGGCGACGTAGGCCGCGCCATCGCCGCCATGCTCGCACTCGGCCCCAAGGCGGTCGTGGAAAAGGTCGGCGCACAGGGTGCGCGTATCCACCTGAAAGGCGGCGACGTGATCGACGCGCCAGGCTATCCGGTCGACATCTACAACATCCTCGGCGCGGGCGACGCTTTCGGCGCCGGTTTTCTCTACGGCTACATCAACGGCTGGGGCTGGCACAAGTCGGCGCGGCTGGGCAACGCCTGCGGCGCCATCGTCGTCACCAAACACGGCTGCGCCAACTTCATGCCCACCTACGACGAGGTCATGGCCTTCGTCGCCGAGCGCGGCGGCCTGGATTAGTCAGAAAGTCACGAGTCACGAGTCATCCGTCATTTTTCCTCTCTTTCAAACGGAGGACCTGCCCATGCAATCCGATACCCTCCGCCTGACCACTGCCCAGGCGATTGTCCGCTTTCTCACCAACCAATACGTCGCCCGCGACGGACGCGAACAGCGCTTCTTTGCCGGCTGCTTCGGCATCTTCGGCCACGGCAACGTCTCCGGCATGGGCCAGGCCCTGCAGCAATACCCGGAGCTGCGCTACTATCAAACGCGCAACGAGCAGGCCATGGTGCATACCGCCGCCGCCTTCGCCAAGCACAGCAACCGCCTGCGCACGCTCGTCTGCACCACCTCTATCGGCCCCGGCGCCACCAATATGATCACCGGCGCGGCCACGGCTACCGTCAACCGCCTGCCCGTCCTGCTCATCCCCGGAGACATCTTCGCCCGGCGTAACGTCGCGCCCGTGCTGCAGCAGCTTGAGTCGGAGCACTCGCAGGACATCTCGGTCAACGACTGCTTCAAGCCCGTCAGCCGCTATTGGGACCGCATCTACCGGCCCGACCAACTAATCCTTGCGCTGCCCGAAGCCATGCGCGTCCTCACAAGCCCCGCCGACACCGGCGCCGTTACCCTGGCCTTGCCCCAGGACGTGGGAACTGAGGCCTACGACTTCCCCGCGGAGCTATTCGCCAAACGCGTGTGGACTATCCCCCGCGCCCGCCCCGACCTTAGTGCATTGCAGCGGGCCGCATCGTGGATTCGCCAAGCCAAGCGTCCCATGATCATCGCCGGCGGCGGCGTGCACTATTCCGAGGCGGAGGAAGCCCTCGACCGCTTCGCAGATGTCTCCGGCATCCCCGTGGGCGAGACAATGGCGGGCAAAGGCAGCCTGCGCTACGACCATCCGCTCTGTCTTGGCGCAGTCGGCGCCACCGGCACGCTCGCCGCCAACCGCATCGCCAAAGAGGCCGACCTCATCATCGGCGTCGGCACGCGCTACAGCGACTTCACCACGTCGAGCAAGACACAGTTCCAACACCCGGACGTGCGCTTCATCAATATCAACGTGGCCGAGTTCGACGCACACAAGCACAACGCCACCCCCTTGATCGGCGACGCCCGCGTCACCCTGGAGGAGCTTGGCGATCTGCTCGACGCCTACAGCGTAGCGGACGACTATCTAGCCGAGGCCCAAGCGCTGCACCAGGAGTGGGAAGCCGAAGTGGACCGCATTTACGCCGTCCGTAACCAGCCGCTGCCCAGCCAGGGCGAGCTAATCGGCGCTGTCAACGACTTGGGCGACCGCGACGCCGTCATGGTGTGCGCCGCCGGCAGCCTGCCCGGCGACCTGCACAAGCTGTGGCGCACGCGCCACCCTAAGCAGTACCACCTGGAATACGGCTATAGCTGCATGGGCTACGAGATCGCCGGCGGGCTGGGCGTCAAGATGGCCGACCCCGACCGCGAGGTCTACGTCATGGTCGGCGACGGCAGCTACCTTATGCTCTCCAGCGAGATCGTGACCTCCATCCAAGAGGGCCGCAAGCTCACCATCGTGCTCATGGACAACCACGGCTACAAGAGCATCGGCTCGCTCAGCCGTTCCCTAGGCCAGAGCGGCTTCGGCACGCGCTTCGCCTTCCCCGGCGAGATCACCCTGCCCAGCGACGAAGCCGGCGAACAACTCGAATACCTGCCTGTCGACCTAGCCGCCAACGCGCGCAGCCTCGGCGCTGAGGTCATCGAGTGCGCCGCTTATGACGACTTCGTCGCCGCCCTGGCGCAGGCCAAGCGCAACACGCGCACCACCGTCATCTACGTGCAGAACGACCGCTACATCGGCGTGCCCGGCTACGAAAGCTGGTGGGACGTGCCCGTGGCCGAAGTCAGCGAGTCGGATTCCGTCAACGCCGCGCGCGAAGAGTGGGAAGAGCTGCGCGCCAAGGAGCGCTTCTTCCTATGATGCCGCAGTTCGATGAGATCCAACGAAGGGGCTTAGCGGTTCGCACCGTGGCGGAGGACGGCGCGCTGGCGCCTCGCATCGGCGCACTGAGCGACTCAATCTGGCCGCGCTTCGTGGTAGAGGCCCATACGCCTCGCAACCATCCCTACCCCGCGGATTGGCCGGGCATCTTCGCGCGCTGGCCCCAGTACCAGTTCGGGCTGCTCGACCAAGACACGGATGAACTGGTCGGCGCAGCCCATGCGCTCTCCTTTGCCTGGGACGGCGCCGGCGCGGACTTGCCCGACTTCGGATGGGACTGGGCCATGTGGCAGGGCAAGCAGGACTATCTGGCAGGCGCTACGCCGCATACCATGTGCGCCCTCAGCATCACCGTCGACCCGCGCTATCGCGGCCAGGGGCTTTCCACCCTGTTGGTGTCCATCATGCGCGATGCCACGGCGAGAGCGGGTTTCACACGCCTCCTCGCCCCCGTCCGCCCGACCCTCAAGCACCGCTACCCCATCACCCCCATGGCGGTCTATGCGAACTGGCGCAACCAGCGCGGCGAACCGCTCGACCCCTGGATGCGCGTCCATGCGCGGCTAGGCGCAACCATCGCCAAGCCGTGCGATAAGTCCATGAACTTGGCCGGCTCCGTCGCCGACTGGGAATCATGGGCGGAGATCCCCTTCCCCACGTCGGGGGCCTACATCTTCCCCGGCCTGTTCGCGCCGGTCGTCATCGACCGTGAAAGCGATGAGGGCGTGTACGTAGAACCGAATGTCTGGATGGTACACGATGTGTCAGCTTGAAAGGACCGGCTATGTCGCAGAACGGGCAGCTTCTTAACTTCGTCAACGGCCAATGGCGGCGTTCCAGCGCCGGCCAATACTTGGACGTTGTTAACCCAGCCACCGCAGCCGTCATGACCACGGTTCCCCTCTCGCCCGGTGCGGAGGTAGACGCCGCCGTGCAGGCCGCCGCAGCAGCCTTCCCCGCCTGGCGGCAGACCCCGGTCGGAGACCGCATCCAGCATCTCTTCAAGCTCAAGGCTCTACTGGAAGAACACATCGACGAGATTGCGGCCGTAATCACCGACGAATGCGGCAAGACCTTCGCCGAAAGCGTGGGCGAACTGCGTCGCGGCATCGAGAACGTCGAGACGGCCTGCGGCGCGCCCATCCTGATGCAGGGTTACAACAACGAAGACATCGCCCGCGGCATCGACGAGCACATGATCCGCCAGCCGCTCGGCGTCGTCGCCGCCATCACGCCCTTCAACTTCCCCGGCATGATCCCGCTGTGGTTCCTGCCCTATGCCGTGGCAACCGGCAACTGCTTCATCCTCAAGCCGAGCGAAAAGGTGCCTGCGACGAGCAGCCGCCTGTTCGAGTTGCTGGAGCAGGCAGGCTTCCCGCCCGGTGTGGTGCAACTCGTGCACGGCGCCAAAGAGACGGTCGACGCGCTGCTCGATCATCCCACGGTCAAGGCCGTCAGCTTCGTCGGCTCAACCGCCGTCGCCAAGTACATCTATAGCCGCGCCACGGCCAACGGCAAACGCGCCCAATGCCAAGGCGGGGCCAAGAACCCCGTGGTGATCATGCCCGACGCCGACATGGAAACGACCGTGCGCATCATGTCCGACTCGGCCTTCGGCTGCGCCGGGCAGCGCTGTCTAGCCGCCTCGGTCGCCATCCCCGTGGGCGAGGCGCACGACGCCTTCGCCGAGGGCATCTGCGACGCGGCCAGCAGCCGCAAAGTCGGCTACGGCATGGATGAAGGCGTGCAGATGGGGCCGGTCATCACGCCGCAGAGCAAGGATCGCATCGCCGGCCTGATCGAAAAGGGCGCCCAAGAGGGGGCGAACGTACTGGTAGACGGCCGCAACCGCACCGTCAGCGGTTACGACGACGGCTACTGGGTCTTCCCCACCGTGCTCGACAACGTCGACCCGTCCGGCGAGATCGCCCGCACCGAAATCTTCGGCCCCGTGCTCAGCCTCATGCGCACCGAGACCATCGAAGACGCCATCGAGTTGGTCAACAACCGCGCCTACGGCAACATGGCCTGCATCTTCACCAACAGCGGCTCGGCTGCGCGCCAGTTCCGCTACGCCGCCGACGCCGGCAACATCGGCGTCAACATTGGCGTCGCCGCGCCGATGGCCTACTTCCCCTTCTCTGGATGGAACGAGAGCTTCTTCGGCGATCTGCACGGCCAGTCGCATCACGGCGTCGAGTTCTACACCCAGACGAAGGTCGTCATCGAGCGCTGGCCCAAGGAGTGGAGCCGCCGCTTCTAGAGTATGCAATGATAGGATGCGATCCTCCAGGAGAGGACACAGGGATAAGTCGGTAATAGCGAGTCACGAGTCATCCGTCAATCCTGGCTCTTGACGTCTGTCCTCTGCGCTCTCCTCGATTTCGCCGCGGTGCGCTTTTTCGGACCTGGCTGCTTAAAGGAGCCGCTGATGAACGCCATACGCATTGGCAACGCGCCCTGTTCCTGGGGCGCGCTCGAGTTCGCAGAAACCCAGACCGGGCGCCTAGACTGCACGCAAATGCTGGACGAGTTGGCCGAAACCGGCTATGACGGCTCGGAGTTGGGCGACTGGGGCTTTATGCCCACTGACCCTGCGCAGCTCAGCGAGGAGTTCCGTCGCCGCAAACTGTCCCTCACCGGCGCTTTCGTCGGCGTCGCTCTGCGCAACCCTGCAGCCCACGCCCCAGGGCTGGAACAGACGCTCAAGGTCGCCCGCCTCGTCAGCGACGCCGCCGCCCGCCTCGACCAAGACGCAGAGCCGTTCCTCGTATTGGCCGACGACAACGGCACTGACCCAGTGCGAACCGGCAACGCCGGGCGCATCACGCCTGCGCAGGGTCTAGGCGACGACGCTTGGCGCACCTTCGCCGCCGGCGCCGTGCGCATCGCCAGCGCCGTGCGCGACGAGACCGGGCTGCGCACCGTCTTCCATCACCACTGCGCCGGCTTCGTCGAGACGCCGGATGAGATCGACCGCTTCCTTGCCGAAACCGATCCGGGCTTGCTGGGCCTAGTCTTCGACACGGGCCACTATGCCTTCGGCGCAGGCGGCTGCGACGCCGTGGTCGACGCGCTTGACCGCTACGCCGGCCGCATCTGGTATGTCCACTTCAAAGACTGCCACCCGGACGTCATGCGCGATGCCCGCGCCCAGGGCTGGGACTATTTCGAGTCGGTGCGGCGCGGCGTTTTCTCAGAACTCGGCCAAGGCTGCGTCGACTTCCCTGCCGTGCGCGACTGGCTCATCGCCCACAACTATACCGGCTTCATCACCGTCGAGCAGGACGTGCTGCCCGGCATGGGTTCGCCGCGCCAGAGCGCGCAGCGCAACCGCCAATACCTGCACGCCATCGGTCTATAAGAACACGAGTCACCACGCCTAAGGAGACCCCCATGACCACGCTCAACCTCGGCATGGTCGGCGCAGGACGCATCGGCCAGGTGCACGCAGCCAACCTGGCGGCGCGTGTGCCCGGCGCGCGCCTGGTCGCCATCGCCGACATCGCATTCGAAGCCGCACAAAAGCTCGCCGGCCAATACAACGTGTCGCACGCTTACGACAACCCTGAAGCCATCCTGGACGACCCGGCCATCGACGCCGTGATCGTCGCCTCCGCCACCGATACGCACCCGGCCATTATCGAAGGCGCGGCCGCCGCGGGCAAGCACATCTTCTGCGAAAAGCCCATCGCGCGCAGCCTCGCCGAGATCGATGGTGCGCTGACCGCAGTAGACAAAGCCGGCGTCAAGCTCCAGATCGGCTTCAACCGCCGCTTCGACGCCAACTTCGCGCGCGTGCGCCGCGCCATCGTCGACGGCGAGATCGGCCAGCCGCACCTGCTCCACATCATCAGCCGCGACCCCGGCCCTCCGCCCCTGAGCTACATCCGCGTCTCCGGCGGCATCTTCCTGGACATGACCATCCACGACTTCGACATGGCCCGCTTCCTGCTCGGCTCCGAGGTCGTCGAGGTCTACACATCCGGCGCCGTGCTGGTCGACCCCGCCATCGGCGAAGCCGGCGACATCGACACCGCGCTGGTGCTGCTCACCTTCGCCAGCGGCGCGCTCGGCGTCATCGACAATAGCCGCCGCGCCGTCTACGGCTACGACCAACGTGTCGAAATCCTCGGTTCCGGCGGCGCCATTCAGACCGAGAACAAGTACCCCAACGCAGCCATCATCAGCACCGGCGACCATATCCGCCGCGACCTGCCGCTACACTTCTTCCTGGAGCGTTACGCCGACAGCTTCGCCCTCGAGCTGGCGCAGTTCGTCGAAGCGGTCGTCCACGACCGGCCCACACCCGTCACCGGCGAGGACGGGCGCATTCCCGTGGTCATGGCGCTGGCCGCGGCCAAGTCGCTGCACGAAAAGCGACCCGTCCGCCTCGACGAGATCGCGCCTGTGTAGCAGCCAAGCAGCAGAGGCGCTCTCCGCGTTCTCTGCTGCCCCTCTCATATGCTCTTGCCGGCTGCATAATAAACCTTTATGGGCAGTCTGCGCCCGCCCCTCCTTGGGGAGCCCCGCCCGCCATGCTATAATGATGCGCTAGTCGCGGCGCGAGGCAGCGCCGCCACATTGCATACGCGTCATGCCGCCATAAGTGACGAGCAGGCGCTGCACGGTCAACGCAAGAAGGAGACACGCAATTGCTGCGCAACTTATTCGGCAGACCGTCCAAGGCCACGGAAGACGACGTTCGCCTGGAGAACAGCCTCGCCAAAACCCGGTCGGGCGTCTTTGGTCGGCTCGGCTCCATCTTCCAGGCCAACGAGATCACCGATGAGCTCTGGGAGGAACTTGAAGAAACGCTGATCCTCGGCGATGTCGGCGTCCCCGTCGCCCAGGAACTGGTCGAACGCACCCAGAAACGCGTCGAGCGAGAGAACATCAAAGCGACGCGTGACGCCTATCTGATCCTGCAACAGGAGATGGTGCGCATCTTGACGCCTGCCGAGCCGATGCGCATCGATGACCCGCGCTTGCTCACCATCGTCCTGGTGGTCGGCGTCAACGGTTCCGGCAAGACCACCACCATCGGCAAAATGGCCCACTGGTACAAGAACCGCGGGCGAAAAGTTGTCCTCGGCGCGGCTGACACCTTCCGCGCCGCGGCCATCGATCAGCTCAAAATCTGGGGCGAACGCGCCGGCGTCGATATCATCGCCCACGAACCCGGCGCAGACCCCGGCGCAGTCGTCTTCGACGCGGTGCGCGCCAGCCAGGAAAGCCGCCAAGCCGACCTGTTGATCGTCGACACCGCAGGCCGCCTGCAGACCAAATACAACCTGATGCAGGAATTGGAAAAGATCAAGCGCGTTGCCGCCAAACAGGTGCACCGCGCCCCGCATGAGGTCTTTTTGGTGCTCGATGCATCCACCGGCCAAAACGCCATTTCCCAGGCCAAGAGCTTCAAGGACAGCGCCGGCGTCACCGGCATCATCCTCACCAAGCTCGACGGCACAAGCAAAGGCGGCGCCGTCCTCAGCATCAACCACGAACTGGGCGTACCCGTCCGCTTCGTCGGCACCGGCGAGCAGATCGCCGACTTTGCCGAGTTCGACCCGGTCGCCTTCGTCGAAGGCCTCGTCGGGCAGTAAACTCGAATCGGCCATGCACCTGCAATGCGCATGTAGAAATGCAACGAACCAGAAAAGAGAAACCTGTCCATGAGCGAACTCGAAAACCGGCTCAACACACTCGTAGAACAAATCGACGCCATCCGGGGGCGTCTTTGACTTACCTATCAAGCTAGACCGCATCCAACAACTCCAGGCGGAGACGCTCGAAGCCGGCTTTTGGGATGACCAGCAGGCCGCGCAGAAGAAGATGCAGGAGCTCAATGCGCTCCAGCAGATCGCGGAGCTGTGGCAGGGCTTGTATCAGCGCGCCGTCGACGCCCGCGACCTCGCCGCTATGGCTGAGGACGACCCGGACATGCTCGACGAGCTGGCTGACGAAGCCGCCTCGCTCGAAGAGGAGTTCGAGCGGCGGCAGTTCTCCCTCGCCCTCGCCGGCCCCCACGATTCTGGACCGGCTATCTTCAGCATCTTCGCCGGCGCAGGCGGCACCGAAGCGCAGGACTGGGCGCAAATGCTTCTGCGCATGTACCTGCGTTGGGCGGAGAATAAGCGCTACAAGACCGTCATCACCGACATGACCGAAGGCGAAGAGGCGGGCATCAAAAGCGTCACCGTCGAGGTGGACGGGCCCTTTGCCTACGGCTATCTCAAGGCGGAAAAGGGCACGCACCGCCTGGTTCGCCTCAGCCCCTACGACTCCAACAGCCGCCGCCACACCAGTTTCGCCAAAGTCGAGGTGATACCCGTACTCGACGAGGACATCGACGTGCAGATCGACCCCAACGACCTGCAGATCGAAGTCTTCCTCAGCGGCGGCGCCGGCGGGCAGAACGTCCAGAAGAACGCCACCGCCGTCCGCATCCGTCACTTGCCCACCGGCATCGTCGTCACCTGCCAGAACGAGCGCAGCCAGACCCAGAACCGCGAGTCAGCCATGCGCGTGCTGCGCGGCAAGCTCTACGATATCGAGCAGGAACGCCTAGAGGCGGAAAAGGCCGCGCTGCGCGGGGAGAACGTCCAGGCCAACTTCGGCAGCCAGATTCGCAACTACGTCCTTCACCCCTACCAAATGGTCAAGGACCTGCGCACCAACATAGAGACCGGCAACACCGGCGCCGTCCTCGACGGCGACCTGGATATGTTCATCGAAGCCTGGCTAAAGAGCCAGGTTGGCGAAGACGCCTAGCGCGAATGTACAAATCCGGCCCCCTATGGTAATATCCTGGGCGCACCGTCGTGCAGAGCCCGCCCGCAACGTTGTTGCAAAAGCGGCGTACTGTCCGGCGGCAAACGCAACACCCGGAGAGGTCGCATAGTCCGGCCGAGTGCGCTCGTCTCGAAAACGAGTAGGGTTTACGCCCTCGAGGGTTCAAATCCCTCCCTCTCCGCCATAACAGATGCCATCTATATTGCGAATAATTAACAGGTAGATGGTTCCCTTATCGCCCGAGAACGCTTGAAGCAAGCGGTTTTCGGGCATTGTGCGTTATGCCTTGTTTACTTGGCTAAAGGCGGAGGGGAGACTATGTTACTGGGCATTTTGGACGCATTACGCATTATCTCTGTTTGTTTGGCGTTCTTTTTCGGCTACCAAATCGGCTTCAGAAACGGGTATGATCCTGTTGCGCAGTTACATTTCATGACACCCATATTGATCATTGCCGTTGCAGGGATCTCCGGGATTGAAGGCTTGCTGTTCTCGAAGCAAACGGCGCAGGCGAAGGGCTTTGAAGTTGGAAGCAACTACCAGAGGCAGTCGGCCATTGCATTATTATCCTATGCGGTCGTTGCGCTATTGGTCTATGTGGCGAATTGGGGCCTCTACGCCGAACTGACAATCCTGTTCGCCTTTTGTTTCTTCTTCATATTCTCGGGGCTCAATCACGGCCTCGATGCAATCAAGAACAAGAACTATAAATGGCAAAACATAAACCGCCCATTCATTACCCTGTTGATGATCGCCGGGCTGTTATACCCGGTCATCATGGCATTGAAAGGCCCTGAGTGATCTAGCTTTTCATATGCCAGCCCATAATAAGCAACGGTCATAATCGCCAAGAAGGGGTGCGAACCCTTTCAGAAACCGCTGACACAATGGAAGCCATCTCGCCAGGAGGTGGTTTCTTTGCGTTTATGAAGGTCAAGGATCGCGGCGAATCAGACAATTGACCGATTGACAGCGCTAAACGCGGGTGCTACCGTAGATGCATAACCCAAACTGCCACAGCTCGAGCGGCAACCGCAACCTCTTTGAGCACACCCTCCCCTACATTGTCTTTGTAGGCTTTGTCCCGATGGTCTTGCTTTGCACCGGTGAGTCAATATCGAATCAATTCATCCCA
>JASGTU010000215.1 GCA_030058085.1 Chloroflexota bacterium
CGACGATCCGGAGCGGCCCGGATTCTTGCGCTGGACCGCCGACGTAGCGGACACGACGGACATGCTGCCGTGGATCCGCGGTTGGGGAGCCGAGTGCGAGGTGCTGCAGCCGGAGAGATTGCGCCAATCGCTCGCGCTGGAGGCGCAGCGCATTTGGGCAGTCTATGGGGGCGATCAAGCCGGCACCGAAGAACCTGCCCCTCAGGCAGTTCTCGTGGCCCACACGGCTAATCGTCAGGGGCAGCGCCAAGGTTTGGCGGATCACCTTGAGGCCGTGGCGACGCTGGCGCAGGAGTTCGCACAGCCCTTTGGCGCAGCGGAACTGGCATACGCGCTAGGCATGTGGCACGACCTGGGCAAATTTCATCCCGACTTCCAGGCTTATCTCCAGCAAGCCGAACAGGAGCGCAAGCGTCCCCATGCCAGGGTAGATCACAAAGCGGCAGGCGCGTATTTCGCGCTTGAGAAACGTCTTGACCCGCTCTCTCTGTTAATCCAAGGTCATCATGGCGGCATGGGTAACAAGCAGCGTCTGAAGGCTTGGCTCGAAGAACATAGGCAACGCGCTGCCGAAGCGTTGGGGCAGGCGAGAGAAAGCCTGCCTGATCTGGAAGCAATGCCTGTGCCGCAGCTTCCAGCTTTCACCCTCAAGGACCCCAGAGCAGCCGAGTTCTATTTCCGCATGCTCTTCTCGACGTTGGTCGACGCCGATTTCCTGGACACCGAGGCGCACTTTACGCCGGAAAAATCTGCACTGCGCAGCGGGACGCCTGACCTGGCGGCGCTATGGGGTTGCCTCGACGCCAGCCAACAAGCATTGCTCGACAAGGCGGAACCCACGCCCGTTAACGATCTGCGCAGGGAAATCTACTTCGCCTGCCTCAAGGCAGCGGAGGAGCCGCCGGGTTTTTTCCGTCTGACTGTGCCCACCGGCGGCGGCAAGACGCTCTCGGGGCTGGCCTTTGCGCTGCGCCACGCCATCCGTCACAAACTGGAGCGCGTGATTGTGGCAGTGCCCTACATCAGCATTACTGAACAAACCTCTCAGGTCTATCGAGAGATCTTCGCTCCGCTGGAACGAGAACAGCTTGTCGTGCTCGAACACCACAGCGGCGCTGTGGAGCGGATCGACGAACCCGGCGAGTACGATCCGTCAGCCATCAACGCCCGCCTGGCCGCCGAGAACTGGGATGCACCCCTCGTCGTGACGACTACCGTCCAGCTTTTCGAGAGCCTCTTTGCCAACGCCACGTCGCGCTGCCGCAAGCTGCACCGTCTCGCCAATTCCGTCATCATCTTGGATGAGGTGCAGGCCTTGCCCGTCCATCTACTGGACCCGATCTTGGACGGACTGAGCCAGCTATGCGCCCACTACAACGTCACCGTGGTTTTGTCTACGGCCACACAACCTGCCTTCGAGACTCTGCCTATCTTCGAACAGGTCGAAGCGCGGGAGATTGCACCCGACCCGGCGAGAATCTTCCGCGCCCTCAAGCGGGTGGAGTATGAGTGGCGGATCGACCCGCCTCTGGACTGGGGCCAGATCGCAGCGCTTTTGTACGACGAAGATCAAGCCCTTTGCGTGGTCAACACTAAGAAGGACGCCCTGGCGCTTCTTGATGCGTTGGGCGACCCGCATGCGCTGCATCTCTCGACCCTGCTCTGCGGCGCACATCGCCGGGCAGTGCTGGATGAGGTCAAGCGCCGGCTGGCGGCAGGGGAGCCGTGCCGCCTGATCAGCACACAGGTGGTGGAGGCCGGCGTCGATCTCGACTTCCCGCTGGTCTTGCGCGCCTTGGGGCCTCTCTCTAGCATCATCCAGGCGGGGGGACGGGCTAACCGCGAGGGCAGACGTGCGCGCGGGCGCGTCATCATCTTCGATCCCGCCGAGGGCGGCTTGCCGCGCGGCGTCTACCGCCGCGCCAGCCAGACCACGCGCAGCCTGCTCCGTGATAGCCGTCTCGACATGGACGACCCCGCTACTACGCATCGCTTCTTCGCATCGCTGTTCCCTCTGGAGGAGACCGATCGCGAGCAGATTCAGAAGTGCCGGGCTGCTTTGGACTATATCGAGACGGCGCAGCGGTTTCGCATGATCGACGACGATACGCTGGATGTGGTTGTGCCCTACGGCTCTAGTGACGAACAGGCGCAAGTCCAGGCGATCTTGGGCGACATGCGCGCGGGCCGCGCCAATTTGCGCGTGTCCATGCGCCGGTTGCAGCTCTACTTGGTTTCGATCTACCGGCGACAGGCCGAGGCCTATCAAGAGCGAGGCTTGATGACGCCGGTAGAGACGGTCCCCGGACTGGGGGAATGGCATGGCGGCTATGACCCGGTGCGCGGTCTTCTGACGCAAGGGCCGGCCGTCGACGAACTCGTGGTATGAATTCGCTCCGGATGCTTTTGGACCCTTGACAAGATGTTGCTCGCGTGAGAGCGAGCAGAAAGGAGACCTAGATGAGTGCGCGCTATCCGCCGACCTATGACTCGCCGCTGGAAGTCCGCGTGTGGGGCGATTACGCCTGCTTCACACGGCCGGAAATGAAGGTCGAGCGAGTCACCTATCCGATTCCCACGCCTTCGGCCATGCGCGGGGTGCTGGAGGCGATCTTCTGGAAACCCGAGTTCACCTGGCGCATCCAGGAGATCTGGGTGCTGCGGCCTATTCGTTATTTCTCCATCTTGCGCAACGAGGTGAATTCGCAGATGAGCAATCGCAGCGCACGCAATTGGGAGCGCAACGGCGGCGGCTATGTCGCCAGCGAGGATCGGGCGCAACGCCATACGCTCGCATTGCGCGATGTGGACTATCTCGTTCGCGCCCAAATTGAGGTCAAGCCGCATGTTCAAGAGAACCCGGCCAAATACCGCGACCAGTTCCGCCGCCGCGTCCATCAAGGGCGCTGTTTCACCCGGCCCTATCTCGGCTGCCGAGAGTTCGCCGCGCACTTCGGTCCGGCGAACGGCGACGAGCAACCGATACCGGTCGACGACGACCTAGGCTTGATGCTGCTGGACATCGACTACGCGGCTGAGGGTGACCGCAATACTCCTCGCCTGTTTCGCGCCCGTCTGGAGCATGGCATTCTGCGCGTGGCTCACCCAAGCGACGAGGAGGCATAGACGATGCTGCTGGCAAAACTGCGCGACTACAGTGAACGGTTGGAAGACCTGGGGCCGCTCGGCTATGCCGAGGCCTGGGTGCGCTATGAGGTTCACCTCACCGGCAGCGGCGAACTGGTCAACCCGGAGCCGATCGACCTGGCTGACGCCAAGACGAAGCGAGGCCAGCGCCGCCAGGCGCCTCAGGTTACGCGAGCATCGGGCGTGAAGCCGCTGTTGCTCAACGACAATGCAGAGTATACCTTTGGCCTGCCGCGCCAGGAAGAGGACCCTGACAAACAGGCGTCGCGTGCAGAGCGGACAGCGGCCAGCCACGCCGCCTATATGGGATTGCTGGGGGAGTGCGCGGCGGCTACCGAGTCGCCTGCGGTGCAGGCGGTGCTCACCTTCCTGCGCAGCGCGCCTCTCGACCAATTGCGCCTGCCCGCGGACTACGACGTCGGCGGCGCAATCGCCTTTCGCGTGGATGGCCGCCTGGTCACAGACCTGCCTTCCGTCCGGCGCTTCTGGGCGGATTGGGCGCTGGGCGACGAATCAACCGGGCCGGCGGGCGATGAGATGCAGTGCCTGATCTGCGGGCGCAGGCGACCCGCACTTAGGAGGTTGCCCGGAAACATCAAGGGCATCTCCGGCGGCCAATCTTCCGGGATGGCGCTGATCTCCGCCAATGCCAAAGCGTTCGAGTCATATGGCTTGGAGAACTCCCAGACCTCGCCGGTCTGTCTGGAATGCGCCGACGCCTTCACCAAGGCGATCAACACGCTGATCCGCGACGACCGGCGTTCCTACATGCTGGCGGGGCTGGCCTTCCTTTACTGGACGCGCGAACCGGTCGAGTTTGACCTGAACGCCTGGTTTCGCGATCCGGATCAGGCCGATGTAGGCGCTCTGTTGCGCGCGTACCGCGCCGGCGGGCCGCCAAGCCCGGTGGACGAAACGGCTTTCTACGCCGTGTCGCTTTCGGCCAACGCCGCGCGGGTCGTCGTGCGCGATTGGATCGACACCACGGTAGGCGACGTCAAGCGCGGGCTGGCCTGCTGGTTCCAGCGCCAACAGATCGTGGACGGGTACGGCCAGGACGCCCCGCCCCTCGGCCTCTATGCGCTGGCCGCAGCCACCGTGCGCGACCCTAGTAAAGACCTGCCCGTCACCACGCCGCGCACGCTCCTGCGCGCGGCGCTCACCGGCCAACCGCTGCCCAACGGCCTGCTCCATCAGGCGATTCGCCGCAACCACGCCGAGCGGGACGTGACGCGTCCGCGTGCGGCGTTGATCAAGCTTATTCTACTCAGCCAAGATGATTCCTATCAGGAGGATGACATGGTAAAACTTCAGCCAGACCACCCCGAACCCGGTTACCACTGCGGGCGGCTGTTGGCCGCTCTCGAACAGATCCAGCGCGCCGCTCTGGGCGACATCAACCAGACCATTGTGGACCGCTTCTACGGTACGGCTTCGACCGCGCCGGCCTCTGTCTTTGGGCGGCTGTTGCGCGGCGCACAGCCGCACCTCTCCAAGCTGGAGCGAGACGCCCCCGGTACGGCCTATGCGCTCCAACGCACGCTGGAAGACATCCTCGGCGCGCTGGACGCCTTCCCTCGCACACTGACGCTCAAGGAGCAGGCATTCTTTGCCCTCGGCTACTATCACCAGCGCGCCTTCAACCGCGCCCAGGCAATTGCCGCGGCCGAGCGGCGACGGGATGCGAAGGCGGCTGAGCAAGCTGCACAAGCTGCAGACGTCTAGCATGTTGCCGCCGGCACGAACTCAGCACAAACACAATGCAACCTTACACGCCTGTATCACTCGCACATATTCCAGACAGTCGAAAGGAACTTGAACCATGACTAACCATGCATACTTGGATGCGGACCGCCGCCACGACTTCGTCCTCTTCTTCGATGTGACCGACGGCAATCCCAACGGCGACCCCGACGCCGGCAACCTGCCGCGCGTCGACCCTGAAACCATGCAAGGTTTGGTGACTGACGTCGCCATCAAGCGCAAGGTGCGCGACTTCGTGGATGTGGCAAGAGGCCGCGAGGGCCGCTACAAGATCTACGTGCAGGGGGAGGGCGTCGCGCTCAACGCCCAGCACCGACGCGCCTACGAAGCGACGAACATCAAGCCGACCGGCTCCAAGCAGAAGCGCGAGGACGTGGACCTCGTGCGGGCTTGGATGTGCGATAACTTCTACGACATCCGCACCTTCGGCGCGGTGATGAGCACCAAGGTCAACTGCGGCCAGGTGCGCGGCCCGCTCCAACTCACCTTCGCCCGTTCCGTGGACCCGATTGTGCCGCTGGATGTCTCCATTACGCGCATCGCCGTCACCGATGAAGGTGATGCAGTTATGACTTCCGGAGAAGGTGAAGACGCACACACGACTGGCAAGACCACAGAGATGGGGCGCAAGGCGATCGTCCCCTACGGGCTCTACCGCGCCCACGGTTTCTACAATCCCCACCTGGCCCGACAGACAGGCTTCCAGTCCGAAGACCTGGAGCTGTTCTGGGAGGCGCTGCTCAATATGTGGGACCTGGACCGCTCGGCTGCACGCGGCCTGATGGCTTGCCGCGGCGTCTATGTTTTCTCTCACGACAAGCCTACCGGCAACGCGCCGGCCCATCGTCTTTTCGAGCGCATTCAGGTCGTCCGGCGTGAAGGCATCGCCGCGCCGCGCGCCTTCGGCGACTATCTGGTCACGGCGGACGAAGCCGATCTGCCGGAGGGCATCACGCTCTCTCGGTTGGGCGTATGAGCGCCGCGCCGTCTCAACTCAACAGGATGGGCGGTGATGCGAATTCCGATGACGAGGTGATCGAGGTTCTCCTCTCATCCATCGAGCACTATGCCTACTGCCCTCGGCAGTGCGGGCTGATCTATCTGGAGGCGAGTTATCGGGAGAACGTGTATACCGTTCGCGGAACGCAAGCGCATGTGCGCGTGGATTCCGGGGTGGAGAGCACGGCGGACAATGTTCGCAGCAGGCGCAACGTCCCCTTGTGGTCAGACGCGCTGGCGATCCGGGGCAAGGCGGACTTGGTGGAATTCAGCGCTGCTGGCCCGTACCCTGTCGAATACAAAGCGGGCAGGCGGCGTTCGCGGCCGGCAGAGATGCAGTTGTGTGCGCAGGCGCTCTGTCTGGAAGAGATGCTGGGGCAGGCCGTCACGAAGGGGGCGATCTACTATCATGGCTTGCGTCGCCGGCGCGAGGCGGTCTTCGACGCCGCTTTGCGCCGTATGACGCTGGAAACCATCGCCGCCGTGCGGAACATGATCCGCAGCCAACATCTGCCCGAGCCGCTTAACGACCGGCGCTGTAAACGCTGTTCGCTGGTCCAAGTCTGTCTGTCGCAGGTCGTGGGCGAACCGATGCGTCTGCGCGGGCTGCAAGGGGCGCTCTACACGGCCTACGGTTTGGGCGAAGAGCCGGTCGAAGCCTAGGCGCGCCGGCTCTCGCCCGCCCAATATAGGACCGATGCCATGAACGAAGTGCTGAATACGCTCTATGTTCAAACCCAAGGCGCCGCCTTGCGCCTGGATCACGACACCGTACAGGTAAGGGTGGAAAAGCAACTCCGCCTGCGCGTACCCTTGCTGCGACTGGAGGGGATCGTCCTTTTCGGCCGCGTGGCGGCAACCGGACCGCTGATTCAACGCTGCGCGGCCGAGGGAAGATCGCTGGTTTGGATGAGCCGTTTCGGCCGGTTTCGGGCCCGCGTGGTTGGCCCGACCGATGGAAACGTTCTGTTGCGCCGGGCGCAACATCTGGCCTTGTCGGATGAGGGCCGAGAGGCGGCCATTGCCCGGCAGATCGTGGCCGCCAAAATACAGAATAGCCGCAATCAACTGTTGCGCTCGGCGCGCGATGCGCGCCGGCCTGATGACGCAGCGGCGCTCACACAAGTCGCGCAACGCCTGGCGGATACGCTCACGCGGCTGCGTACAATGGAGCGCGTGAACGATATCCGAGGGGCGGAGGGCGAAGCGGCCCGCGACTATTTCGGCGTATTCGGACGGATGATCGCGGAGCAACGCGACGCGTTCGGGTTCGACGGGCGGTCGCGGCGTCCCCCGCGCGATCGTACAAATGCCGTCCTCTCCTTTTTCTACAGCCTTCTCAGCAATGAGTGCAGCGCCGCGCTAGAGGGTGTAGGGCTCGACCCGCAGGTCGGCTATCTCCATGCCCTGCGCCCCGGGCGGCCTTCGCTTGCGCTCGATCTGGTCGAAGAACTGCGAGCGCCTTTGGCCGACCGGCTGACCCTGACTCTGATCAACCGGCGTCAGCTTCAGGCAAAGCACTTTGAAGACGTCCCCGGCGGCGGGGTATATCTGAACGAAGATGGCCGGCGGGCGGCGCTCAACGCCTATGAAGAACGCAAGAAGACAGAGGTGGCGCACAGGGCGATGAAGATGAAGATCCCTTTCGGGCTTGTCGCCCATGTCCAGGCGCGCCTGCTTGCACGGCATCTGCGGGGCGACCTGACGCACTATCCGCCCTTTGTATATCGATAGGGTATTAGGATATGGAAGTCCTCGTCGTGTACGATGTCGATACGGTCAAGGCCGCGGGGCGGAAGCGTCTGCGTCGGGTGGCTAAGGTCTGCGAGGGGTATGGTCAGCGCGTCCAGGATTCCGTGTTCGAGTGCACGTTAAGCGAAGAGCAGATGGAGCGACTGCGCACGCGGCTTGTCGAGATCATCGATGCAGAGCAAGACAGCCTTCGCATCTACCGGCTGATGCAACCGCGTGAGCGGATGGTGGAAGAGCTGGGTCGCCGTCTAGCGAATGACCTGCACGACCCCTTGGTGCTCTAGCGGCGAACCGGCAGCGATGCGTAGATAGGCGGGGGGTTCGCCGCAAAAATGCCTGTATTTACCTGCCGGATCGCGCTTTGCCGGTCAGAAACAAGCCTGAGAAAGGCGAAAAGAGCCGCAGGAGAGCGGAGAAAGGGAGGGGAAAGGCGTTATTTGGGCCAATTTGGGCGTTGCACCCGTCCTTCGGGGCGGGTGAGGATTGAAACTCGCGGCGGATCGTAGAAACGACCGGAAGATAGGCGTTGCACCCGTCCTTCGGGGCGGGTGAGGATTGAAACTCCGCGAGCGCGTTGGCGTTGGGCACGCCGAGCGACTGTTGCACCCGTCCTTCGGGGCGGGTGAGGATTGAAACAGATCCCGAGATCCGAGTTTCGGCAGGAGCGACGGCAGGATGAACACGACCTACGGGGAGG
>JASGTU010000216.1 GCA_030058085.1 Chloroflexota bacterium
CGGCATCCTGCCGGCCCTTGCCGGCCTCTATGCCGCCAGGGATGGCGGCGCTCCCGGTGGCGTTCCCGGCCTCAGGATCGCCGGCATCCTGCCGGCCCTTGCCGGCCTCTATGCCGCCAGGGATGGCGGCGCTCCCGGTGGCGTTCCCGGCCTCAGGATCGCCGGCATCTTGCCGGCCCTTGCCGGCCTCTATGCCGCCAGGGATGGCGGCGTTCCCGGCGGCGTTCCCGGTAGCATCCATGCGGCATTTCCTCAGTAGGTAAATGTGGACTCCGTTGAAGCCAGCGCTAACAACTCCTGCAGGTCGAAATTCACGCTCACCTCGCTCGCGTCCGGCTCGCGGAAGGGCGGGTTCCACACATAGCGCGGCGCCTTCGCCCGCCCGCCTTCCACCTCCACCAGCGCCAGCGCATACTGCTCGTGCAGGTTCAGCCCGCGCAGCATCTCATTGTGCGTCACGGTCACCGTCTCCGCGCCTGCGCGCCGGCCCTTCACCTCGATGAAGCGCAGCTTGCCCGTACGCCCGTCGCGGCTTTCGATGTCATAGCCGAGATTCTGCGCGCTCACATCGCGCGGCTGGTTGCCCAAGTTGATTTCCGCCTGCATCACCGCCTGCATGGCGATCTGCTCCGTTATGCGTCGGTCGAGCAGCTCCTGCGGCGTGCGTTCGCCCAAGAGCAGGCCAATAGGCGCAATCAGCGCCCGGCCCACGATCGCCGGCGGCGAGGTCGAAAGCTGGCGCTCCTCCTCCAGTTCCCGCTCGCGGCGTTGCAAGCGTTCGTAGAGCCGGTCGGCGCGCTGCTGAGCCTGCTGCCAGTTGAGCCGCGCATTGCGCTTGCCCGCCTTCTCCTGCTCCTTATAGCGCCGCGCCTCCTGGTCCCAGTAGTTGATCTCGTGGGTGAGCCGCCGCCGCACCGCCTCGTGCGTCTTGTCGATCAGCGCCTCGCGGCGGGCGCGCACCTCGGCCAGATGCGCCGGCGCGAGGTGGCTGATAGCGTGGGCGCGCACCCGGTTCGCCGCTTCCTTGCCCAGACCGCCGTCGTCAAGCATCGAAGCCAACTGCGCACGCTCCTCGGCCGAAGGCGCACGGTAGTCGAGATACGGCGCGCTGCCGGCGTCGTGCAGTTGCCCGTCGGCGCCGACTTCGACAAAACGCATGACGCGGGAGATGGCGCGCCGCCGCTCATCTGCGGCAGAACGGGCGTCGTGGATTGCATGCTCGACGAAGAACAATGCCCGCGGCTCGCGGCCGGGGTCGGTCGGGTCGATCAACACGACCCCGCGCTGCAGCAGATCGCCGTGCCGGCTTCGCACCAGGTCGATCAGCGTGTCGAGGAAGATGTGGCCCGGGCAGATAAACTCGGCGTCCGGCCTTTCCTGCTGCGTGATGAGCTGCTTCTCGAAACAGATGCGCTCATACTGGCGCAGCACCTGGCGTCGCCCGCCCAGCTCACGCGCCCGGTCGCGGATCGGCGCCGGCACATGGTTGATCTGGTATCTGCCCGGCTCGCGCTCGTGCACCCGCCCGCCGAACAGCGCAAACGCGCCCATGAAGAACGCCTTGATGTAGAAGGGCTGCAGCCGTTGCGCGGCCGCGCGTTCCATCTCGGCGCGCACCCTCTCCACCTCTGACAGGTCCATGACATCCTGCACCAACTGGTACTGCTCGAGCAGCTCGCGCACGCGCTTGCGGTCCGTGGCGTTGTCGATGGTGTGGTCCAGGAAAGCCCGCACTTCGGGCTGTTCGCCCTGGCGGATCGCCTGCACCAGCAGTGTGCGCAGGGGCGTCTCGTGGAAAAGCTCGCCCAGCACATCGAAGACCTGCCCGCCTAAGTCGCGGCTTTCCGCCTCGATCTTCTGCAGCAGCCGCTGGTAGACGTGACCTTCGCGCGTTTGGGCGGCGACCAGGTTCCACAGATGGCAGACGTTTTCCTGGCCAATGCGATGGATGCGGCCAAAGCGCTGCTCGATGCGGTTGGGGTTCCAGGGCAGGTCATAGTTGACCATCAGGTGCGCGCGCTGCAAGTTGATGCCTTCGCCCGCCGCGTCGGTGGCGAGCAGGACGATCACATCCGGGTCATTGCGAAAACGGTCCTGGACTTCGGCGCGTTGGCGGCGGGGGACGCTGCCGTGGATGGCGACCACGGCGGCGGGCTTGCCGAGCAGCGTGGCGAGCTTGCCGTGCAGGTAGTCGAGCGTATCGCGATGCTCCGTGAAGATCACGATCTTGCGCCGTGCGCCCGCAGGCGTGAACATCTCCTTATGCTGCAGCAGCCCGGCCAACTCCTCCCACTTGCGATCGACGCCGGCATGGCGCACACGGTTAGCTTGCTGCTCCAACCGGTGCAAGATAGCGATCTCCTCCTCAAGCTCGGCAAGGGTGCGCGCCGCGGTGGCGCTGTCCGCCAATTCGGTTTCCGCCTCTTCGTACTCGGCGTCGGGGTATTCTTCCCATTCGTCCCAGTCGACTTCATCCAGGTTGCGGCCATCTGTGAAGTCGCCCTGGGCCAGTCGCTCGGCCAGCCGCCGGTCGCGCCGGATGGCTTGGCGCTTCTCTTCCAGGCGTAGACGGCGTCTGTGCAGCGAGCGGTAGATCGCCTCTGGCGAGGAAGCCAATCTACGCTGCAGCACGGTGAGCGCAAAGCCGACGGTGCCCATGCGGCCGTCGTTCTGTAGCTGCTCGGCGCGGTTGAACTCGGTGCGCACGTACTCCGTCACCGCTTCGTACAGCGCCAACTCCTCGTTGGATAGCTCATAGTTTACGGTGTAGGCAAGGCGCGGGGGAAAGAGCGGCTTGCCGTTGAAGCGCAGCAGCTTCTCCTTCACCATGCGGCGCATCAGGTCCGAAACATCGGTCGCCTCGTCGTTGGCGGGGGGCCTCCCCTCAAAGCGATCTGGGTCAAGCAGCGCCAGGAAAAGATGGAAATCCTCCTCCTTGCCGTTGTGCGGCGTGGCCGTCATCAGCAAAAAGTGGCGCGTGATGTTGCGCATCAGCTTGCCCAAACCGTAGCGCTTCGTCTCCTTGAGTTCCCGGCCATAGAAAGAGGCCGACATCTTGTGGGCCTCGTCACAGATGATCAGGTCCCACTCCGTGCCGGCCAGTTGCTCCTGTAGCGCGTCGTTGCGCGCCACTTGGTCCAGGCGAATGATGAGACGGTCCTCCTCGGTGAAGAGGTTGCCGGAGAACGAGGCTTCGATGCGGTCGCGCGTCAATATCTCGAAGCGCAGTTGGAACTTTTCCCACAACTCATCCTGCCACTGCTCGACAAGGCCGCCAGGCGCGCAGATCAGGCAGCGCTGCACATCGCCGCGCACGATCAGCTCGCGGATCAAAAGCCCGGCCATGATCGTCTTACCTGCGCCGGGGTCGTCGGCCAGCAAGAAGCGCAGCGGCTGGCGCGGCAGCATCTCGCCGTAGACCGCCGTAATCTGGTGGGGCAGGGGCTCAATCAGCGACGTATGCACGGCCAGCCGCGAGTCGAAGAGGTGGGCAAGGCTGATGCGATACGCTTCAGCCGCCAAATGCAGGGTTTCAGCCGGCGCAGCCAAGTTCCAGAACCGTTCCATTTCGGCCAGCGCCAACCGCGCCTCGTGCTCGCGAAAGAGTAGTTGCGTGCCGGCTTGTCCATCGGCGCGTTGGTAGAAGACCTCGGCGGAATCGCCGATCACCTCCACGCTGACAATCGTAACCGCCTGTTGGGGCAGAATGCCGCGGATCCGTTGCCCGCGAGTGAGATCTTCAAGTCGAATCATGAGGGGGATTCACCTTGTCTAGAGGGGTGCGTACACTCCCATCCGGTCCAACATACCGGTACAGCGTCGACTTCGACACGCCCAGCGCCGCGCAGATCTCCTGGATCGGCGTCATGCGCTTGGGCCGGCCGCCCAGACGCCCTCGCCCCTGCACCGCTTCTACCCGCCGCACCAGCTCCCGCAGCGAACGGCCCAGCCGGTCCAGCCGCCACACCACCAGCGTATCGCCCGCG
>JASGTU010000217.1 GCA_030058085.1 Chloroflexota bacterium
TTCAGGGAGGCCGCTCAGGAACTGGCAAGCGTCGATGTGCCGATTGTCGCCAGCGTATCGGTTAGCCCTTCGGGCGTCGGGCCTGGCTTTGCCACGCACATCGTCGACGTGGAAGTTGACCCGGACACCGGCAAGGTCAGCATTCTGCGCTATACGGCCGTGCAGGATGTGGGCAAGGCAATCCACCCAAGCTATGTTGAGGGGCAGATACAGGGCGGCGTGACGCAGGGAATCGGCTGGGCGTTGAATGAGGAATACGTCTACGACGCGGAGGGGCATCTGCTGAACGCGTCACTGCTGGACTACCGCCTGCCCACGGCGCTGGACCTGCCCATGATCGACCCGATCATTGTGGAGAAGACCAACCCAGGGCATCCTTACGGCGTGCGCGGCGTTGGCGAAGTCCCGATTGTGCCGCCGGCCGCGGCGCTGGCAAACGCCATCTACCAGGTAACGGGGGTCAGGATGTCCGCCTTGCCGATGAAGCCTGATAGGGTCCGGTCTGCGCTGGCTGCTGCAGGTCATTAGGCGGCGCAGCCGCTTCAAAGCAACATCGATAACAATCGATAACAACAGCTAGTAGGACGGGCAACATGCCAGATGAGAATAATCGCAGCGCCGCCCGCCAGCGCCTATATGCGCTGCTGGGCGACCTGCCAGCGCGGGATCGTCCCATCAGCGCCAAGCTGATCGACGCGGGCGAACATGATGGCTATTGGCTGGAAAAGCTGGTCCTGGACCTGAATGGCGAGGAGGATGTGCCGGCTTATTTCGTCAAGCCCATCGGGGCGACGGGCGCTCTGCCGGTGGTGTTGTACAACCATGCCCACGGCGGCAATTATGTATTGGGCAAGGACGAGTTGCTGGTTGGACGCGATGCGCTGCAACGGCCTCCCTACGCCAAAGCGCTCACTGAGGCCGGCTATGCCGCGCTGTGCATCGATACGTGGCTATTCGGCGAGCGTCGCGGCCGTACGGAAAGCGAGTTGTTCAAGCTGATGCTGTGGCGCGGCCAGGTGCTGTGGGGCATGATGGTCTATGACAGCCTGCGCGCGACGGACTATCTGGCCGGGCGCGCAGATGTGGATGCGAGCCGCCTTGCGACACTGGGCCTCTCGATGGGCAGCACCATGGCATGGTGGACGGCCGCGCTGCACCCAGACATCAAGGTCTGCGTCGATCTGTGCTGTCTGACTGATTACGCGGCGCTGATCGAATCACGCGGGTTGGACGGGCACGGCATCTACTACTATGTCCCCTCCTTGCTCAAGCACTTTTCGACGAGCGATATCAATGTGCTGATCGCACCACGCGCTCACCTGGCGTTGGCGGGTAATAGCGATCCGTTGACGCCTCCCGCTGGGCTGGACCGTATTGACGCGACTTTGCGCACAGTCTATTCCGAAGCGGGCGCACCTGACGCGTGGAAGTTGGTGCGGTCTGACACCGGTCACTTTGAAACTGCACGGATGCGTGCGGAGATAATGGCGTTTTTGGTAGAATGGCTGTGAGCCCTGTAATCCAGGGCGTGAGATCGAACCGTTTCCTTTGCGCTGATGACCATGATAACACGATTTGACCATGCAGTGTTGGCCGTGGATGACTTAGCTGCAGCGACAGCCGTGTTGTCGCTGCGAATAGGTCTCTCTGTCCAGGAGGGCGGAAGGCATACCGGCTTCGGCACGGATAACGCCGTGGTGCGTTTTGGGCTGGATTACCTACAGATCGCCTCCATCGTCGACCGCGACGAAGCGGCGGCGACCGGCATGAAACGCGCACCGATGCTTCGTCTGCTCGCACAGCGCCGCGGCGGATGGCTGGCGTACGGCATGGCGACGGATGACATTGACGCGCTGGCAGAACGGTTCCGGCAGGTAGGCCTAGACGCTGTTGGTCCGTATGCCATGCGCCGTGAACGGCCAGACGGGCGCGTACTGCGTTGGCGGCTGTTACAGCCCGGCGGTACGGCGCTACGCCGCCCATGGCCCTTCTTCATCCAGTGGGATACGCCGGACGCAGAACTGCTTGCCGCAGAGCCGCTTGCCCGGCATGAGTTGGGCGCTACGAAGGTGACGGGCGTCAGTGTGATTGTGAGCGAACTGAAAGCTGCGCAGTACCTATACGGAGAGCAGTTGGGCCTCAAATACGAAGGATGCGGGGCGCATGACACGCCAGGCGCGTCGGCTGCATGCTATTCTCTCGGCCATTTCCGCGTAGAACTGATAGCTCCCACCGCTCCCGGACCGATGCTTGACCGGCTCGAACGACAGGGCGAGGGGCTGTGCGAGGTTCGGCTAGGTGTAGACAATCTGCCTGAAGCGCGGCGGCTGATCGAAGGGCGGGGCGGGCAACTCGTCGCCCACGGCGACGGTTCCGTCGAGGTGTGCGCCGCTGGATTGGCCGATTTCGGCGCGTGTATTCGGATTGAACAGGCGACATCAGACGCCGAGTAACCTGCGGGGCTATAGGATCGAAAGAGTAGGTGGATGACGCGTATACGGTTGGAAGTGGACGGTCGAAAGCTGGAGGCCGAACTCAACGACACAGACACAGCACAGGTCGTGTTGGCGGCGATACCGTTGGAGGCGCGCGTCAACGTCTGGGGCGACGAGATCTATTTCGGCATTCCGGTGGCGCTGGATGAGAGCGCGACGGCACAGGCGGAAGTTGCCGTCGGCGCGCTAGGCTATTGGCCGCCGGGTAACGCCTTTTGCATCTTCTATGGGCCGACCCCTGTGAGCCCCGGCGCCGCGCCGCGCGCCTATAGCCCTGTCAATGTATTCGGGCAGATAGACGGCGACGCGACGGTCCTGCGCGGGGTGCGTAATGGCGCGTTGATCCGCGTTGAGCGCATCGAATCCTAGAGGGATCAGCCTCTTTCCTCGGCGCGATCCGTGGCGGGCGGCGGCTCGTACGAGAGCGCGGAAATCTTGGCGCGGCGCTCTGGTCCCATGTCTACCTTCACAGCGTCTAGCGAGGGCCGGAGCTGCTCCATGTTGCGTGCCCCGATGATCGGCGCGGTGATCGCCGGGTGGGTCATGACCCACGCAACGGCTAGGGTGACGGGATGCGTTCCGCTCTCCTGCGCATAGGCGGCGAAGCGCTCTGCGATCTCGAAGTACATCTGGTCGCCATAACGCTTGGCATACATGGCGTTGCTGACCAGGCGACCGCTGTCAGGCTTTTGCGCTGTCGAATATTTTCCGGTCAGCAGGCCGCCGCCGAGCGGGCTGTAGGAGATGACGCCGAGCTGCTCGGACGCGGCGAGGGGCAGTATTTCGACCTCGGCCTGGCGTTTGGCAAGGTTGTACATCGGCTGAATGCACTCAAAGCGGGTAAGCCCGGTGCGAGCCGAGATGCCCAGCGCTTTGGCGATCTGCCAGGCGGCCCAGTTGCTGACGCCGAGGTAGAGAACCTTGCCCTGGCGCACCAGGTCGTCAAGAGCGCGCAGCGTCTCTTCCATGTCGGTTGAGGCGTCGAAGTGATGGACGAAGTAAAGGTCGATGCGGTCGGTGTTGAGCCGTCTGAGGCTGCCCTCGACCTGGAGCATGATGTGACGCCGGGATAGACCGCGGTCGTTCACGCCGTCGCCGGTCGGCATGGCGACCTTGGAGGTGATCACGAGATCATCGCGGCGACCGGCCATCAGCTTGCCGAGGATCTCTTCGGAACGTCCGCCGGCATAGACATTTGCACAGTCGAAGAAGTTTATGCCGGCGTCGAGACAGGCGTGGAACATTTCCTTGGATGTCGCCTCGTCGGCGTCGCCGCCAAATGACATTGTTCCGAAACAGAGTTCTGATACCTTAACACCGGTTTTGCCCAGTTGCCGGTATTCCATTGCGCTAGTCCCTTCGTTTTCTGGTATGACGAATTCCGGTACGACGAAACCGGAAGTCGTGTATTCTGGGGTCGATACCGCTGTTCGGGGGCGGCTTTTCCGTATCGTAAGCGAGTAAGCGCAGATTCGCAAGGGAGCGAACGTCGCTTAACCGAGCGGCGAACCGGCTCACATCAACAGGAGGATTGAATGAGACTTGAAGGAAAAACCGCATTGATCACCGGTGCGAGCAAGGGCATCGGACGAGCCATTGCCCTCGCCTATGCGCGTGAAGGCGCACACCTGGCTGTCACGGCGCGGGCGACGGATGAACTGGAGTCGTTGCGTCGTGAGGCGGAGAGCTTCGGCGTTCGCTGCGTAGCGGTGACAGCGGATCTTGCGGAGGAAGGCGCCGTCGACGTCGTGTACAGCGCCGCACGAGATGCACTTGGTCCTATCCAGATTCTCGTCAATAACGCCGGCGTCGGCTCCAGCGCTAACCCGAAACCGGTGGTGAACTACGATGATGACTTCTGGAATCTGCTTCTGTATGTGAACCTGACCGTGCCCTATCTGCTCTGCAAGCGCGTGCTACCGGACATGCTGGCTGCAAAGTACGGGCGGATCGTGAATGTGGCGTCGATCAACGGCAAAATCGGATCGTTCCACGGCGCGGCCTATGCCGCCAGCAAGCACGGCCTGCTCGGCTTGACGCGTACGCTGGCGATGGAGGTCGTCGGAGACGGCATCACGGTCAATGCGATCTGCCCCGGCCCGGTGCATACGCTGATCAATGACATTCGCATCGCCTATGACGCCGAGCGCTTGGGCATCACTGTCGAGGAGATCGAGAAGCGGATGACGCCGATGGGGCGGCGCCTAGAAGCGGACGAGGTGGCGCCGCTTGCCGTCTATCTTGCCGGCGAAGAGAGCGCAACGATGACGGGGCAGGCCATCAACATCGACGGCGGCGTCTTGATGACGGGCTAGTCGTCGCGGGATGACCTGGCAATAGCCGTGCGCATTGTGCGCCGGCGAAACAAGTGAATGGAAAAGGGCCGATCGCAGCGACGCGATCGGCCCTTTTCCATCGTCATTATTAGTAGAGGCAGTCGCGATCTCTACGAAACGCGGCGTCCCTTCCACGATTGCCCGCCATAGCGCAACTGCCGCCAGATGGCGCGCAGGGCGATGAACGTCATCAGCAGGACCGAGAGCGGCATGAGAAGGGCGTCGGCGATGCGTTGGCGCGAGGTGTAGGCGGTGATGGCTCGCGTTGTAACCGCCAGAAAGAGCAGCGCAAGCGGCCACAGGGGCCATCCAGGCGCGAAGTCTAGGGCCGCCCCGGCGATCAACCAACCTAGCGGCAGTACGAAGAGGGTCAAGTGAAAGAGCGTAGAGAGCAACAGGAAGAAGATGCTATTGCCATGTCCCGCTATGATGTTTTTCGTGTAGCCATCAATAACCTGCCAACCACCCAAATACATCCTACACAAAACTAAACCATCGCCATCAACCATCGCCAAGCAGTCACCTTGCTGCTTGGTTCTACGCGCTAGCGTCACATCGTCGAGGACTGTCGCTCGTATGGCCTCATGCCCGCCTATGCGCCGGTAGACGGCACGGCGAAACGCCATGCATTGCCCTGCGGCGGCCGCCGCCGCAGGGTAGGGCGTATGGCTCACGAGCCATACAGGAAGATAGGCCAGGATGGAGAAGGCCATCAGAGGAACGACGAGCCGCTCTGCCCAGCCAACCGTGATCTGCGTCGGCCATACCGCCAATAGACCGGCGTTAGTCTGCTCCAGCGCACGCACGACGGCCTTCAGTGCGTCTATTCGCCAAGTGACATCGGCATCCGTAAAGATGAGCATATCGTACCGGGCCGCCTGCGCCAACTGATGGCATGCCCAGTTTTTCCCGCCCCAACCGGAAGGCAAGGGCTTGCCGTGCATCACCCGCAGCCGCGAATCGCCGCTTCCCGCAGCGCACGCCGTTGCATAGGTGGCGTCGGTCGAGTTGTCATCCAGAACAAGCACCTCGAAGTTGGGATAGTCCTGAGCGAGTAGGGCGGCTAGTGTTGGCCCTATGCGTTCTTCTTCTTGGCGGGCAGGGATCAGGACCGAGACGGGCGGGAGATGATACTGCGCCAGTTCGTCGACGAGATAGCGGCCTAGACGGGGGAAAGCGAACGCGTTGAACAGAGCTATCAGCAGCATACCCGACAATGCGGCAGTCGCCAGTACTGCTATTGTGAAGAGGATACCGGTCACGGCAGTCATTGTGGGCTGCTCCTCGGCGCCAGCTAGAATGTGGGCAAATGCATCAAGTCTTGGCGATGTTTCCAGATCAACAGGAGCAGGTTCCCAGCAAGCGTCATCAGAAGCCAATTGCTTGCAGGGCGCAGTGACCAGGCCAGCAGAGAGGCGGGAACGGCGGCTAGATAGACGGCTAATAGCAGTAGAGCAGCCAATACCGCCCAGCCGTTTGCCCCGAAGAGTTTTGTACCAACAAGCAGTCCAACACCCAGGATAATCGGTCCCTCCCAAGCCGTCAGTCCCGCCCAGATGCCGAAGGTTACGGCGACGGCCTTGCCGCCGCGCCAGCGGAGGAAGGGGCTGAAGGCATGTCCTGCCACGGGCGCAAGAGAGATAGCTGCGAGCAGGGGGAAGTTGATCCCCGCGACATAAGCGGCTGTGCCAACCGGGAGCGCGCCCTTCAAGAAGTCGAGGAAGAGCGCAAAGAAAGCTGTCATTCGCCCGCCGGCCCGGTAGACGTTGGTTGCGCCGGGGTTGCCATCGCCGAATGCGCGTACGTCGACGCCGAGGGCCAGACTTCCCACCCATACTGACAGGGGCAGCGCGCCGATCAGAAAGGCGCCGAAGACCCACAGGACGAAGGCGACGGCGTTCATGTGCGGTCCGGCGCGACATCACCGGCCGCGCGACTGGTGCGATGGAGGCTCAACCAGGCCGCAATCATCAAGGCGCCCATCACCAGGAACCCACAGAGCGCAGGCCCAGGCAATTGCCAGAAGAAGCCCAGCCCTATTGACTGGAGCGCCCAGGTCAGAGAATAGACGACGAGAAGCGGGCGCACGGGCACGGCGCGCGGGCGGACAAGGGCGGTCAGCAGCAGGGCGCCGGCAATCCAGCCGGCGAAGTTGTGCCAAGGAATGTCGAAATAGCCGCCGCCATCCGGCCACACCCACGCACCCCAGGCGACCATCTGCGGATCGAGGAAGAGGTCCCAAGCCGTAAAGGCGACAGCGCTGGCTAGCAGGAAGGCGACGCCTGCGGTGCGGCGGGTGAGCGCCTGGCTAACCGCCCAAGCAGGGGGCAACATCATCAACCAGGCAAGAGGTACGATCAACGGGACGCCGGCAAGTTGGGGGCGAAACAGATTCGTGTAGTCATATGTGCCAAAGATAACGCCTGTCTTGCTGCCTGCCCATTCGATCAACCATGCACCTGCAAAAACGATAAGCGTTGCCCGCGTCAAGTCCAACGGCTGCCAGGATTGCCGGAGTACGGCCAACACACAGAGCAATTGAAGGATGACCGTCATCGATGCCGACCAGGGCAGGGCGGCAGGGCCGACGGTCCAGAGAAAAATGGGCAGCAGCACCATGCTTGAGGCCCATGCCAACAGCAGCGCGCCTGTCAGAGGGGACAGCCCCCAGCTCTGGAGTCTCTCACGCACTGGCGAGGCGAGTTTGGCGCGGTCGTTAGCCGAGGCGGACACCGTAGTCCTGGCTGGCATAGTCATAGAGCGCCTCTGCGGCTTTGCGCGCCACGTCGGTCTTGAGAGAGCGATACTGCGGCTTGATCTCGCTCAACTGAATCATGAAGCGAATCGACCCGATTTGGACATGGCCGTAGAGGCTCCAGCGCTCCTCGCGTTCCAGCAGCGTGAAGTCGCCCAAGTAGTCGGGGAAGCGTTGTTTGAGATGCGCGGCGGCGGCTTCCAGGTCATCCACGACAAAGCCGAGGTGATGGATCCGGCTGGGGGCAGGGGGCGCCAGCGGTGCGTTCGGGTCGAAGTCAAAGAGGAAGACGGCGGTATTGCCGCTGGTGACTACCGCCAAATGCTCGTCATCCCGCACGACGGTCAGCCCAAGCCCATCCGCGAAAAAGCGCTTGGCCGCTTCCCGATCCTCGAAGGCAAGGGCAAGGTGGTCGAACCCGTAATTGGTGAACTCACCTTTGTCCCTGAGATTGAGCGGCGTAGCCGATACCTCGAAGTCTGCATCGCCATAGTGGGCGACAATCTCATCCAGGAACATGTCGGGGTAGATCAGGTCGTCCCCTTTGCGTACCGAGATGCGGTGGTTGTGCCGGATCTCCTCAGGCAGCAACTGGTGCAGCGCCAGATGAACCACGTCATCGGACGAAACGTCTCCGGAGTAACGCATTTCGCCGTTGACGAGAAAGCTGACGCAAACAGAGCGCGCCTGTGGATGGGCCGTTTTCGACATCTATTCACTCCTCATTCAAATAGGTTGTGACGTTCTATACGCGGCGGCGAGACAGGTCTTGCAGTATAATGGATGCTGCGTTGCGCCCGGCTGCACCCATGATGCCGCCGCCGGGATGAGTGCTGGCGCCGGTCAGGTAGAGGCCCTTGAGAGGTCCTCGGTAGTTCGCCATCGTGAGCGCCGGACGCAGCATAAACATCTGGTCGATGGACATTTCGAGGTGCATGACGTTGCCATGCAGCAGACCGAGTTCGCGCTCCAAATAGAGCGGGTGCTCGACCAGCTTGTCGATGACGGCGCCCTGCATATTCGGCGCGTATTCCGCCAGCTTCGCCAACATCTGCCCGGCTACCTCCTCTCCGATGTCGTCCCACGAAGCCCCGGATGCCAGCTTATAGGGATAGTACTGACCCCACAGGAAGAGGGTGTGCTGATCAGGCGGCGCCAGCGTCGGGTCTGCAGCCGAGAAGGTCATGGCGATCAGGCCGGGGTGGCTCGAGGGCCTGCCCGCAAGGTAGTCGCCATAGGCTGCTTCCAGATAGTCGAGGTTGGGGCATATGAACTGCAGAGCGGTATGCTGTGGGCCGGGCTTTCCTGCGCGTGAGGGCAGGGCGGAGTAGTCGGGCAATTGGCGCATGGCGTAGCGCACGACCATGCCGAAGCCGTTGCCAATGCGGCTGCGGTTCAGCAGCGTACGTGCTTCGTCCGAGATCGGGCTGTCTTGCAGGAGTTGCAGCGTCGTGTGGATATGCGATCCGGCGACGACAGCCCGCGCCGTGATGCGGATGCCCCCTTCGGTCTCGACGCCCGCCGCGCGCCCGCCCTCGCTCAGTATGCGCTGCACCGGAGCACCGGCGATTATGTGTCCGCCATGCGCCTGGATCATACGGGCGAGAGCTTGTGTCAGCATGCCGGAGCCGCCGCGCGGGCGCTTCATGCCGCTGACATGGTACATGGGATGCCAGAGCGCAAACGGCGCAGAGAGCGGTTCGCTCGGCGGCGGGCCGGACTGCGCCGCCATCCAGCCGATCATGCCCTGCACGCGCGGGTCTTCGAAGGACTGGCGCAGAAACTGCCCGTAGCCGCGCAGGATATCGGATAGCTCAACGTACCGGCTGCGCGCGCTCGACTGGCCGGATGGTCCCTGCCATACCAGGTTGCGGAACAGGTTACCCGCCGTGGGCGGGGACAGGAAACTGCGCACCATGCCCTCAGCGAGCGGCTGCCAGTCTAGGACGAAGCGGCGATAGGCGTCGGCGTCATGCTGTGAGATAGCGGCGATGCTTTCGCAGGTACGGTCGAGGTCTTTCCAGATGAAAAGATGGCTGCCGTCGGGGAACGGCGCAAAGAAGAGCGGGTCAAGGTCGATATACTCCAGCCCGTACGCCGCCAGATTGAGGTCCTCTACGATGGGCGTATGATGGATCAGAATGTGCGCCGATCCGCCGAGATCGAACTGGAAACCGGGCACAATCTCCTCGGTGACAACTGCGCCGCCGACCTTGTGCCGCCGTTCGACGAGTATCACCTTGTAGCCAGCTTTAGCCAGGTACGCGCCGCAGACGAGTGCATTGTGCCCCGCACCGACGATGACCACATCGCAGTCTCGCATGTTGTATCCTCAGCATATGCGCTAGTCTTACCGTGGGATATGCGACGCTTGCCTTGTCAAAAAGTATAGCACACAAGGGCGAAGACTGGACGGACCATCACTCGGATCGGGCCGACTGGTAGGCATGCAGCGTCCGCTCTCTTGCCCAGCCGTGGTCGACGACGGGCCTGGGGTAGACCTGTCCGATGACACAGCCGGTGTCAGCCTGAATCGCCTGTGGCATCTTCCACGGCTCGTGGATGAACTCGTCGGGCGCCTGGCGCAGTTCGGGAACCCAGCGCCGCACATAGACGCCTTGCGGATCGAACTTGAGGCCTTGCGAGACCGGGTTGAAGATGCGAAAGTAGGGCGCGGCGTCTGTTCCGGTTCCGGCTGTCCACTGCCAGCCGCCGTTATTTGAAGCCGGGTCGCCGTCGATGAGTTGCTGCATGAACCAACGTTCACCCCAGCGCCAGTCGATGAGCAGGTCCTTGACCAGAAAGGAGGCGACGGCCATACGGGCGCGATTATGCATCCAGCCGGTCTCCGCTAACTGGCGCATGGCTGCGTCGATGAACGGGTAGCCTGTATGACCGGTGCGCCAGGCCTCAAACTCGGACGCATCGTTGTGCCAGGCTATCGACCGCGTTTCTGGGCGGAAACTCTCGCGGCGCACGTGCGGGAACGCGGCCAAAATGTTGAGATAGAAATCGCGCCAGATCAATTCGTTGAGCCACGTTTCGGCGCCGAGACGCGCTTCCTCGTCTTGCGCTGCGTCCATAGCCTCCGTTGCGGCGCGGGCGGCCATGCGCGGCGACAACACGCCAAAGCGCAGACAGGGGGAAAGGCGCGAGGTCGCGTCGAGATCGGGACGGTCTCGATGATCCTTGTAGCAGAAGATCGGGCCGTCAGGCGCGACGAAAGCGCGCAGCGCATCCTGGGCGGCTTTCTCGCCCGCAATGAAGTGAGCAGCCGCTCGTTCCGGCAAGGGATCGTCAGGAAGCGCCTCCGAGTGGATGCCGGGCGGCGTGTCGATTCGGTCCGGAGCCGGCAGCAAGGCCGGCACGGATTGCCGCCAAAGGGCTTTCCAGCGCCGGCTGTATGGGGTAAAGACGGTATAGGGTTCGCCGTTCTCCTTGCGCACAGCACCTAGAGGCAGTGCGGAGATGCCTTCTACTAACGTGAGCGGTACGTATTGCGCCACAGAATGATCGCGCCGCGTGGCGAAGGGCGAGCAATCCTGTTGCGCGAATACCCTAGAAGCATTCACCTCGTCGTTCAGCCGGGCGAGTTCGGTTTCCGGCCGGCCGCGCCGTATGATCAACCGGCTTCCACGCGCGCGCAGGTCGTCGTCTAGCCGCCGCAGACCTTCGAGAAGAAATGAGATGCGCCTCGCACCTGAGTACGGCGAGTTAAGGAGCCGGTCGTCGAGGATGAACACGGGCACGACGCGCCCGGCGTAGCTCAACGCGTGGGCTAAAGCCGGATTGTCAGCCAGCCTTAGATCCCGCCGTAACCACCAGATCGCTGTGGTCATCGCTTAGCGCCCTGCGTGCGCGCAGGGCTACTACCAGCAACACTAGGTCTCTGTAACAGACGACGCGTCTTCCACGCTCGGTAGGTGAAGAGCAGGGGCATGCCCGCCCACAGTGCTAGGCCGGCTAACCGCCAAAAAGGACGGTCGCTCAGTTTTGCCGACACCATATCGATCACTTCCGTGGCATCGGAGCCGGTTTCGACGAAGACGTGTTGGTGAACCCAAGATGCAAAAGGTCCCTTGATAAGACGATCCGCAAACCCGGACGGGCCTGTCTGTTCGATGCGGGCGCGCCAGCGCATGGGCAAGGGGCCCAGCCACAGAGTGAACGCCATTTCGTCGCCTTCGCCCAATACCGCCGGCGCTTCATGTATGCGCACGATGATAGGGGGCGGCGTGATGGCGGCCATGCTCGCCGATCGCTGGTGAAACTCGACCACATCGGCCGACGGCGCCTCCACCCTGAAGCGATGAGCGTATTTCACTTCAACAGATCCTTCAGCGCTGCGTCGAGAGTAGCGAAGTCAAACTCGAAGCCTAATTCCTGTAGGCGGCTCGGCACAGCGCGCTGGCCATCGAGCAGCACCGTCGACATTTCTCCCAGCGCCAGTTTGAGCGCGAAGGCGGGCGCCGGCATCAGCGAAGGCCGCCCCATGGCCTGCCCCACCACCGATGCGAACTCCTTGTTCGTCAACGGATTGGGCGCCGTCAGGTTGAAGGGGCCGGATGCAGTCTCGTTTTCCATCAGGAAGCGGATGGCTCGCACTTCGTCGTTGATGTGGATCCAAGGCCAGTACTGCGAGCCGTTGCCCATTGGCCCGCCGGCGAAAAGCTTGAAGGGAAGCAGAATCTTGGGAAAGGCGCCTCCCTCCGTGGTGAGGACGATGCCGGTGCGTATAACAGGCCGGCGCACGCCCATACGCACGACCGGCGCAGTCGATGCCTCCCAGTCGAAGCAGACGCGGGCCAGGTAGTCACTGCCCGGGGCGGCATCTTCGTTCAGAACTTCATCGCCGCGAGGTCCGTAGTAGCCGACGGCGGAAGACTGAATGACAACCTTAGGCCGGGTCGCCGCGGCAGATACGGCTTCGAGAACGGCTTGGCCCGCTTTGACGCGGCTCTCTAGGATGCTTCGCTTGCGCTCGTCGGTCCATCGCCCATCAGCTAGTCCGGCGCCGGCGAGATTCACAATGGCGTCGGTTTCGCTAACCCGATCGCCCCAGCCTCTAGCGGACTGTGCATCCCACCCTACAGTCTCTACCTGGCTGGGCAGACCTTCTTCTTTCTTGTCAGGATTACGTGAGAGAACGATCACCTCGTGTCCGTGGTCGACCAATTCTCGGCAAAGAGCGCGGCCGATCAGGCCGGTTCCGCCAGTCACAATCGCTCGCATTTTAGCTCCTCCTATGGCGGCCTATGGCCTTAACGCGACTCACCTTCTTCGGCAGTTCATGAGTATGTCCAATTACGTCGAGGTTGGGCGAGAGGCCCGCAAGTTCTGCCAACCGCCCGGTAAATTGGCGATCTTCGGATCCAAGTCGGCCTAACGCAGCCAGGATGTAAGTGCGATGATAATGCGCTGACTTACCGTCCGGCAAAACCCTATCTAGAGGCGGTAGATTCTTGAGCCAGGTATCGTCAGCATTTGATCGGTGGAAAGAGCCTAACGCCAGTGCGGCTTCGATATAGCTCCCGAGCAGTGCGTTGGCTTCGCCCACGCGGGCGGGAGACAAGCCGTCGTTGCGAACTGCGCCCCTGACATCGGCCTCGATAGCGGACCGCAGTTCGCGGAAACGGCGCAGCGCAGCCAGGCTGGCTGTGGGCACAGATTCAAGGCTCGCGTGTACGTGCGGCACCTGCATGATCCTTTCAACCGCCGGCACAGCTTCGTCGATGCGCTCGCCCAGGAAATGACCGGGGATGATCGTACGCAAATAGGGAGACTGGTTGAAGACCAAGCCGCCATAAGCCAAGGGTACGCGCCTCTCCTCTAGCAGCCGCCCCATTTCTAGAAGACCGGCAGCGGTATGAAGCTGCTGGGCGGCTAGAATGACGAGAGCCGGTGCAGTGGCGTCTATTGTAGCCTCCAGACTTTGCAGCGGCACATCTGCTCCGAGATAGACTACATCCCAACCGCGTCGGCGAAGAAACAACGAGAGCATCAACGGCGCGAAGACGTGCGATTCGTGCGGCGGACAGGCGACCAGTATCCGCCCGTTGCGTGTTGGCGCCGGTGTGGCAGCCAGCAGCGTCTCTAAACGGCGCATAGCCAGCGCAGAGGCGAAGTGTTCTTGCTGGGCGGTGACGCTGCCCCGCAGCCAACCTTCACCAATCTCTGCCAGCCCCTGCTGGATCAGGCTGGTCGTGACCGACTCAACCGGAAAGAGGGCGAATGCGCCATTCAGCGCCTGTTCTGCGTCGCGCTCGTCAAAATGAAGACACGCCTCTATCCATTGCCGCTTGAGTTGAGTTATTGTACTCGACGCTCCTGCGGACGGCATAGACTGCGAAATCGGCGTGCGGGAAGTTTCGCCCGGTCTCGTCTCTGTCAATACATGCTCGAGCGGATCGTTCCCCTGTCGACGAAGCTCGTGCCAAAGTGCGACGGCGCGCGATATCGTCAGTCCATCATCTTGCCGGGCGACGAGCCATTTGAGCGTCGCAACATCGCGTTCGGTATACAGGCGATGGCCGCTTGCCGTACGCTGCGGTTCCGGCAGCCCATAGCGCCGTTCCCAAGCGCGCAGCGTATCGGGCTTGATCCCGGTTTCTTGTACCACCGCCTTCAAGTTATAGATTGGCAGATCGTGTCTTGCGGCCATCGCTCTCTTACCCTGTTATACGGTTTGTCGACTGTACAAACCAATGGCCTAGAGTATGGCGCATAGTATCACGTTCGTTCTGTAGCTGTCAATACTTTGCACAATACTAATCGCGAACAATCATTAGACAAAACTTGCTAAATGTGTGCAAACATCCTTGACAGATGTCCGTCTTTGTGATAAGGTTCGCCTCGAAGGGCAGAAACGAACAGGCCACATGGCGGCACGTACGATGTGGGGGAGTATTGACGAATGCAGGCGCACATTCATGCTTGGGAACCGATGCTGCTCTCGATGGCGCACGAAGCGCACACGTTCCATCACGACGAGATGGCCCGGGTTGACGTCGACCGGCGCGACCTGGACCGGGCATACGAGTATTGCGACGCGCTCACTGCGCTGCACAGCCGTTCCTTTTACGTGGCATCCAGCCTTCTCCCCAAGGAGAAGCGAAGCGCCGTGCGCGCGCTCTATGCCTTCTGCCGCGTAACAGATGATATCGTCGACAGTGGCGACGCCAACGCAGCGAGCGAATTGGCTGCATGGCAGGCGCGTACCGCTGCCACTTTGCCGTCGCACGACGATCTCGTCGCGTTAGCCTGGGCCGACGCGCGCGCCCGCTTCAGTGTTCCGCAGCGATATGCCGAGCAATTGGTTGCAGGCGTTGCGCAGGATCTCCACAAGAGCCGATACGACACGTTCGACGAACTGGCCGCCTATAGCTATGGCGTCGCCTCTACCGTCGGCCTGATGAGCATGCACATCATCGGCTATTCATCACCCGAAGCGATTCGTTATGCCATCAAGCTGGGCGTTGCGCTACAGATGACCAACATCCTGCGCGACGTCGGTGAAGACTGGCGGCGAGGGCGTGTCTACCTGCCTGCCGAGGACTTGAACCATTTCGGACTGTCCACCGATGACATCGCTGCGGGCCGGGTTACGTCGAATTGGCGCCGCTTCATGCGCTACCAGATCGAGCGCAATCGCCAGCTCTACGCCGAAGCGCTGCCGGGCATCGCCTTGTTAGCCGAAGACGGGCGCTTCGCCATACGTGCGGCTGCCGATCTCTACCGCGCCATTCTCTACGCGGTGGAGACGAATGATTACGACGTCTTCTCGAAACGCGCCCACATTTCGGCCTTAGGCAAAGTCTTGCGCCTGCCGAGCGTCTGGCTACAGGCCAAGCGCGCCTCCTCTCCTGTCTGATCGCCAATCGAATTGCGGTACACGCTTCTTCGTCCCAATGCGCGCCATGCCGTCGCCCTAGCCTGTGAAACCGGCAGGAGCTGGGAAGCGTTATCTTCTGTTGAAGCCCAAGTCGCGTCCATGATACCATTGATGTCAGATTGCAGAGACGCGATTAATCCACGCATGGGGAAAACAGGTGATCCATGAACACCATCATCAGACGCGGCATCATGCTGCATATCGCGTTACTGGTCGCAGCTGCGCTCATATTGACGGGATGCGGCGACAGCAGAACTGAAGACACGCCCACCGACGTCGAGCCCGTTGCAGAGACAGCGCAGATAGAGGCGACGTCGATCATTGCTGAACCCGCTGCGGAGGCAACCGCATACCCCTTAGCCACGGCGTCTGCAGCGACCTTGCCCGCTTCGCAGCAGGAGACGGTCGAAACTGAAACGACGCCGCCCGATACGCCGGCAGAGCTGGTGTCGGTTACCCCGCCCGGCGCGCCCACAGGCGCACTTCCGGGTATTGTGACGCGGGCGCGCCTAGCTGAACCGCCAGCCATCCTGCGTGACCTGCGCTACGACGAGATGTCGAATCGCGTGTTCGTGACGACGTCGGACAGCCAGTTGATCGTTCTCGACGCAGCCGAGTTCCGTGAGGAGGCGCGCTTTGCCTTCGGCGGAGATCTGACGCTTGACGCCGAAAATCGCCGGCTCTATGCTGCGCCCGGCGAAAGCTACATACCGGAAGGAGAAACGCCGGTCATTCACATCATCGATGCGGACTCGCTGACCGAAATCGGGAAACTCGAAGGCGGACGCTTCCTGTCACTCGACACGGCAGGGCGGCGCGTCTTCACCGGTTCGCCGGTGACCTCCTATGAGGAGGAAGGCGATCAGCCGGACATCGCAATCTACGACCTGGATACACTCGAGGGGATAGGCCGGATCGACCAGCCGGGCGTACCCGTGTACAACCCGCTGCGCGATGAACTCGTGGTCACCGCGTATACCGTCTACACGGTCGATCCGGACAGCGGCGAAATACTCAGAGACTTGTTGCCCGAACTGCAAGAGCAGCCTTTCGCGTGGTGCAACGGCTGTGAAATGGCCGAAGCCGCGCATGTGTTTGCCGCCGAGGGTCTTCTGGTCGTCGAACGGAACAAGATAGCCACAGGAGCCGGCGCGGGGATCTATCCTGAGCCGCTCTACTTCGACGCAGCAACGCTAGAACCGCTGGAGGCGCCAGAGCGGCGTCCGTCGCTCCAATTCACGTGCGGCAGCCAGCCGATGTTGCTGCCGCCGATCGACGGGCGTATCTTGCGCCAGCCTTATTTCATCCGCTATCTGGTCTATCGCAACTTCACCGTGCACGGACTGGACGGACAAGAGATCACATGGCGCGACGGGCTCTTCGCACCGTACGTCAACCCGCGGACTGGACAGGCGTACGTGACGCAGGGCTACGTGCTCGACCTAGCGACGTTGACGCCGGTCGGGCGTATCCCTGAGTTCTGTCCGCTTGCGATCGATGAAGCGCAGGGCCGCATATTCGGCCGGTCGGAGGGCGAACTGCTGGTGATCGATGAGCGGGGCGGCATGCCTTTGTCGCCGCCGCCGACAGAACCCGACGCGTTGCCCGCAGCGCCGGTGCTAGATATTCTGATCTCGCCGGGCTACCCCGCCGACCCAACCGTTTTCGTGCTGCTGGAAAGCGGTCGCGTCTACCGCACCGAGGACGACGGGCTCACTTGGACACGGAACCAGGGCGGGCTGCCGCGGCATGACAACCTCACGCTCTCGTTGAGCCTCTCCCCTGATTTCACTGCGGATCGCACGATCTTTGCCGGCGGCTTCGTGGGTGATTACCAAGGAGAGGGCGTCCTCCGCTCCACAGATGCAGGAGATACCTGGGAGCCTGTGTGGCAAGGGCTGGAGCATTTGCGCGTCTACGATTTACGGGTCTCACCGGAGTTCGCAACCGACGGGCGGATCCACGCCTTTGCGCGCTATCAGCGCATCTCGCCGTGGGAAGCAGGCGTTAGCCTGTGGGAGTCTACGGATCGCGGGCTGTCGTGGACGCAGGTCATGACAGCTGCCAGTGAAAGCGAACTAGCCTTGCAGGCGGCAAGCGCCTGGTCAGCCGCTCCCGATGATCTGCCGGTGCGTCTTGCCGGGTACGGACAATCAGTCGAGGTGAGGCCTGAAGGCGCTGAAACGTGGGAGACCCTAGACCTGGGGCAATCGGAGGATCAGCTTTTCCGTGCCGTCGCGCCGTCACCCACCTTTGAAACAGACGGAACGCTATACGTGTTGGGAGAGTCCGGCTTGTGGCGTACAACGGATCGCGGCGCCTCCTGGCAGCGCTGGGACGACCCGCGGCTACAGAATCGCACCTATGAGAACGCGCTGTTCGCGCTTGCGGTTTCGCCGGCATTGCCGGACGGAAGCCACAAGTTGTTCGTGGGCAGCTTCGCCGGCGAGTTCTGGGCGCTTACACCATCCGAGGCAGCGGAGACCAGGCCCGGCAGCGAAGCCGCTGCTGAAGAGCCGCTGCTACGCGCAACGGCTACACCGGCGCCGCCTCCCGTGGATGTCGAAGCGCCTACTCCACCGGAGCTACCAGACGAACCGCCCGAAGGCGCCTACCGGCCAAGCGGACCACTAGCCTCTCTGTGGGAGGCGAGCGATCAGACGAAGAGCGACCTAGGCTATGCCCTGCAAGAGACGAGTGAGAGCATTCCTGCGGCGTACCAGTCGTTCGAGCATGGCACGCTGATCTGGCGCGGGGATAACCTCTCCATCCTCGCTCTTTTCGACGACGGCAGTTGGAAGGCGTTCCCCGACACGTGGGAAGAAGGAGAGCCCGAATTCGACCTAGACATAAGCGCGCCCGACGGGCTTCAACAGCCGATGCGCGGGTTTGGCAAAGTATGGCGCACTGAGGAGGAAGTTCAAGCGCGACTGGGTTGGGCGCTGGATAAGGAGCAGGGCTACAGCGCCTTCGTGCATTCGTTCGAGCGCGGATTCCTGATGGGTTCGCCGGTCGGGGCGCGTGTCTTCGTAGAGGTGGGAGACGAAGAGGGCCGCTGGTATTAGACCAGCGACCCTCTATCTTGCTCTTATGCCTGGCGCTGCGCCCAGCGCATGTGGTCAAAGTCCAAAGGACTGGTCAGAAGCGGATGATTAGGCCGCACGCGTACCCCTAGCGCCAGCTTTCCGCTGGTTGCGGGCGTGAAGGCGCCGCGATATAAGATAGCGCCATCCTCTCGGCCTGCCTCTTGTAGCGGTACGGCGGCGGGGCTAGAGATCCCGCCGTCACCGCGAGATTCGCCAAAGACCGCTTCCACCTGTACATCTTGCGGGCGGACCGAGGCAGGCAACCAGAGCCTTGCCTGTAGGTCAACTGTCTCTCCGACATGGAGCGTAGTCCCGTCGATCCGGGCTGCCTCGAGCCGCACCTCATGCCAATTTTGGCCGATCCGTCGCTTCCAGGCGACAAGCGCTCGCACTGACGCGAAGTCGTCCGCAACAAATGCAGCGCCATTGATGGCGGCGGGCATATAGTATTTCTCGCAGTAGTCGATGACCATGCGCTGCGTGCTGTAGGTCGGCGCGCAGCTGATGATCGACTGCTTCATAACACCGACCCAGCCTTCCGGTACGCCCTGTTCATTCCTGCCGTAGTAGAGCGGAATGATTTCCTCTTCTAGCGATCGGTAGATGCTGAGAGCGTCGGCTTCGTCCTGGGTCTGCGCGTCCTTATACTCACGGTCCTCGCCGATCACCCACCCGTTATTGCCGTTGTAGCCTTCCACCCACCAACCGTCAAGTATCGAGAAGTTTGGCGCGCCGCACAGCGCAGCTTTCTGCCCGCTGGTTCCGCTGGCTTCACGCGGGCGCCGCGGCGTATTCATCCACAGGTCAACCCCGGAGACCAGGGCGCGGGCTAGGTTCATGTCGTAGTCTTCGACAAACACGATCTTGCCGGCGTATTCGGGCTGTTGGCTAAGTCCGTAAATCTCGCGGATCAAAGCCTTGCCGGGTTCATCGGCAGGGTGGGCTTTGCCGGCGAAGACGAACTGGACGGGTCGCTTTTCGTCGTCGAGCAGGCGGCGGATACGCGCTACATCGCGAAAAACGAGGTTGGCGCGCTTGTAGGTGGCGAAGCGACGGGCGAAGCCGATAGTCAACGCATCAGGATTGAGGACGTTGTCCACCGAACCCAGAACCTGCGCGCCTTCGCCGTGACGCAGATACTGCTTTCGAGCGCGACGGCGCACCAAGTCGATCAGCGCCTGCTTACGCGCCTGATGCACTTGCCAGAGCTCACGGCTCGGGATGCGGTCGATATCTGCCCATACAGAGTCATCGTGTACGCTCTCAAGCCAGTCCTCCGGCAGATAGCGCGCATAGAGGTCGCGCAGTTCCGCTGCAAGCCAGGTTGCGGTGTGTACGCCATTGGTGATATGGCCAATCGGCACTTCGTCGACGGGCGTATCCGGCCACAGGAATTTCCACATATCGCGGCTGACGCGCCCGTGCAGCTTGCTGACGCCGTTGTGACGTCCGCTCAAGCGTAAGGCCAGGACGGTCATGCTGTACTGTGGGCCCCAATCTAGCTCCTGACGGGCAAAGGCTATGAATCGCTCCCGGTCAACGCCCAACTGGCCCCAATACTGCCAGAAGAACTTGTCGATCAGCTCAAAGCCAAAGGCGTCATTGCCCGCGGGCACAGGCGTATGCGTGGTGAACAGCGTGTTCGAGCGCACTACTTCAACGGCTTCGTCGAAGGATAGCCCTTGTTCTTGCACCATCTCGCGCACGCGCTCTAGGCCGAGGAACGCACTGTGGCCTTCGTTCATATGCCAGGCATCGGGCGTATAGCCGAGGGCGCGCACCGCGCGGACGCCGCCGATGCCGAGGACAATCTCCTGGCTGATCCGCATCTCGCGATCGCCGCCATACAGGCGAGCGCTGAGTTCGCGGTCCTGCGGCGCATTGCGCTCTACGTCCGTGTCCATCAAGTAGATAGGCACACGCCCCACCTGGACGCGCCACACCCGGGCATAGACGACGCGACCAGGCAGATCTACGCTGATCAGCACCTGACGGCCTTGCGCGTCTAGGGCAGGCGAGGCGGGAGCTTCGTCAAAGTCAATCCGCTCGTATTCCGCGATCTGCTGACCGGCAGCGTCGATGCGCTGGGTGAAATATCCTTGCGGATAGAGGAAGCCGACGCCGATCAGCGGCACGCCCAAATCGCTAGCCGCTTTGCAGTGGTCGCCGCTCAAAACGCCTAGGCCGCCGCTGTAGATGGGCAGCGCTTCGTGTAGGCCAAACTCGGCGCTGAAATAGGCGATGTGATGATTGGTGCGTTCGGGATAAGTGCGCTTGAACCAGGCGCCGGCGTCGGGGTCCATGTAAGCGTCAAACGCGGCCATCACCTGAGCATAACTCGCCATGTACTCCGCATCTCCGGCTACACGGTCGATGTCGGCTTGCGCTGCGCGATGCAGCAGCTTGACCGGATTATGGATGACCTTCTCCCACAATTCGGGGTTAATGCGTTGGTAGAGTTGTTGCGCTTCTGGATGCCAACTCCACCATAGGTTGTAGGCCAGTTCTTCCAACCGCGCCAGTTCGCTAGGCAGTCTGGGCAGTACGGACAACGTGGATATGATATTCATTACGAATAAAGCCTCTCGATGTCATCTATCTATGCAGTTCAGGTGAACGCCTGCCGGCGCTCATTTAGCGCACCTGGGTGATGCTCACCGGATTGCGCCAGTATCGTTCGTCGCGAGTGAGCAGATCGTCGGCCTCCTTGGGGCCCCATGTGCCGGCCGCGTATCTTGGCAGGCGGAGCTTACCGCCCTTTTTTGCTTCCGCTCGTTCCTGCTCCATGTGCCAGCCTTCGAGCACGCGGGTAACGCGCTCCCAGGCCAATTCGATCTCATCGCGACGGATGAAGAGTGTCGTATCGCCCAAGATAGCGTCGAGCAGCAGACGCTCGTAGGCGTCCGCCGAGGGCTGGCTGCCGAAGTACTCACGATAGGTGAAGTCCATCGCCACTCGCTCGATGTTAACTGACGGCCCTGGGCGTTTGGCGTCGAAAGAGAGCCGGATCTCCTCGTCCGGCTGGATGCGCAACGTAAGCACGTTGCTGGGGGGAATCTCCTCGCTGTTCAACGTCTCGAAGAGGAGCAGCGGGGGTTTACGGAAAACGATGTTGATCTCGGTGGTCTTGGCGGCTAGGGCCTTGCCAGTGCGCAGATAAAACGGCACGCCCTGCCAACGCCAGTTGTCAATCTCGAGTTTCCAAGCCACGTACGTCTCGGTCACCGAGTCGTCCGGTACGCCCTTTTCCTCGGCATAATCCGGGATTTCCTTGCCCGCGCTAACGCCGCGGCCGTATTGGGCGCGTACCACCCAGTCAGCCACGCTCTCCGGCTCGATAGGGCGGATCGAACGCAGCACGTTAACTTTCTGGCTGCGCACGGCCTCCGGGTCGAAGGCAACGGGCGGCTCCATCGCCGTCAAAGCTGTAAGCTGCATCATGTGGTTCTGCAGCATGTCACGGATGGCGCCGGATTTGTCGTAGTATCCGCCGCGGTCGCCAATGCCGAGCGTCTCTGCGACTGTGATCTGCACCTGGTCGATGTAGTTACGGTTCCAGATCGGCTCGAAAATGCCGTTGCCAAAACGAAAGACCATGATGTTCTGGACAGTCTCTTTGCCCAGATAATGGTCGATGCGGTAGATCTGCTCTTCGGAGAAAAGCTGGAGCAGATGCTCGTTGAGTTCATGGGCGCTGGCAAGGTCATGGCCGAACGGCTTCTCGATGATAATGCGGCCCATACATTCGCTGGAACATAAGCCCGAATCATGAATGAGCTTCGTAATCGGCTTAAATACCGACGGCGGCGTCGCCAGATAGAAGAGGTGGTTGCCCCCGATGTTGTGCTCGGCGTCCAGTTCGGCAACGCGTTTCGCCAGCCGCTCGAAGCTTTCGGCGTCGTCATACCCGCCGCTCTCATAGAAAAGACCGCGTGCAAAGGTGTTCCACAGACGCTCGTCGAAGCCGACGGAAGAGAACTCGAGCACGCCCTCCTTGGCCGACTCACGAAAAGCTTCGTCAGAAAGCTTGCTGCGGGCATAGCCGAGCACGATAAAATCGCGAGGCAACAAGTTTTGGTAGGCGAGATGATAGAGCGCGGGGATGAGCTTGCGCTTGGCAAGGTCGCCCGAGGCGCCGAACACGATCAG
>JASGTU010000218.1 GCA_030058085.1 Chloroflexota bacterium
TCGCGGTAGAGCTTGGCGACCGGCCCCCCATTCTGCTTTGGAGTGTCACCCGCGCCGTCTTTGGGCAGAGCGACCACGATATCCAGCGCCAGTTCGGGACCGAAATAGCCGTCGCTGCTATAGTGCATGCGCCAGCGGCCGGAGTATGTGCCCGGAGTTGAAGGCGCGGTAATCTCGAAGGCAAAATCGGCTTCTTCTCCTGGCGCGAGGACGGGGGCCTCGACTTCGATGGGGCTGACGGTGTAGTTGCCGGCGGAGTAAACCAGCCGGTGGTCTGCGCCCCAGAGGTGATTACCGGTGTTGCGGAGACGCCAGGTGACGCTGGCGGTCTGGCCAGGGAGTACGTGCAAGGGGATGGATGGCGAATGAACGATCTCGATGCCGTGTTGACGGTCTACCCCGTTGCCCGTAGTGTCCGGCAGAACTGAAGTTGGGCTGGATGCGCGCAGTGCTTCGAGAACGTAGGCGTGTGTTGTAGCCTCACGCAGCGCAGCGTTGTGGTTGCCAAGCAAAGTAGAGTAGGCATCTTTGTTCAATTGAGCGCTGACTATTTCTGACCCACCAAGTGCGCCGGTCCGGCGATTGACATTGTGCCACCGAATCGTTCCGTTGCCGACAATGGCAGATAATACCTCAGACGAACGGCATAATGCTGTTGCGCAAAGAGGAAACTGCTTGCCATTCACTAGGAAATCGTTGGTGGACTCAATCGCCGTCACCCCATAGTTGACGGCCGCAGAAGGGAGCTCCCCGACGACGCTGTTCCTGGTCAACTCATCATCAACTAAGGGCAGCTGGAGTTGTCCGAGCACTCTCGAGCCGAAAACTAGCTTAAGGATCAGGTCCCAGGCCAAACATCCTTCTTCTTGGTATTCAAGGGGATTGAGAGCGTTAAGTAGTAGGGTGGCAAATAGGCTCTTTAGGCCGCCTGCAGCCGCATCACGGATTTGGACTGCATGGGCGATTACGGAAGCCCAGCTCGACGGATCGCAGCCATCCCGAAAGACATTGGCCAGAGGGATACCGCCAACCGGGCTGTTGATCAAGATGATGGAATGGATGTGCCCGTGATACGGAGTTCCAGGTCCATGCGTCGCGCCCCAGTACGAAGCGACTACGCCTCCCAGACTGAACCCAATCAAGCTTATTTCGGCTGTCGCGTCGCGACTTACGATCTGACCAATAAGCCAGTCGAGGACATCCGCCTGATCGGTTACGGACAAGTGCGTGTCGTCGCCGCTATAGACTGGTCTTCGATACAGATCGACCAGACGCTGACTGTTCTGGCCGTCAGAACTGCAATTGTCGTCGCCCCAACCGCGGCAGTAGCCTACAGGCATCTCAGCCTTGTGGTGCGTGGCGCTGTAACTGAAATAGACGAAGCGATTGATGCCCTCGGCACTAAGCTTGTCGCGAATGGGCTGGAATCCTCCTGCGCCGTCATCCGGAGGCGAAGAGCTGTTGATCCCATCCAGAAAGATGACATAACGATTCGACAACTCGCCAGCAGAAGGGGCGGCCATGACGGCGGTTGCATTAGCTTCCCACCTCAGATGCTCCCCATTTGGCACGAGCCGGACAACCGGCGCCACGAACTGGACGACGACTAGGAACAGCGACAGCCAGATCGAGCGAAGCATGCGGCGGCTCGACAGCAGGGGGATGGACTTCGGCATGATGGATTCCTTCCGGTAATGCGCCGCAAGTGCGACAGGAACGAGCCGGCGGTTCACCTCCGAAGGGAGGGGTAGGCCGAACGATATGGATGAGCGGTAAACTGCGAACAAATCATAAGCGGTCCCGAGGCAGGCGCCGTTTTGCCGCCTTTGGTCAGGGGCGGCAGCCTTGCTTGCGCGTACGGAAGTCACATACCGCATCTGCTTTGCGCAAGGAGAGCAGTAGACGATTGTCGGACAGGTGTACTGGATTGAACCGCGGCAGGGAGCGCATAGGCGGCGGACCTCCGGTCGGGTGGATGCCGGGCCGGGCGTGTGTCTATGGTTGATGCGTGTAGTACGGTCAGTATACCAATGGCCGGCTGTCGCGGCAAAGGACAGGCGCAGGTTGACATACAGACCGATCGCGACTAGCATGGCAGTAGAGCATCCGCAGCATAAACCCCATAGAGCGTCGCCACAGGAACTCGCAGAATGCGCGTTTGTTCCTGTTCCATTGACCCTGATCCGCCGGCGTATGCCGCCGCCCCTATACTGCAAGGAGGAAAGATGATCTCCCGCATTCTGTCCGTCCTGCTGTCCGCTGCTATCTTGCTGACGGCAACGCTGCCCGCGCACGCCGCGCCGCCCGCTCAGGGGCAGTCGCAGGCGTCGCTCTCCTTTGGCGAGACGCCGCCCTTCGCCCTGCAGGGCGAGATCGTGTACGTCGTGGACGGCAACCTCGTGCTGCATGACCTGGCGACCGGCGCCACGCGGCAGCTTACCGACGACGGGCTCGCCATGCTCCCGGCCTGGTCGCCCGATGGGCGCTATGTGACCTACAGCAGCGGCTATGACCTGGACTCGTCCGACCTGCACGTCCTCGACATCGGCACGGGCGAGTCGCGGCTGCTGGCGGAGGACGCCTGCTGCGCGACATGGGCGCCCGAAGGAGAGCGCATCATCTTCCTGGCAGTTGGCGGCGACGCAATGTACCTCGACGCGATCGACGCCGACGGCGCAGATCGCGCCACGTTCTCTCCACTGTACAATATCGTCCCCCCCATCTATCCGGCCGGGCGACTGCGTTGGATTACGAACTTCGACGATGCCATAACCATCCCTCTAGAGGTCATTGACCTGGAGGGCGGGTTTGGGGTTGTGCGCGTCGTGCTGTCCCTGGAGATCGGACCCGACGGCCTCACGACAGGCATTGCTGATGGGGGGGGAGTGGCCGAATGCCAATTTCTTGACTTTGCAGGTAACGTCGTGGCCTATGCCGGAAACGACTGTCCAGATCGTTTTGATGTAGATAGTGAGGGGCTGAGCTGGACCCGTGGTCTCATCCATATTGAGAGGGCGTTTGACTTGCCCTGGCTGGGCGCGCCGGATTGGTCGCCCAACGGCGCGCAGCTCGTAGCCGAACGCTATCTGCCCAGCGACGATCCGCTGGCTGCGCCGCTATGGGGCGTGGTCGTCTACGACATCGCCTCACGCACCCAGTGGGACCTGGTCGAGGGCGCGGCGCAGCCGGCCTGGCGACCGGACACGCCCGCCG
>JASGTU010000219.1 GCA_030058085.1 Chloroflexota bacterium
CAAAATGCCGATAAAAGCCACGATGGCGGCGAGAAGTTGAAGGGCCACGGTGATGGCGAAGGTGCGGTCGAACACTTCCAGCGCGTCGTGGCGCATGCCCCGATTTGAGCGTACAACCAACTCCGCCTGGCCCGCCAACGCTGCGCGAATCTCCGCGGCCATCTCATCCACATCCGCGCCGTCCTGCACAAAGAGACCGGCGGCGGAAATCTTGCCGTCGTCCCACCAATAGCGGAAGACAGGTTCATGCATGAAGATCGTAGGGCGTACATCGTAGTCGACCGTTACACCAGCCACGGGGAACTGCACGCGCCCGCGATCGGTCAGCAGCGTCAGCGCGTCGCCCACGCCCAGGTCGTAGCGCCGCGCCAGCGGTTCGGTGATCAACACGCCGCCCTGCTCCACGGCTTGCCAAGTAGCCCGCCAGTCGCCCACTGCCTCCCGATAGCGCCGCTTTTCGCCCACCAGATCGTCGCTAAACGCCACCAGGCCCGCCTCATCGCCCGCATCGCCCGTCTTGCCTGCGACGAACAGCGCCGCCTCCACCTCACGCGAGAAGGCCATGCGCTCGACGCCGGGGAAAGCCGCCAGTTCTTCCACCATCTCCGGAGACAGCGCGGCCAACGTCTGGGTGGCGTTGAGCGAGGGCGGCGACACGTAGATGTCTGCCTGCAGCACGTCGTCCAGCCACAGCCCCACGGTCATGCGAAAGCTGCCGGTCATGACGCCTACGCCGATGATCACGCTCACCGCCACCATCAGCGCGGCGATGGCGACCGACGTGCGGCTGAGGGCGCGCACCACGTAGCGCGGAGCCATGCGCCCGATGACGCCGGCCCTGCTCGTCAGAATGCGTTGCATGGCAGCCATGATGCCCAGCGTAAGCAGCGGCGTGAGCAGAGCGCCGCCCAAGACGATGCCGAACAGACCGGCGAAACTGACCGACAGATGACCGTCCGGGATGAGCAAGAGCGCGCCGGCTGCGATCAGAACGAGCCCAGCGCCGCTGATCCACGGCAGCACAGCACGCGCCCGCTCCTCTACGTTGCTGCGCCGCAAGGCGCCGGCGGGCGGCACGCTGGTCGCCTCGTAGGCGGGAACCACGGCGCCGAGAGCGGCGGCTGCCGCGCCTGCAACCGCGCCCTTAACCAGCGCCCCCGTGCTGACGCCTATCTCGCGCACGCTCACCACGAAGAAAAGGTCGTTGATCGTCTGGGTAACAAGCTGCACCGCGCCCCGGCCCAGCAGCACGCCCAGCCCCAACCCTGCCGCGGTCCCGATCAGGCCCAACGCCATCGCCTCCAGCAGGATCAGGCTGAAGATCTCGCCGCGCGTCATGCCCAGCGCGGCTAAACTGCCCAGCACCGCGCGGCGCTGCACCACGCTAAACGTGACCGTGTTGTAGATGAGGAACATCCCCACCACCAACGCCAACAGGCTGAGTGCGGTCAGATTGAGGTGAAATGCCGCCGTCATCTGGCTAACCGCGCCTTGGCGGGCGGCCGCGGGGACAATGCGCGCGCCCGGCGGCAGGATCGCCTCGATGCGCGCCAGATCGACGGCCCCCTCTCCGCCTTCCGCCACGATCAGGTCGATGCGGTCGATCTTGCCGATCTTGCCGAGGACTTCCTGCCCGGTGGCGATGTCCGCGATCAACAGCGAATCCAGCGCCCGGCGGCTGAGGTCGTCGTTCGGTTCCAACAGCCCCACGATGTCGAGCGTAAAGCGTTCGCCGCCGGAGCGCGCCTGCAACGAGTCGCCAGGCGCCAAGCCATAGCGTTCGGCTACGGTTGCGCTCAGAAGCACGCTATTCGGGCGCACCATCAGTTCAGACAAATAGTCGGGCGCGGGGCCTCCATTGCCGTCCGCGCCCAGGTAGCTGCGAAACGGACCCTCGGCAAAGGGGTCTATAGCCAGCAGGCGCATGGGTTGCGCATCCAGTTCCTCGACCGTCACATATTCCTCGACCGCTGGCGCGCTCAGCCGATAACCGAGGTCGCGGCGCAGGCGAACGTAGAGCGACTCGTCCAGCCCGCTTGGCCCGCCCGCGATCTGATGCGTCGTCCGGCCTGCCACCGACTCTGCGCCCAACTCGAAAGCGCGCTGGGCCGAGCCGTTCGCCAGGTCCACAGCCACCACCATCGCCACGCCGATCATGACGCCCACGACGAGAAACGCGCTCTGCAAGGGGCGTCTCCACACCTGCCGCCAGGCCATGCGCAACACGGGTCTAGCCGTCTTCACGCGCTCCACGACGCGGCTCACCTGCCGATCCTCAACCGTCATATGCTTCCGCTCAGTCCGGCCCGAAGGCCGCATCGGGATGGCGCTGACGCCACGCTTGATCGCTGACCAGCCGCCCGTGGTCCAGGTGCAGCACGCGGTCGGCGCGCGCCGCCGCATCTTGGGCATGAGTCGCCATGAAGAGGGTCTTGCCCAAGTCGCGCGTCAGTTCCAACAGCAGGCCAAGCACGGATTCGCCCGTGTCCTCGTCCAGGTTGCCGGTCGGCTCGTCGGCAAGGATCAGCAGCGGGTCGTGGACCAGGGCGCGGGCGATGGCGACGCGCTGTTGCTCGCCGCCGCTCAGCTTGTCCGGATAGGTGTTCGCCCGATCCGCCAGCCCGACCCGATCCAGCAGCGCAACCGCGGCCTGCCGCACATCGCCGGACGCGCCGGCCAATTCCAGGGGCAGCGACACGTTCTCCGCCACGGTCAGCGTGGGGATCAGGTTGAAGAACTGGAAGACGATGCCCAGGCGCCGCCGCCGGAACAGCGTGCGCGCCCGCTCGTCCAGCCGGTTGAGCGTCGCCTCGCGCCCTTCGTCGACGATCACGACATCGCCGCTTGTCGGCGCGTCGATGCCGGAGATCAGGTTAAGGAGCGTGCTCTTGCCGCTACCCGACTTGCCCAGCAGACAAACGAATTCGCCGGCGAAAAACTCGCGGTCCAGCCGGTCGAGCACGACACGCTCCTCGCCCGCCTCCCAGTAGCTCTTGCTCAACTGTTCCAGGCGCATAATCGGCTGCCGAGCTTTCTCCCGCCCATAGGGTTCACGGACGCTTGTTAGAACTCGCCCGTCAAGGTTGGTGTTGACCGCTTCGATCCGTACTTTATCCAACGCTGTATGCTCTTTCTGGCCTTGCGCATCCGCCTGTCCGCGTTGCAAGGCGGCATTGTGAAAATCGGCTCAATAGGACGACAGCATAGCGCAATACCGCAGCGTGTTTCTGTCGGCTACCCGCCAATGTGGAATAGGGTCGCCTTCTGCAAGCTGCGCAGTATGCCCGCGATATTCCCCGAACGCGACGTACTTGGCGAGGGCGCGCTGCGGGTGTAACATACAGACCAACACGCATGATCCGACCCGCCACCGACGACAGGACCGACCTATGACGACCGAACCCGACATGATGGCCGTACGACTCCACGGCCCGCGCGATCTGCGCGTCGACCGCGTTCCCCGCCCCGGTTCGCCCGGCCCAGGCCAAGCGCTGTTACGCGTGACCGCGGTCGGCATTTGCGGCAGCGACCTGCACAGCTATCAGGACGCGCGCATCGGCGACACCATGCTCAATGCGCCTCTGACATTGGGCCATGAGTTTGCCGGCGTTGTCGAGGAAATTGGCCCCGGCGAGGCGCTCGACGGGGAATTCCAGCCGCTACAGGCCGGCGCACGCGTGGCAGTCGACCCGGCGCAGCCGTGCGGGCGCTGCGAGATGTGCGAGCAAGGCCATCCCAACCTCTGCCGTCGCCTTCACTTCTGCGGCCTCTACCCGGACGAAGGCAGCCTGAGCCATTGGATACTCGTGCCGGCGCACACCTGTTTCCCGCTGCCGGACGCCATCGACGACGCTGGCGGCGCGCTGCTGGAGCCGCTGGGCGTCGCCATTCACGCCGCCGATCTGGCCAAGATCCGCGTGGCTGACAGCGTCGCCATCCTGGGCGCGGGGGCTATCGGCCTGCTCATTCTCCAGGCCGCGCGCATTTCCGGCGCCAACCCGATCTATGTGGTCGATCAGTTTCCGTGGCGTTTGGCCGTAGCCGAGGAACTAGGCGGCATCCCCATCAATTTCCGCGAGCAAAATGCCGCGGCGGCGGTGCGCCAGGCCACCGGCGGGCGCGGCGTGGACGTAGCCATCGAAGCCGCTTGGGCCGACCAGTCCATCCAGATGGCGGCGGAGATGGCGCGTCTGGGCGGGCGGCTGGTCTTGGTGGGCATCCCCAGCGATGACAACCTCCAGCTTACCCACTCCACCGCACGGCGCAAGGGGCTGACGATCCGCATGTCGCGGCGCATGAAGCACGTCTACCCGCGCGCCATTAAGCTCGTAGAGACGGGCATGGTCAACCTGGACAGCCTGATCAGCCACCGGTTCCCGCTGGAGAAGACGCCGGAAGCGTTCGCGCTCAACGACGCCTACGCCGACAACGTCGTCAAAATCATCATCGACATCGGCAAATAGCCCGAACAAAGAATAAGGGCGGGCCTTGCGCCCGCCCCGTATGCCCGCATAAGACGCCCCTACGCGCCGTTGATCCCGGCGAAAAAGTCGTCCCACGGCAAGGCGACCGGCGCATCGTTGCACACAATGTGGATCATGGCGCGCAGCAGCGGCAGCCGCGCCGCGTCCAGCTTGCCGTCCATCACCATCTGCTCGATGGTAGGGCCGATTGCCAGCGCCAGCTCCGCGCCCTCGATCGTCACGTCGGGCATGTGCTGCGTCTTGGCGTCGGTATAGGCCATGCCCAGGCCGAGCAGACGGCCCATGCGACCGTTGCGCCCGCCCATGCTCGTCACATACAGGTCCCCAGCCCCCGGCAACGAGAAGACGCTCTCGCGCCGCCCGCCGGCATGGTCCACCAAATATGCGATCTCCCACAGCCCCTGAGCGAAAAGCCCCGCAGCCAGGTTGTACATCACGTAATCAGCGGTTGCGCCTTCCTTCTCCAGCAGCCCGCCGACGATGCCGACAGCCAGGGCATAGACGTTCTTCATGGCGACGCAGACCTCTACGCCCACGAAGTCCGTGTTGGTCCAGACATGGTAGCGCGGCGTGCGCAACATGCCCGCCAGGCGCTCTAGCAGCGCGGCGTCGTTGCCCGTCACGACGACGCAGGTCTGATGGCGCACAGCCACTTCCCCGGCGATGGACGGCCCGCCGACAGCCGCGATGCGCACGCGGTCGCGCAGGCGATCCGGCAGTCCGCCGCGCAGCACGTCCGGCAAAATGCGCAGGCGCTCGCCGTCCCCCTCCAGCCCCTTGGTCAGCATCAGCACCGGCGTCTCAAGGCGCAGCGTCGCGCCGAGCATGCCCGCGGCCCAATCGACGCCGAGAGAGTTCACGCCCACCACGACCAGGTCCGCGTCCTGCGTCGCCTCGCCCAACCGGTCGTAGGTATAGGGGACGACCGTCTCCGGCAGGCGCACCTTCAGCCGCGGGTGCACGCCGCTCTCGTGCACTTCCTCGATGATGTCGCCGTCCAAATGGGTGCCGACCAGGCGGACCTGATGGCCGTTGTCGGAAAGGGGTACGCTGAAGGCGCTGCCCATCAAGCCCGCGCCCAAAATCACGATGTTTGCCATAACATTTCCTCTTGTCGTGGTCGACTACGGAGAGTCGATCACAGCGGTTTTGCGGTGAATCTATTTTGCTATCTGTCGAGAATTCCCGGCATGCCGGTTACTTGACGGGAAAATTCTACGCAGCCAGGGAGGGTGAAACCCGATCCGCACTGGGCTCTGCGGCCTGCCGCGCCGCCGGCTGTGCCAGCGCCTCACTGCTCACCAGCACCAGGGCGATCCAGATCAGATTCGACAGGAATAGATGCAGAAGTTGGACCGGCACAGGGGCCTTCAACGCCACGTTGACCGCGCCCAGGATCAATTGTGCGACGTACAGCGCGCCGATCGCCCACGCTAGCCGCCGCACTTGCTGCGTACGGCGGCGCTTCACCGCCGCCAGCGCCGTGATGGCAACCAGCCCGCCTACTACGAAGGCCAGGATCGGGTGGTAGATGCGCAGCGCCACCAACTGCGCCACGATGGGCGAGTCCTCCGGCGAAATGCCGGCTGTATACACCAGCGTATCACCCAGCGCGGTCACCCCGCCGCTTGCGCCCAGAACCAGCATGCCCAACAAACCGGGCGCGGCCAACCAAGCGGCCGCGCCTTGGCCGCGCAGCCTGGGACGCGGGTTGCCTGCCGCCAGCCACGCCGTCAAGGCGAGGAAGGCCAGCAGGATAAAGGTGTTCACCAAGTGGCCCGCCATCCAGTAGGCGCGTGCCACCGATACGTTGGACGCCGTATACTCCAGCAGCACCAGTCCCGCGCCGACCAACGCCTCGACGACCATAAACGCCATACTCCAGCCCGCAGCCCAGCGTGCGCCGTGCCCTTTGGGGAAGGCGCGCCGCGCCCAGATCAACAGCGCTATGACCGCGAGCAGCGCCAGGCCGCTCGTCAGGCGATGCGACAGCTCTATCAGCGTCTCAACCGCCGGCTCACGCGGGATGACCTGCCCGTTGCACAACGGCCAATGGCTGCCGCACCCCGCGCCGGAGCCTGTAGCGCGCACGAACGCGCCCCACAGAATGACGCCCAGGTTGATCGCCAACACGCCCCAGGCATAGCGCGCAAAGCCTCTATGTTCTGCCATGTTTAGCCTCTCCCGGTGCGAGGGACGATCACCCTAACTACGCGTCGCCCGCTTCCGCTCCCGAACCAGTCAGCCCGCATCGGCGTCTTCCGGCTGCGCAGCCAACTGCCGGATGCGTGACATGCCTGCCTCCAGAATTCGCTGCAGTTCATCCGCCGTGCGCCGGTAATCCGCCAGCGTGCCTGCCACGGGGTCATGGACTTCGTCGTTCATGCCTGCCATCTCGCTGATCAGGTAGACGCGGCCGGCCATCTCCGGGAACTCGCGGACGACGGCTTCCCGATGGCCCTTTTCCATGACTAGCACGAGGTTGAACGACGCCATATCACACTCTTCAATCGGCTGGGAGGCGTGGGCGCTGATGTCGATGCCGCGTTCGGCCATCACCGCTTCCGTCCTGGGCATGGGGGGCAGCCCCGCCACAGCCCATGTGCCGGCGGACTCGATGCGCCAGGCATCGTCCGGGCTACCCGCTGCGACCAGCGCCTTAAGCAGCGCTTCCGCCATCGGCGACCGCACCCGGTTGGCCGTACACACCATCAACACCGAACGCTCTTGTCCGATCAATTTACGCACTTCTTTTTGCGGCATACCCCAAAACGCCTCAACTGTCTAGAAGACCTCCAGGTCGCCAAGCGTCATATCCCACGCCTCCGGCGCGGCAGGGTTAACCGGCAGTTCAGCCAGCGGGCGCACCGCGAATGTCATGCCCCGATTGGGCAGCCGGAAGAATCCGGCCTGCCGCAGGCATTCCAACTCCACGGTCCCACGCGCGAAGTGCGCCGCGATGTAGTCCGCCCGCGTGTAAGCGATCAGTCTGCGCGCCAGCCGCCGCCCTAGCTCACGCGCCGGTTCGGCGAGCGCTATCTCGCACAGCACCGCCTCCTGCCAGCCGGAGCGTATATTGGGGCGCAGCACGGCGAAGCCCGCCAGGATGCTGTTGGCCTGGCCCGGCATCCACACCGGGCACACCCAATAGGTCGCGTGTGGGTGCCGGCCATACCGCCATGAATAGTACGCTTGCGAACGCACTGTGCGCAAACCGGCGCGCCTACGTCGCTGTTCCCATGCCTCTGCCAGTTCAAATGCTTGGACCGCATGACGCTCGACGAACTCATTCCACGGCAGCATGACCGCACTGTCGAAAAAGCCTTGCAGTGCACCGGAGGCCGGCGCCATAGGCCGGATGCGCCGCAGCGCCATGCGTAAGGGTCGTAGCGGGCGCAGATAGATCGGCCGGCTTTCCACCGCCCGCCAACCCAACTTCAAATAGCCGGGCAGGCTGTAGGCATTGGGCGTATTGTAAATGAGGTGCGTCCCATCCGCCGTCAGATCGGCAATCGCCTGCTGTGTAAGCCGGGCGAACAGCCCCCTGCGCCGATAGCCGGGGCGCGTCGCCGTATCGACGGCGCGCGCCGCCCGCACAGTTTCACCTGCGGACGTACGGAATCGCCAACGCAACAACATGCGCACCGAAGCGACGCGCCGGCAATCGCCCCCAGCAGACTCGTCCAGGGCGACGATGCCATAGGAGCGGCCAAAGGGGTTGTCCTGGTGCTTCCATTGCCAAAACGCCTCGGACTTAGCCGCGGCGCCGCCTGCGCCATGCGAAGTCCGCGCCAGATCCAGCAGCATCGGCACGGACCGATCCGTCCATTCGACAACCGTGAATTCTTTCATGGCAGGCCGCCCAGCAGTTCTAGGCAGATCGCTTCGGCGGCTTGATCTGCGCTGGACGATGCAGGCGGCGCCCCGCCTAAACAGGTAACGGGCACGCCGGCCTCGACAAAGCGCGGGGCGAGGGCGTCCTTCCACGGCGTGACATAGGAAAAGTGATAGGCGAACCGAGTGCGACGATCCAAATAGCGCAATGCGTCCGTCCAAAGCCTCTCCGCGCCGCCAAGACCAAGGCCCTTGATCACGACGCAGATGCGAATGGGATGCGTGGGGGAGCGCATCATGTGACCTCCAGATGGGTGTCTAGGAACGGAAAAAAGCCGACGTTAAGACGCCTGCGCACGTCGAAGCAGGCCAACG
>JASGTU010000220.1 GCA_030058085.1 Chloroflexota bacterium
CGGCCAGAGGCGGCATCCCGCTTAGGCTGAACATGAAGAGCCCCATGGCGAGGGCCAAGAGAGGCCAGCGTTGGGCGATGCCGGCGGCGCGGTTGCGCAGCGCGTCGTCTTCGTGGGCCTGTTCGAGCGCGATGACGATGGCGAAAGCGCCGATGTTCATGAAGGCGTAGGTGAACAGGTAGAAGAGCGCGGCGTTGGCCCCGTCCGCCGTGCCGGGCACAAGGGCGACGAGCACGTAGCCGGCGTGGGCGATGCTGGAATAGGCGAGCATGCGTTTAAGGCTCGACTGGCGCAGCGCGGCCAGGTTGCCGAGCGTCATGGTGATGACGGCGATGATCGCCAGGGGCCAAGCCCATGTCGCTTGTTGGGCGGGAAGGGCGACGAGCAGCAGGCGGATCAGGGAGGCGAAACCTGCGGCCTTGGTGCCGGCGCTCATGAAAGCGGTGACCGGCGTCGGCGCGCCTTGATAGACATCCGGCGTCCACATATGGAAGGGGACAAGGCTGATCTTGAAGCCGAAGCCGGCGATCAACAGGCCCAGGCCAAAGTAGAGCAGGTAGGGGTCGCCCTGTCCGCTGCTGAGGACGCTGCCGATGGCGTCGTAGCGGGTGCTGCCGGACGCGCCGTAGAGCAGGGCGGCGCCATAGGCAAAGAATGCGCTGGCGAATGCGCCGAGCAGGAAGTATTTCATGCTGGCTTCGGTGCTGCGCGGGTTGTCGCGGTGCAGACCGCTGAGGATGTAGAGGGCCAGCGAGAAGATCTCCAGGGCGAGGAAGGTCGTGATCAGGTCGGTGGACGCGCCCATCGTCATCATGCCCGCCGAGGCCAACAGCAGCAAGGTATAGTATTCGCCGGTCTGCTTGTTAATCAGAGGAATGGCGTTGACGCCGACCAGAACGGCGAGCGCAGCGGCGGTCAGGACGACGAAATTGAGCGTCAGGGCGAAATGATCGGATGCGGCCATGCCCTGGAAGGAAGCGGTCGGGCGGTTCCAGAGCCACACGCCGGCGGCGCCTGCGAGCAGGATACCGGCCATCGCAAGCCAGGGCAGGACGTTGCGCAGACCCGGACGCCGGTCGCTGCTGAACATATCCGCGATCATCACCGCCAGCGCAGCGAGGACCATGATGAGCTCCGGCAGAATCGCATCCAGATTGAGGGCAAGGCTGGAGAGATCGGGCATAGGTCAGCGCTCGACTTTCATGACAATGGCTGGATTCTGGACCAGGGACTCGACGGACGGGTTGATCTTGTCGAGGAAGAGGTTCGGGAAGAGGCCGATGATGAAGAAGAGCAGCACCAACGGCAGCAGCATCGCGATCTCGCCTCGTCGGAGGTCCGGCAGATGGGTTTTGTCGTTTTGCGGGTTGGTCAGCGGGCCCTGGGCGATGTGGCGGAAGGCGGTGAGCAGGTACCAGGCGGCGAGGATGACGCCCAGCGCGCCGAGCACGGCCAAGACCGGCCAGGCGGCATAGGCGCCGAGCAGGATGGCGAACTCGCCGACGAAGCCGTTGAGCCCCGGCAGGGCGGCGCTGCTCATGACGACGACCAGGAAGAAGCCGCAGAAGACGGGCACGCTCTGCCACAAGCCGCCGAAGTCGTCCAACATGCGCGTGTGGCGGCGCTCATAGAGCAAGCCGACCATGAGAAAGAGGGCGCCGGTGCTGAGGCCGTGGTTGACCATCTGCAAGACCGCGCCGCTCACCCCTTGCTGGTTGAGTGCGACGACGCCGAGCATGACGTAGCCCAGGTGCGCCACCGAGCTGTAGGCGACGAGCGATTTGACGTCTTTTTGCACGAGGGCGACGAGCGCGCCATAGAGGATGCCGATGACGGCTAGGCCGGCGATCCACGGGCCGAAGCGCGCTGCCGCCTCCGGGAAGAGCGGAATGGCGAAGCGCAGGTAGCCGTAGGTCCCCATCTTCAGGAGGACGCCTGCCAGGATGATGGAGCCGGCGGTGGGGGCTTGCACGTGCGCGTCGGGCAGCCAGGTGTGGAACGGGAAGATCGGCACCTTGATGGCGAAGGCCAGCGCAAACGCCAGGAACGCCCAGGTCTGGATCGCCGGGGCGATGCGGCTTCCGTCCATCTCCAGCAGGTTGAAGGTTCCGGTGTTGAAGTAGACGACGAGAATGGCGACCAGCATCAGCGCCGAGCCGGCGAAGGTGTAGACGAAGAACTTGAGCGCGGCATAGACGCGGTTGGCCCCGCCCCACTTGCCGATCAGCAGGTACATGGGGATGAGACTGAACTCGAAGAAGACGAAGAAGGGCACCAGATCCAGGGCGAGAAAGACGCCGATCATGGCGGTCTCCAGCAGCAGCATTAGGCTCAGGTACAGCCCGGGTTGCTCGTGTACGTAGAGGTTGCTGAAGTAGATGGCGATCGGCATGAGCAGGGTGGTAAGCAGCACCAGGAACAGGCTGATGCCGTCGACGCCCATGAGGTAGGTCATACCGTATTCCGGGAACCACGCCGCTTCTTCGAGGAATTGCATGCCGGGGACGCCATCCTGCCAGTTCACCAATAGCAGCAGGCTGACTGCGAACGTGACCAGGGAGAAGATCAGCGCAGTCTGTTTCTTGGCGGCGTCGTCGCCCCAAACGGCCACGACGATGGCGCCGAGCAGGGGCAAGAACGTGATGATCGATAGCAGGTACGGTATGGAGAAAGACATGGCAGGCTTACCCTGATCTTGGTTTGGCTAGGCGCCGCCGCGCCGGTTATTCGGACGGGAGGCGGCTAGGCCCGCTTGCGTGCGTTTCCGGTCAGATGCTGAATACGAAATAGGCTGCTAGGATGACGACGCCCAGGACTATGGCGAGCGCGTAGGATGGGATGACGCCGTTCTCGAGCTTGCGCACCCGGTCGCCGGCGCCCAAGGTGATGCGACCAATGCCGTCAACTGTGCCGTCGATGAGCTTTTGGTCGACTGCGGTCGCCAGCCAGCCGGCGAAGCGCCGCAGCGGCAGGACGATGCGCTCGTAGTAGAAGTCGTCGACATACCACTTGTTCTGCAGCGCGGGCTGCAGCGAATCGACGCTGCTCGCTAGGCGGCGCGGCCATTGCTCGTTGGCGATGTGCCAGGCATAGGCGATGACGAAGCCGAAGCCGGCGATCAGGATGCCCAGCGTCAGGGCGATCAACTCGATGACCAGCCCTGGGGCATCGTGCGCGCCGAGGGCGGGTTCCAGCCACTTCTCCAGGCTGAGGACGAAGGGCAGGTTGAGCAGCCCGCCGAATATGGTGAGCGCGGCCAGAATCCACAACGGGACGGTCATCAGCGACGGGCTTTCGTGCGCGTGGTCGTAGAGATGCCGGTCGCGCGGCTGGCCGAAGAAGGGCACGAACACGGCGCGGAAGCTGTAGATGGCGGTGAGCAGGGCGGTGAAAAGGCCGACGACGTAGACGAGCGGCTGGTGCGCCAGCGCGCCGAGCAGCACCGCGTCCTTGGCGAAGAAGCCTGCCAGGGGCGGGATGCCGGCTAGAGAGACGGCGCCGATCAGGAATGTGCGGAAGGTGGCGGGCATCTTGTGGCGCAGCCCGCCCATCTTGCGGATGTCGAGTTCGCCGTCCAGGGCGTGCATGACGCTGCCCGCGGCCAGGAAGAGCAGCGCCTTGTAGAAGGCATGGGCGACGAGCATGAAGATGGCCGCGCCATAGGCGCCGACGCCGACGCCCAGCATCATGTAGCCCAGCTGCGAGATGGTGGAGTAGGCCAGAATCTTCTTGAGGTCGGTCTGGACGAGGGCGAGGCTGGCGGCGAAGAGCGCTGTCAGCGCGCCGATCCAGGCGGCGGTCAGGGCGGCGTTCTCGGCGATGTGCCAGAGGACGTGCGTGCGTGCGATCATGTAGATGCCGGCCGTAACCATGGTGGCGGCGTGGATGAGGGCGGAGACCGGCGTGGGGCCGGCCATGGCGTCCGGCAGCCAGACGAAGAGCGGTATCTGGGCGCTCTTGCCCGCGGCAGCGAGCAACAGCAACAGGCAGACGAAGGTCGCCGCGCCTGCGGTGAATGCGCCGTGTTCGGCGGCCTCGAATACATCGGTGAAGGCGAGGCTGCCGGCGGCGGACCAGATGGCGATCATGGCGACGATCATGCCGAAGTCGCCGATGCGGTTGACGAGGAACGCCTTTTTGCCGGCGTCGGCGTAGTAGCCATAGCTGTCGTCGCGGCGGTCGAACCAGAAGCCGATGAGCAAGAAGGAGGCCAGGCCGACGCCTTCCCAGCCCACGAACATGCCCAGGAAGCTGTCGCTGAGCACGAGGATGAGCATGGCGAAGATGAAGAAGTTAAGGTAGAGGAAGAAGCGCTGGTAGTGTTCGTCGTGCTCCATGTAGGCGACGGAGTAGACGTGGATCAGCGCGCCGACGCCGGTCACCACGAGGGCCATGGTCAGGCTGAGCGGGTCGATGAGCAGGGCCGCGGCGACGCGGAACGAGCCGGCGGTGATCCAGTCCCACAGGGTGACGGTGTGGACTTGCTCTTCGGCGGGCAGGCCCCATAGACGCAGAGTGTACCAGGCGGCGACCAGGAAGGAAAGCGCGACGGCGGCGGACGCCATGTAGCCGACGCGGCGGTCGCCCAGCTTGGGGCCGAAGAACAGGTTGATCAGCACGCCTGCCGCGGGCAGCAGGATGATGAGCCAGGCAAGATCAAACATAGGAGCGTCCTTTGTGCACGCTGTTGGAGGGTCGAAGCGCTCGCACGGGCCTGTGGTCTGTTACCATTTGAGCAGCCGGAACTCGTCGATGTTGGCCGTGTCGGTGTGGCGCATGTGCGAGATCAGGATCGCCAGGCCGACGGCGACTTCGGCTGCGGCCGCGGCCATGATCATAAAGACGAAAACCTGCCCGCCCAGGTTGTCCCACTGGCGGCTCAACGCGATCAAGGATAGGTTGACGCTGTTGAGCATCAACTCGACGCACATCAGGATGATCAGGGCGTTGCGTCGAGTCAACACGCCGACCGCTCCGATGGCGAAGATAGCGCCGCTGATGATGAGATAATGGCTTGTTGGAACCACGGTGTCAACCCCTCCGCATGTAGCTTTGATGCCGTGTTTGATGTCGTTGCTGACGGCTGGTTGCGCAATGAAGCGGCATTATTGTGCGCCGGCTTTAGGCTGGCGGGCGAGCAGCAGCGCGCCGATGAGCGCGACGAGCAGCAACACTGCCGCCATCTCGATGGGCAGAATATACTGTGTAAAGAGCGTCATGCCGACGGCCTTGGGGTGTCCCGCCTCAATGGCGTCGGCTGTGCCCGGCGCGCCGAACAGGCTGGAAGCAAAGGTGTAGATCATGGTCGCCAGCATGAGCACGCCCAGGGCGACGCCGGCATAGGGCGTCCACAGGCGATGGCCGGATGGCCCGCCGATCTTCTCGCTGCCGATGAGCATGACGACGAAAAGGATCAGGATGACGATGCCGCCGGCGTAGATGATGACCTGGGCCGCGGCGAGGAACTGCGCGCCTAGCGTGACATAAAACACGGCGAGGGTGATGAAGTTGACGAGCATGAACAAGGCGCTGTGTATCGGCCAACGGCTCGTCACGACGCCCAGGGCCGATGTCAGGCTGACGGCGGCTACCACGATGAAGAAGACAAGAGAGGCGGACATCGGTCTTTACTCCGGGCGGATAATGACGTTTGGCTCCGTCGGGTTGAGGAGCTCTTCCTTGGTCAGGATGAAGTCGCGGCGCTCGTAGTCCGCCAAGGCGAATTCGTGCCCCAGGACGATAGCCTCGGTGGGGCAGGCTTCTTCGCAGTCGCCGCAGAAGATGCAGCGCAGCAGGTTGACTTCGTAGACCTTGGCGTGGCGCTCGCCGGGCGAAAGCGGGTTGTGCGGGTCGTTCTCATCGGCCTCGACATAGATGGCGCCGGTGGGGCAGGCGGCTTCGCATAGCATGCAGCCGATGCAGCGTTCCATGCCGTTTTCATATCGGCGCAATTCGTGCCGTCCGCGAAAGCGCGGGTAGAGCGGGACCGAATCGCGCGGGTACTCGACCGTGACGGGACGTTCGCGCAGGTGTCTGAGCGTCACGCCCATCGCTTTGCCGAGTTCGACCGCGTCCTTCAGGATATCCGTCAGCGCCATTTACCTATTCCTTTACTCGAATGGTCCATGCTCGAATGGCCTGGAGCAGTGGACTTTGCCATTCCGGGCATCCGCTTACTTCAAGAACACCGTCAACAGGGTGGTGATAATCATATAGCCGAGCGCTACGGGCAGCAGAAACTTCCAGTTGAACTGCATGAGCTGGTCGTAGCGCGGGCGCCCGACGCTGGCGCGCACCCAGATGAAGAGGAAGAGCAGGATGATGACCTTGGCGGCGAGGACAAACGGCCCAAGCCAGATCACGTCTCCCAGCAGGCCGAAGGGCAGCCGGTAGCCGCCGAAGAAGAGCGTCGCCATGATGGCGCTGGTGGTGATCATGTTGATGTATTCGGCCATGAAGAAGAGGGCGAACTTGATGCCGCCATACTCGGTCTGGAAGCCGGCGACCAGCTCGTTTTCCGTTTCGGGCAGGTCGAACGGGCTGCGATTCGTCTCCGCCAGGATGCAGATGAAGAAGAGCGGGAACATGAGCCACAGCCAGATCCACTCCCACCAAGCGCGCGGCGTCTCTACTAGCGATACGAGGCTGAAGCCGCCCGCCAGCATGAGGATGCTGACCAGGAAGACGCCCAGAGGCAGTTCGTAGGAGATCATCTGTGCCGAAGAGCGCAGCGCGCCGAGCAGCGAGTAGTTGTTGTTGCTGCTCCACCCGGCCAAGATGATGCCGTAGCTTTCGATGCCGGCGATGGCGAGGATCCAAAGGAAGCCGATGTTGACGTCGGCGATGGCCGGCACGCCCTTGGCAACCGGGATCACGGCCCAGATGATCAACGCCGGGATGAGAGCCAGAGCCGGGGCCAACATATAGACCGCTTTGTCGGCCATGTTGGGGACGATCTCCTCTTTGAAGACCGCTTTGACCGCGTCGGCGATGGGCTGCAGCAGCCCATAGGGGCCGGCGCGGTTCGGGCCAATGCGCACCTGGAAGCGCGCCAATAGCTTGCGCTCGTACCAGGTGAGGTAGGCGAATCCCGTCAACAGGACTACGATCAGCGCCACGGATCGCAGGACCGGCAGCAGGAGCAGGTTGATCCAATCCATTCTCAGTTCCCCATCATGCCTGGATGACCAGAGTCATCGCGACTGGCTGAGTGAAGCGACGGCATCGCCGCGTGTGCATGCACCATTTCAATTCGTACTATTCGCCTTGGCTCACCGCTTCTTGCACGGTCTCTTGCGCCGTTTCTTGCCGCGCGATATCGACCGCCTCGGCGCCGCTGCCGTCGAGCAGATCGCCGACCGGCGGATTGCCGCTTTCCGGGATCCAGACCGTGCCGGGCTGCACGGTGTCGTTGAGCCTGGCGGTGAGCGCTAACTCGCCGCGGTCATTGCGCACGGTCAGGGTTGCACCGTCGCTCACGGCGAGGGCAGCGGCGTCGTCCGGGTTAAGCAGCGCTATGCCGTTGTAGGCCATATTGCGCATTTGCTCGGTGCGGTAGAACATGCCGCCGCCGTCGTAGAGCGCAGTGCCGGTGACAAGCGCAAAGGCGCGCCGCTCGCCGGGTCGGGCAGGTTGCGCCACCGGGCGATAATCGGGCTGCTGTGGCACGGCGGAAGCATCCCACTGAATGCCCTGATCGCCCAGCGCGGACCAGGTAAGGCCGGCGTAGAACGGGATGGCCTGCGCGATTTCGTTGGTGATTCCCCGCTCGTCGGCATAGGGCCAGTTTACGCCCAGGCGGTTGGCGAGGTGATCCAGGATCATCCAGTCGGGCGCGGCCTTCGTGTCGGGGTCTCGCAAGGCTCGCGGCGCGCGCTGCACGCGGCGTTCCAAGTTGGTGAAGGTCCCGTCGGCCTCGGCCCAGCTTAGGGCCGGCAGCACGACGTCGGCTTGGGCGGCGGTCTCGGTCAGGAACAATTCCTGGACGACGAGCAGGTCGAGCTTGCCCAGGTTCTCGGCCCAGGCGCTGCGCTCTGTGGCGGGGTTGGCGCCCATGATGAACAGGGCTTTGATGTCGTCGCCGGAGGCGTCGAGCATCTGCGAGTAGGTCTTGCCCGGCGCGTCGGGCAGGTCGCCGCCCCACAGCCGGTGCAGGCGCTGCTTGGCCTCCTGGTCATCGAGCGCGGCGTGGCCCGGCAGCCGGTCGGGCAGGATGCCCATGTCGCGGCAGCCCTGGCTGTTGGCGTCGAGGCCGGCATAGGCCAGACGCTGGGCGTTGCCGGTGACCAGGGCGAGGTTGCCCAGCCCGTCGCGTATAGCGGGGCCATGTGCGCCGCGTGCCGCCATCGGCCCATAGAGGATTAGGGTGCGTTCGCTGCCGGCGATCAGCTCGGCGGCGGCCTTCACGTCTGCCGGGTCCACACCGCAGATCTGCGCCAGGTCCTCGTCTGTGACCTTCGGCGCGGGCTGCTTGGCGTTGTCCTTGCCGCCGGCTGCGAGGGCGGCCTTGACGAGGCCGTTGAGCAGGGTGGCTTCGGAGCCGGGCCGGTAGCCGAGGTAGGGGCCGCCGTAGCGGGTCAACTCGACCTTGCGCGGGTGGGCGATGACCAGCTTGACGCCGCCGCGGCGCACGGCGCGCTTGAGGTGAAGGTCGAGGATGGGTAGTTCTTCGCTGGGGTCGATGCCGAAGAGCAGCACGGTGTCGACCTGCGGGTTCGGGCCGTACTGGGGCTTCATGATGTCCGCCAGGGCGGGCAAGCCGGTGGGCAGCGCGGCCACGTCGCCGCCGTCGCGGTGGTCGATGTTGTTCGTGCCGACGATCTGGCGCATGAAGCGTTGGAGCAAATAGTTGCTCTCGTTAGAGAGCTTGGCGCTGCCGATGCCGCCGACGGCATCCGGCCCGTGTTGACGCTTGATGCTGCGCAGGCGGTCGGCTACATATTGCAGCGCTTCTTGCCAGGAGACGGGGACAAGCTGCTCGCCTTTGCGCAAGAGGGGCATGGTCAAGCGATCTTCACTGCTGACCCAGGCGTTGGCAAAGCGACCTTTGTCGCAGATCCACTGGTCGTTGACCTGCATGTTCTCGCGGCCGACGACGCGGCGCAGCGTGTGCGTGCGCGTGTCGAGGCGCAGGTTGCAGCCGATGGAGCAGTGGTTGCAGATGCTGGGCGTGCGTTCGATCTCCCAGGGGCGGAAGGCGAAGCGGGCGACGCGGTTGGTCAGCGCGCCGACGGGGCAGATGTCGATGATGTTGCCGCCGGTCTTGGCGTCGACCGGCTTGCCATCCTGGACGTCGATGATGGTCTCGCCGCCGCGCTCAAAGAGGGCTAGTTGCGGCTTGTCTTCCCATTCCTGCAGATAGCGGATGCAGCGCCAGCAGATGACACAGCGCTCTTGGTCGAGAACGATTGTGTCGGAGATGAGGTAGTGCTTCTTCTTGCGGCGTTTCGGCTCGACCAACTGGCTAATGCCGGGGCCGAAGCGCATGGTCTGGTCTTGCAACGGGCATTCGCCGCCCTTGTCGCAGATGGGGCAGTCGAGCGGGTGGTTGAGCAGCAGGAAGGCCAGATTCGCTTCCTGCGTGGCCTTGACCTGATCGGTGTCGGTGCGCACGACCATGCCGTTAGCCACGGGGACGGAACAGGCCGTCTGCAGCATGGGGCCGCGCGGGCCTTCGATCTCGACGAGGCACATGCGACAGCAGGCCACCGGGTCGAGCTTAGGGTGGCTGCAGAAAACCGGGATCTCGATGTTGAGCGCGGCGGCTGCATCCACGACCAGCGTACCGGCCGGCACGGTGACCTCACGGCCGTCTATCGTAAGAGTGACTGGTTCAGGCATGGTCATAGCGAAAAAACCCTTGGCGGTATGGCTATTCTTCTGGCTGACCTTCCAGAGTGCGCTCGGCAAGCTGGAAGGAGAACGGTTCTTGGCGCGTCAGTCGCCGACGACCTTGTCGCGCAGCAGCGGCGATTCACCCGACGGTTGCAACGTGCTGTCGCGCAGTTGGCTGAGCTTGCCTTCGTCGGGCCGGTAGATCGGCCGGATCGGGATCGGCGGGCCGAGTTCCTCCGGATTGGTCAGCTCGATGTGGGTCAGGAATTCGTTGCGGAACTTGGCGAGATTGCTCTGCAAGCCCCAGACCGCGGCATCGCCGAAGGGACAGAAGCTCTTGCCGGTGATGAAACTGGCGATGTACTCCATGAGCTCGATGTCCCGATCGCGGCCGCCGCCCGCCTCCAGGCGCAGGAGAATGCTTTCGAGCCAGCCGGTGCCCTCGCGGCAGGGGGTGCATTTGCCGCAGCTTTCTTCGCGATAGAAGCTGAGCGTGCGCCGCGCCACCTCGACCATCGACTGGCTTTCGTCGATGACGATGATGCCGGCGGAGCCGAGGCTGGAGCCGGCGGCTTGCACGCTCTCGTAGTCGAGCGGCGTATCGAGTTGGTCCGCAGTCAGGATCTTCATGGATAGACCGCCGGGCACGACCGCCTTGATGGGCGCGTCGTCGTCCTGCGGGCCGCCGCCGTAGTCGTAGATCACCTCGCGCAGGGTCACGGCGTGGGGCAGCTCGTAGAGGCCCGGTCGCTTGACGTTGCCGCTGAGGCAGAAGATGCGCATACCGGGGCTTTTTTCCGTGCCGAAGCCGCGATACCAGTCTACGCCGTGGCGCAGGACGTGGGTCACGTTGGCGATGGACTCGACATTGTTGACGATGGTCGGCTTGCTGTAGAGACCCTCGACGGCGGGGAAGGGCGGCTTCATGCGCGGGTGGCCGCGATAGCCTTCCAGGCTGGAGAGCAGTGCGGTTTCTTCGCCGCATTCATAGGCGCCGGCCCCGCGATGCACGACCAGTTCGAGATTCTTGTCCGTGCCGAAGATGCCCTTGCCGAGATAGCCTTTGGCCTTGGCCTCTTTGACGGCCTCGACCAGTCGCGTATAGGCGAAGTAGTATTCGCCGCGTATATAGATGTAAGCCTGCTCGGCCTGGATGGCGAAGGAACTGAGGATGATGCCTTCGATCAACTGGTGCGGGTCATACTCCATGATCATGCGATCTTTGAAGGTGCCCGGCTCGGATTCGTCGGCGTTGACCACCAGGTAGCGGGGGAAGGCGGGGGCGAGAAAGCCCCACTTGACGCCGGTCGGGAAGCCGGCGCCGCCGCGTCCGCGGATGCCGCTGGCCTTGACTTCTTCGATCACCGCGTCCGGCTCCATCTCCGTGAGCACGCGCCGCGCCGTGGCATAGCCGCCGTCGGCCTCGTACGAGGCAAGGGTGTGGCTTTCGGGCGTGTCGACGCGGGCGAGCAGGTAGCGCGGCTCCATGCCGCCATGCCGGTA
>JASGTU010000221.1 GCA_030058085.1 Chloroflexota bacterium
CTACCGCTACGTGGCCGAGGGCACGAAGCCTCATGCGATCCGGCCCAAGCGGGCGCGGATGCTTGCCTTTCCGGGCACGTACCGGGCAAAGACCACGCCGGGGGTGATCGGCTCGCAGGCGGGCGGCGGCAGCGGCGAGACGCGCTACGCGTCGGCGGTGGCGCATCCGGGGACCCAGGCCAGGGAGTTTCACAAACTGATCGCCAAGAAGCGGCAAAGCTCGTTTAAGCGCGAGATGGAAGAGGCCATGCGGGAGGCAGCCCGCAAGTCGGGCCATGCCAAGTGAGGGAGGCGCCATGCAGCGAGTGAAGGTCATCCGGCGGCAAGGCCAGGCGGCGCTGGTGGAATGGCACGTCGAAGAACAGGGGCCTAGAGGTCTGCCCGCCCGGTATCGCCGGGCAATCGTGCCGGTGGACAGCTTGGAGCAGCGGGCTGCGACGCGCCAGGGTGAGACGGCCTTGCATCCAGACCCGAGCCAGGGCATTCCCTACGGAGAGGACTGGGAGGGGCTGCTGGGCGAACTGGGCATAGCGGACGCGACGGCTCCGGTCATCGCCAACGAGCTGCGGCGCGTGGGCATTTGGGTTCTGGCGGACTTGGAGGCCGACCCGGCCAGCGCAAGAACCGCTTTCAGTGTGGGGTACGGATTGGACGTGCAGCGGCTGCGCGCCGCGGCGCGGCATCAGAGAGCAGGAGGATAGCACAATGTCTCAACCAGGTTTGACGCTCCTACAGGGCGCCATTTTCGTGCAGCCGGGCGGCCCCAACAGTGACGTGCAGTACCTCGGCGCCTGCCACCAGCTCACCAACGTGAGCTGGGACGAAGGCTCCAACACGCTGCACCACTGCGGCGACCCGGTGCAGCCCAATCGATTTCAGGTGAGCCGGAAGATCAAGGGGCCGCCCGGCCTCGTGACCTTCAACATTGAGAGTGACGTGCAGGCGGTCATCTCCTACATCCAGCGGTTCCGCTGCCCGGCGCCGGTCATCGTGACCAACACGGTGCGCGCGCCGAAGAACGACCCGACCAACTGGGACGTGGCCTGGATATTCGTCAACGCGGATCCCATCAGCCGGGCCTACGACAACCTTGTAGGAAAGAGCGAGAACGACCTGATCATGCGCACCACGGGCATGGAAGCGGACAGCCTGATCGAGCTGTATCCGGTGCGTCCGGACCGGGTGAGCATCGCAGAGACCCAGGCGTTGCGTGCGGTCTTTGCCTGCGACTTCGATCTGTGTGCGGATGCGGGCGTGCAGCGGCAGGATCGGTGCGACACCCTCTACGCCGTGGCCGACGCAGTGAGCGGGAGCGCGTCGGGCACGGCCGGCGTGTGGAAGTTTGCGGACAACCAGTGGACGCAGCTCGACAGCGATCCCTTCGAGCAGGACGAGGACATCGCTGCGGGGACGTGCTTTATTCTAGACCGCTTCACCAAGCGCATTTTGGTGTTGCGCGGGGCCGCGGATCCAAGCAACCCGGCGGAATGTGCGTTCTCCGACGACGACGGCGCGACCTGGGGCTACGCCAACATCGGCACGGTCAACGGCGAGTACGTGACCAACGGCCATGCACTGGCGGCGCTGGACCGTAACCACATCTGGGTCGGCACCAATCTGGGCCGCATCTACTTCTCCGGCAACGGCGGCGAATCGTGGACGTTGCAGGAGAACGCGGTGATCACCAGCGCGCCGTGGCACTGGGTCGAGATGATCGACAACCTCAACGGCTTCGCCGGAGGGCAGGGCGATGTGATCGCAACCACCAACGACGGCGGCATCTCCTGGTCGCAGGTCAACTCTACCGGCGCGGGCGACGACATTCTGTGCGGCGCGGTGATCGACTCGGACCGGGCCTGGGCGGGCACCGACGGCGGAGAGGTTTACTACACCTTCGACGGCGGAGCGAGCTGGCGGCAGCGGGCCGGGTGGGCCGGTTCGGGCGTGGGCGAGGTCAGGAGCATGGCCTTCTACGGCGACCAGATCGGCTACATGGCCGTGGAGGACAACATGGGCAAGGCCAGCTTCTACCTGACTAAGAGCGGCGGCGCCGATTGGGAAACCATCCCGACGCCGGCCAACAGCGGGGTGAACCATCTGATGATCTGCAACCCTATGCTGATCTACGCTGTGGGCGACGCCCACGGCGGGACGGCGCTGGTCTACAAGCTCCAGCCGGCGCAGGCGGGCTAGGAGCGGGGGAGCGATTGCTAGAGGGCAACGAACCGATGAAAAGCCGCCACACCTGCGCCCCAGCCCTCTGCGCGGTGAGGCGGCTTTTCATAAATTCGCGAGGGGGCGCGCATGAAACAGGAAACCTATACCACTTCTCTGGGCAAAACCATCACTTTTCGCGGGGTCTCGCCCTTCGAGATCGACGAGTTGCGGCGCACGATCCCGTCGCCGGCCATGCCGTCGCGGAAGATCGCGACGGCCATTCCCGACTACGAAGAAGAGCAGCCATTGGACAAGCTGCCGGAGGAGGAGCTGACGGAGATCGAGCGGGCGCAGTTGGCCCGCTATCGCCGCGAGATGGCGGAAGCCAACCGGCGCTTCAACGCCCTGATCACCGACTACGTGCTGTCAGAGGCCATCGAATTTGAGCTGTCGGACCTGGACGCCTGGAAGTCGAGGCGGCAGCGCTGGGGTCTGCCCATTCCGGAGGACGAACACGAGCTGCGGCTGACCTACGTGCGGACCGGCATCCTGGGCGGCGCCGCAGACATCGAAGAGATCGTCGGCAGGGTGATCGGTTCCTTTGGGTTAGATGAGCAGGAGCTAGCCAGCGTGCGGGGCACCTTTCGCCGTCGCCTACGCCGGGACGCCGTTGGACAAGCTGCCGATTCCGACGGGGAAGTGGAGCTACAGCCAGCGGTTCACGGAGATGCAGGCGGCGCGGGCGTGGGGCCTGACGCCGAGTGAGTTTTACGCGTGCAGTACGCTGGACCAGGCCATCATGGTGCAGACGATCGTCACCGAGCGCGGCATGGCGGCCTTCGAGACGGAGCAAGAGCGGCAGGCGGCCGAGGCGCGCCTGGGCGGCATGGGGCGGCCCGGCGGCGGGCGAGGAACCGGGCGCTAGCCGCGGGCCGGGCTGAATAGGGGTTGTTCATGGCAGAGAAGATCGGGCTGGAGGGCGTCCTCGACCTAAGCGATTGGGATCGAGGCGTCCAGAGCTATCTGGGCTCTATCGACAAGATGACCTCCGCCTCGTCCAAGTTCGCCCAGGGCGTGGTCTCCGAGTACGGCAAGCTGGGCGGCGTGATCGCCGGCGTGGGCGTCGCGGTGGCCGGCGCGGCGGTGGCGGTGACGGGCGCGGCCGCCAAGGCGACCTTCGACTGGGTGGCCGACGGCGTGGGCATGGCCCAGGAGTTGGAGGCGCAAATCTCCGGCATTGCCGCGGTGATGGGGAAGACAAAAGACGAAGTAGAGCCGCTGCACGGGTTGATCAAGGATTTGTCTATCGATCCGGCGCTGAAGGTGAACACGTTTGAGGCGGCGGACGCCATCGAACTGCTGGCGCGCAACGGCGTAGAAATGACGGACATCTTGGAGGGCGCGGCACGGAATACGGTGCTGCTCGCCAATGCCACCGACGCGGACTTTGGCACCGCGGCGGACATTGCCACGGATGTCATGTCTGTCTTCAATATCGAAGCCGCGAACATGAAGCAGGCGGTGGACGGCATCACCTCGGTGGTCAACAACTCCAAGTTCGACATCAACGATTACGGCTTGGCGCTGGCGCGCGGCGGTGTGAGTGCGGCGGCGGCGGGCGTGAGCTTCGACGACTTCAATGCCATCATCGCCTTTAGTGCAGGGGCTTTTTCGTCGGGCCAGACCGCGGGCACGGGGTGGGCGAACCTGCTCACGCGGTTGGTTCCGCAGAGCGACGCGGCGTCGGAGGCGATGCGGGAGTTGGGCATCATCACGGAGGACGGGGCTAACCGCTTCTTCAACGCGGACGGCTCGGCCAAGGGGTTGGGCGAGCGCATCGACATCCTCAACGAGGCATTCGGCGGCCTGAGCACGGAGCAGCGGACGGCGTATGCGCAGATGATCTTCGGGCGAGACGCCGCCAACGCGCTCAACTCGGTGATTGGGAAGTCGGGCGAAGAGTTTATGGCTTTTCAGGAGGTGTTGAAGCAGACCGACGCTGAAGAATCGGCGCGGACGCGCATGGACAACCTGGCCGGCGCGATGGAGATTTTGCAGGGCATCATCGAGGCTGTGCAGATCAGCATCGGCGAGAAATTTCTGCCGGTGTTGACGGAGCTTGGCCGTGCTTTGGGCGAGGTGTTGGAGGGGAAAGCCGACGTGATCGTCGGCATGTTCGACGGGATTGCGGAGTGGGCGGCGGCGGCTGCCGAGGCGCTGGTTCCGCTGATCCAGGAGCGATTGCCGCAGTTGATCGACAATGTGGCTGCGGCGGTGGCGTGGGCGACCGAGTGGCTCAACACGGGTGAGGCGCTCAACGAGCATTTGGGAGCGATGGACGAGCCGACGCGGCGATGGGCCGAGCGGCTGATCGAGTTAGTCCAGACCGTGCAGGAAATCCGCGAAAAAGTGGGCCAGTTCGTCGAGGCGGTGCAGGAGGCTATTTCGCCCCTCACCGACTTTCTCGCCAAGCATGTGGAATTGAAGGATGTCCTGATCGCAGCCGCCGGCGCGGTGGCTGTGTTTCTGGCTCCGCTGGCCTTGGCGATTGCGAAGATGGCGGCGGTGGGCGCGGCGGCGTCCTTGGCAGTGGCTGCCATCCGGACGGCTTGGGAGGAGAACCTGGGCGGCGTGCGCGACTTTGTGGCGGAGGTCTGGGAACGCATCCTGGAGATCGTCGCTACGGGCCAACAGATCATGGCTGAGATCATGGGCGGGGAAGGGGAGGCCCTGGGCAACATCGTGGGTGCGGTGTGGGAGGGCATCAAGAACGTGATTCTGACCGCTCTCGACCTGATCAAGGGCGGCATGGAGCTGATCCTGGCCGTCATCAGCGGCGACTGGAAAAGCGCGTGGGAGCAGATTCAGGGCATCGTGGGCACCGTCCTGGATTTCATCAAAGGCCAGGTCGATAGCCGTCTTTCCCTCATCTCCAACGTGTTCGGCGAAAAGATGACGGGCATCCAGAGCGCGGCAGACCGCATCTGGCACGCCATCCAGGATATTATCTCCTCCGTCATCGGAATTATCGAGAGCGTCATCGAAACGCACGGAGAGACGATCGGACAAATTCTGGACGTTGCCTGGAACAACGCTCAGACGATCGTGGAAGGTGCGCTAGGCGCCATTGCCGCGTTGTTGGAGGGCGTTGCGTTGCTGCTCGAGGGCGATTGGGCGGGCGCGTGGGAGAAGGCGCAAGAGGCGGTCACCACCGCCATGACGGCTATCGACGAGGCGATCCAGCGCGGCTTCGACCTATGGACGGAACTGCTGGCCGGGCCGGCGGCCAACGTCGCGGCCTGGTTCGGGGAGACGTTCCCCAGCGCTACATCCGCGGCCGAGGGCGCGATGGAGCGGCTGGGCGAGACCTGGCAGCGGGTGTCCGACGCATGGATGGGGCTCATGGAGGTGTTGCAGGAGAAAATCGGCGAATTCCTGGAGACTGTGGCCCAGTGGTGGCAAGAGCACGGCGACGAAGTGATCGCCATCGTCGATTTCTTCTATTCCACGGTGATCACCAATATCGAACGATTTTTGGACAACCTGCTGACCGCCATCAGCGTGGCTCTGCTCGCCTTGCAAGGCGACTGGGAAGGCGCGTTCCAGGCCATGACCGAGGCCCAGGAGCGCGAGAACGAGCGCCAGGAGCAGCAAGCCAACGCCTTCATGGAGCTGCTCAGGAAGCTCTTCCTGGATCGCATGACGGAGATCGTCGACGACTGGCGCACCAAGGCCAAGGAGGCCGTGGACGCGTTCTTGGAAGGCATCGCCGACCTGGGCGAGCGGGCGCTACAGTCCATCCAGACCGCGGTCGAGACCATGCTCAGCCCGCTGCAGGGCCTCCGCGACAGATTCCAAGAGTTCGGCACTAATGCGGTGCAGGGCCTGGTAGACGGCATCGGGGGGATGATCGGCCAGGCGCAGGCCAAGGTCAACGAGCTGGGCGGTCTGGTGGGCCAGGTCCTGGGCATGCAGTTGGAAGCGCAATCGCCCTCGCGCCTGACCATGCGCTACGGGCGCTGGGCGGGCGAAGGCTTCGTGTTGGGTCTGGACGCAATGATGGCCCGCGTGCGGGGGAAGATGACCGAGTTGACGGAGTTGGTCTCCGGCTATATGAGCCGCATTGCGCCGGGCGGCCCCAGCTTCAATCTTGCCGCTTCGGGCGAGGGCGGCGCGGTCGGCGCAGAGTGGGGCGACCTGGGCAGCCGGCTGGGCCAGGCGCTGTCGGGGCGGATGCAGGCCTATGCGCCGCCGGCCACCATGCAGAGTTACGCTAACACGTACAACAGCAGCCATCAGTTTGGCCCTATTTACATCCAGACGCCGATGGATACGGCGGAGTTGCAGTATCGGTTCCAGCAAAGCGTCATCGGCCAGTTTACCAGATAGAGAGGAGCAATCGTGAGCAAGGGCAACACGTTTGAAAACGATTTTCTCAAGCTGATCTTCAACGGCACGGCCATCGCCAACATTGCGGACAACGCTGCGTCGGACCCTCTGGCCAACCTCTACGTGTCGCTACACAGCGCGGACGTGGGGGAGGGCGGCAACCAGGGGACCAACGAGATCGCCTATGGCGATTATGCGCGCGTGGCCGTGGTGCGCACGTCAGGAGGCTGGTCGGTGTCGGACAACGAGGTGACCAACGTCGATCCCATCGTGTTTCCCGAATGCGCGTCCGGCACGGCGACTGCAGCCTATTTTGCCGTGGGCGCCGCGGCTGGCGGGGCGGGCAAGGTGCTCTACAAGGGCCAGTTGACCAACCCGCTCAACATCTCTGCGGGGATCGAGCCTCGCTTCGACGCCGGGGATTTGACCATCACCGAGGACTAGCCGCCCCGGTGCGGCCCGGAGGGCGCGCATGGCGACAGTAACCTTACAGCCCGGGCCGGAAGGCCTGGACAATTCCATCTATCAGGCCAACGCCAACGCCAACTACGGCGCCAACGTCAACATCCTGACGGGCCAGGTGTTCGGCAACGTGTACCGGGGGATGATCAAGTTCGATCTCTCCTCTCTCCCGTCGGGTGTGTCCATCGTGTCGGCCATCCTGGAGTTGAACTGCTCCAGCGCCGAACAGACGGCGGCCTGGAATGTGTCGGCCCATCGGGCGCTGACCCAATGGTTCGAGGGGAACGCCACCGGCACGCCGCCTACGGGCGACGGCTCGACCTGGAATCACCGCAACGCCAACGGGTCGGCGGCCTGGTCCGGGGGCGCGGGCGGCGGCGCGGGAAGCGATTATGCGTCGACGCCCACGGCTACGGCCGCGGTGACCACCATCAACAACTGGTACAGTTGGGACGTGACGGCGGACGTGGCGGCCTTTGCGGCCGGCAGCGCGGCCAATCACGGCTGGTGGCTGATCGGCCAGAACAGCAACGGCTCCTACAAGGCGTTCAAGAGCTCGGACGACAACCTGGGGCCCACTCTGCGACCCAAGCTGACGGTGACCTATACCGATGCCAACGTAGCAGGCGGCGCGGCAGGTCAGGCGGCGGTTGCGGGCTATGTCGTGGGCGCGCGCTATGCCGTGGGCGACGCGGCGGGCCAGGCCGTCACCGGCGGGTTCTTGTTCAGTCTGGGCATGCTTTTCGGCAGCGCGGCGGGCCAGGCCACGGTAGCCGGCTACCTGGTAGGCGCCAATCGCATGGAGGGCGGCGCGGCGGGTCAGGCCGTCGCGGCAGGGCGCCTGATCCATATCGAGTGGGCTGAGGGCGGCGCGGCAGGCCAAGCTACGGTCGCCGGTCTGGGCAAGACGGTGACGTGGGCCCAGGGCGCAGTCCAGGGCGCCGCAGCTGTCGACGGCGTCATGTGGGGATGGGCGCGCAGGGTCAAGCAGGCTGTGGCTGAATATGCCGATCCGCTGCTCTACCTCACCGACGGAGAGGAGCGCCTGGACCTGTTGGGCGGCGAGGCGGGCCTGCGCGTCTGTTCGTGGCGTCCGGCGGTGGCCCAGCACAAGAATGGCGGCATCTTCAGTGAAAGCCCGTTGTCCGACGGGCGGCGGATGATCATGCGCCGTTTCGCCAACGCCATCGAAGTGATGGAGTTGACGGGCCGGGCCAAGGACCAGGACCAGTTGATCGGCCTGGCGTCGGACTTGCTGCAATGGCTGGAACGGGCCGTAGACTATTGGGCGGGGCGCGCCGGCGTGAAACCCGTGTGGCTGGTGAGCAAGGCTGCGTACGAGAGCAACCCGCGCTATGCGCTGGTGCATACCTACAGCATTCCGGAACTGGAGGACCCCTATCGCCCGCCCTTTTTTCATGGCCGGCGAGAGGCGCCGGAGAGCCACCGTCTTACCCTGCGCCTGGAGCGGGGCCACTGGCAGGACCGGGGGCCGGGCGGCGGAGATTGCGTCCCGCTATCGTCCATGCGCAACTGGACGGTGGCGGATTGGACCAAGATCGAGCAGGAAAACGGCGGCGGGGGCGGCGGGGACGGCGGCAGCGGCATCACCGGCGACATCTACAGCCTGATCCAGGCGGCCAACGGCAACCTGCTGGCCGGCACGAATGACGCGGCCAAGATATGGGTCAGCAGCGACGACGGCGATACTTGGTCATTGCTGGCGACCCTGGGCAGCGGCGCGGATACGGTCCACGATATGACGTTGGACAGCGCGGGGCGAGTCTTTGCGGCGGCGGCCGGGTCGGCGGGCGCGGCGGGCATATGGCGCTCGACGGATCACGGCGCGTCCTGGACGCGGGTCAAGACGCACCCCAACAATCTGGGTTATACGGGCGTGGCCTATATTCCGGCCAACTTCACGCTGGTGGCCTGCGGCTTCGCGGTGACCAGTTCCTCCAATATCACCGGCTCGGCGGGCCTCGACGGTTCCGTATGGTCCGACGCGTGGGTTCCGCAGTATTGGCAGAACATGAAGGCGGCGGCCGCGGACGATTATCCCTTCCTCAAGACAGCGCCGCCGGGCAAGAGCCCGGTCGGGCCCGAAGCGTTTGTCGGGTCCGACGGGTTCTATACCGTGGCGTTGCGCGTGACGCGCAGCGGCTTGGGCGTGAGCGCGACGCCGTTGGCGAGCGGGGCCATGGGCAACGGCGGGTTGGATATGACCGCGTTCGCGGTGCGGCGGGGCGACGGCTTCATTGACACCCGGGCGCTGTGGGCGGTGCGGGCGGCGGGCAATGTCGCCGACACCGAGATATGGCAATGGCCCGATCCGGCGGCGGGCGGTTTCCCGGCGGCGGATCGGTTCGGTCGCATCGCAACGGTGTTGGGACACGAATTCACGTGTCTCTACACGGACCGCACGCCGGACTACAATGCGGCCGAGCGCACTATCTGGGCGGGCGGCAACGGCCTGATTCTCGTCTCTCTCAATTCGGGCTACACCTGGACCCAGGCGACGGACGCGCCCAGCGGCGCCATTCGCGCGTTTGTTCGCACGGCGGCAGGGCGACTGGTGGCTGCGGGCGACGCGGGGGAGGTCTTTATTTTCGGAGGCCAATCGGGCGCCGGCGCAGGCGCGCCGAGCGGCGTCACCAGCGAGACAGGCGGCAGCCGCATAATCAGCGCACAACCGACGGGCGTGATCGAGACCTGCGCGGAGGCGACGCGGGTCGCCAACAAGAGCAGCTACGCCAACCTGACCCACGTCCTGGCTTGGGACGGGGCGGGGTTCAGCAATTTGCAGTTCGACACCGATCCGCCCTACGCCTTCCTGGGCGATTCGCCGGCGCCGGGTTGGGCTTGTTACTTCGGTTGCAGGAGCGACCAGGACAACGTGCCGGCAGGCCCCTTCAGTTCGCTCTGCTTCGACCTGAGCCGGGAGGCCGAAAACGTGACAGTGGCGTGGGAGTATTGGGACGGCGCTGCCTGGGCAACGTTGGCGGTTCAGGACAACAGCACGGGGTTCCGAGTGCTGGGGCCGGTATCGGTGCATTGGGCCATCCCGGCCGACTGGACGCCGACGGCGGTAAACGGGATCACCGGCTATTGGGTGCGGGTGCGGGTGACGACCTTGACGGGGGCGGCGACGGGCCCGATCCACTACCCGGACAACGAGGACGGCGCATTACGCGAGGACCGTTTCATCTACGCGGCCAGCCTGCCCTTTGTCGAGGTAAAACATGGGGAGATCGCCGGGGACATCCCGGCGCTGTGCCAGATCCTGTGGCGCAACCAGGCGGACGGGGGCGCCGAGCCGGCGTTGCCCGCGCACCGATTGGTCATGGGATTGCGGAGCATAGAGCGAGGCGGCCTCTTCGACGCGTACCTCAACCTGAGCGATCGCCAGGTTCCCTTCGGTCTGACGTTGGCGGACCTGGAGCCGGAGGGCGGCTTCGAGAGCAGCCTGCGCGCGCCCACGGGCCGGCGCTATAGCGTCTCCTACGCGGGCGGGGGCAGTCTAGGCGCGTGGCGCGACCTGGTGCGTCTAAGCTTATCCACGACCATCGCCCGCGACTATTACGGAGATTTTCGTCTTTTTCTGCGCTGCGCGGTTCCCGGCGGCGCGCCGGACGACTGGCGCTTCCGGGTGGCCGTGCGCTTCGGATCGGGGGGGCAGGCGGCATTTACGGGCGCGCCTTTTGCGGCGCCGCCCGACGTCGATTTTCTGCTCCTGGATTTGGGCACGCTGCGGATTCCCAATGTGAGCTTAGGCGTGGATCTGATCGCAGATGAGATGAGCCTGACCGTTCAGGGTTTGGCCGCATCCGCGGGCGTGGCGGCAAAGCTCTACGACCTGATCCTCATCCCGACGGATGAATGGGCCGGCGACTTCCTGCACATCAACCGCGACGCGGCGACGCCTTCGCAGATCGGGGGCGGGGGTTACCTGGACGTGGACTCCATCACGAACCCCAAGACCGGCCTCATGGCTCATAACCGGGCACAGGGCGGCCTGATTCGGGCCAGTTACCAGAACATCGCCAACGGCGACGCAATGTTGCAGACCGGCGCGTCCCAACGCCTGTGGTTCCTGGCGGCGGCCTACGAGTTC
>JASGTU010000222.1 GCA_030058085.1 Chloroflexota bacterium
GGAAGTTGTCGCTGCCAATTGCGTCGTACTCAATCCACGCCCCGCGTGCCAGCGCCTCGAGATGCAGGGCAAAATCGGGCTCCGCCTGCGTGTGAATCCAGATGAAGCGTCCCGCCGAATACCCCGCCTCCTCGATGATGTCGAGTTGATCACGCACGACGCGCCCACGTATGGTGTGGCTGCCGATCACGGCGTTTGTTGCGCTGCCGGCCATCGCCGCACCGCGCAGTATCTTCGCCTCGATTTGCGTTATGCCGTCATCACCGGCGCTCACCTTGATCCACGCGGCGGGCACGCCCGCGCCCGCCGCCTCGAACGTCAGTTCGGACTCCATCCAGTCGCGCAGTTCCTCCGTGCTGGCTTCCTGCGCCCAGGTCGGAACCCACGGCTCACGATAGATGCCCGTCGGCAGTACCACGGGCAACCCCGTCGCCTCCGACACGGCCTTGTCGATGTCACAGCGACGCCCGACGCCTTCCGGCGTGCATTCCACCAGCGCGGTCACGCCAAGCGCCTGCGCCTTCTTAACCTCCGGCCCCATCAGCGCGATCACATCCGCGGCGGAGGCGCGCTTGTAGTTCTCCTCCTCGATGGGGCCGAGGTCGACGAAGATATGTTCATGCGGCAAGATAAGGCCCAGATCGGTCTTCTGCATCCGGCCTAGCGTGGTGATCAGTTCCGCCATAGTCTGTCTTCTCCTACCCCTGGTCCCATTCCAGCCAGACTTCGCCCTGGCCCTCGGGAATGGAGAAATGGAAGTCTTGGCTATCACGCTCCCCGTTGCCGTCCAGCACGTACATCACATAGTTGCCCGCAACCGTATTTCCCGGGATATCGCCGATGCCGATCTTGTACTCGTAGTTAAACGGACCCAACGCACCCTGACTACGCTCCAAGGCGATACTGCGCACCCCGTCCGAGATCGGCAATTTCACCCCATCCTTCATCAACACCACGAAGTAGCTGCCCTGCGGCTGCCCGCCGTCAACTCCGCCATGGATGAAGAACAACTGCAACTTGATCTCCGTGCCGCCGTTGTTGGCAAAAAGCGGGCCGTTGCGCACCTTGAACTTGCAACCGTCGCCGCCGATCCCGGCGCATGGATCCTCAGCAGGCGCGGGCTGTTCGGGTTGAGGCGGCTCTGGCTGTGGCTGCTCAGGCTGGGGTTGCGGTGCAGGCGCGGGCGGCTGTTGCACAACCGCTGGCGGCGCAGGGATGTTCTCCGCCACAGGTACATTGTCTGCGTTTTCTGTGGCGACCAGTTCCCCGAAGATCCAACTCTGCTGGCCGTTTACACAGCAGAATTGCCACCAGGTCCCTTCCGGATTCCGCCCCGTAATGTCAAATGCCTGGCCCTGGTTTACAGCCCCGGCCAGCCCATACTCCGTCCCGGGACCGTTACGGACATTGGCGCCGGCGATATTAACGATCAGTTTCGGCACAGGCGTAGGCGTCGGCGGTTCAGGTGTTGGCTCTTCGACCGGAACCTCCTCAACCGGAACCGGGGTCTCTGTCGGCAATTCAGGCGCAGGCTGGTCATCTACCACCGGCGCTCCTTCAACCTGCTCCGAGCCGGCGTCGACAGGCTCAGCTTGATAGCCTTCCGGCGTCGGCGTAAATGTCGGCACGATCGCCCGTTCTGGGATGGCTGTCGGCTCCTCGCTCTCGCCGCGTGAGCCGAACAGCAGGCTACAGCCCGCGAGCGTTACTGCAAGCGTCGCCAATAGCGCCAGCACAACCAGCCTTTGCATGCGCGCATCTCTATGCATCATCCCGTCCCCCCTATCGTCGTACCCGCCCGCAGCGGCGGAATTTCGAATCGTCTCTCATGCTTAGTCTGGCACATCTTTGACAACGACGCCATAAGCGCCGCCAGCCGACCGCACCGTCAGCGGCTCGCCCAGCGTGATCTGCGACGGCCCCGTGATCACCTTGCCGCCGTCACGCTGCACGATACTGTAGCCGCGCGCCAGCACTCGCAGCGGGCTGAGCGCCTCGAGCCGCAGCGTGGCGGAATTGGACCGTTCGCGCGCGTGTAGCAGCCGCGTGCGCATCGTCCCATCCAACCGTCGCAGCCGGTCGTCCATGCTCTGCCGGCGCACATCGATCAAACGCTGCGGATGCGTGCGCGACAGCCGGCTTTGTGCGGTCTCCAATTCTCGCCGCTCCCGGCCAATGCGCTCGAATAACCCCTGCCCCATCGCTGCAGCGGCGTCCATGAGCCGGGCGCGCATCTCAGCGCGGTCCGGTGCAACTGCCGCGGCTGCCGCCGACGGCGTCGGCGCCCGCAGATCCGCCACGAAATCGGCGATCGTAAAGTCAGTCTCATGGCCGACGCCTGCGATCACCGGCAGCGGGCTGCCGGCGATTGCGTAAGCCACGCGCTCATCATTGAAAGCCCACAGGTCCTCGATGCTGCCCCCGCCGCGCGCCAGGATCAACGTTTCGAGCCGGGCGACATGGTCGCTATAGGCCGCGGCATGCTCCAAAGCGGCCACGATCTGGCCCGGCGCCTCGCTGCCCTGTACCAGCGTTGGAAAAACGACCACTTCCACTAGAGGCCAGCGCATCGCCAGCACGCGCAGAATATCGCGCAGGGCCGCCGCATCCCGGCTTGTGATGACGCCGATCCGCTTGGGCTGCACAGCGATGGGGCGCTTACGCTCTTGGTCAAATAACCCTTCCTGTTGCAGCTTGGCCTTCAGCCGCTCAAACTCGGCGTAGAGCTGGCCCCTTCCAGCCGGTTGGATGCGGTTGGCATAGAGCTGGTACGCCCCGCGTTCCGGGTAGACGCCCACATAGCCGTGCGCGACGATCCGGTCGCCCTCGCGCGGCAACCATGTATGCGCGTTGGCGCTGCTTTTCCACATCACCGCCGAAAGCGTCGCCCCAGCGTCCTTCAGGCTGAAGTAGATATGCCCGCTAGCCGCGCGCTTCCAGTTGCTGACCTCGCCCAAGACGGATACGTCGCGCAGCGTCTCATCATTCTCGAAGAGGAGCACAATATGCGTGGTCAGTTTGGAAACCGATATTGGCGTCATTTGGTTCAGTCACCTCATTTCCGGCGGTGTTTCGGCCATTGTAACACACGCGCATCTAAGCGCGCACCTTGCCCCCTTCCCTTTGTGTTTACGCCCCCACACGGTAGAATACTCGTTATATTTGGGTCCATCCGCCATGATCGGCCGCTTGGCATCTTCCACCCGGCAACACCGAAGTCACGTCGGACACGCACACATTTCACGCCACAACTCACCATCATCCACACCAGATTGAGGGCTCTGAGCATGACCAAGTTCGCGTATTTCGAGGGGGCAATCCGCCCTATCGAAGAGGCCAAAATTAGCGTTATGAACCAGACTCTGAACTATGGGACTGGCTGTTTCGGCGGTCTGCGCGGCTACTGGAACGACGATCAGCAGCAGCTTTACGTCTTCCGCATCGTCGACCATTTCCGCCGCTTCCTCGACAGCGCCAAACTGCTGCTCGCCAAGCTTCCCTACACGCCGGAACAGCTCGCCGGCATCACCGTCGAGTTGCTCCGAGCCGAGGGCTGGAAAGAGAACTGCTACATACGCCCGCTCGCCTACAAGGCAGACAACACAATCGGCGTGCGCCTACACAACCTGCAAGACGAGGTCGCCATCTTCAGCACGGCGGCAGGAACCTATCAATGGGCCGACCGCGGTTGTCGTGTCTGCACCAGCAGTTGGCGGCGCGTCGACGACACCGCCATCCCCGCCCGCGGCAAGCTTACCGGCGCCTACATGAACAGCTCACTGATCAAGAGTGAAGCGGCTCTAGCCGGCTACGACGACGCCATCGTTCTTAACCAGGACGGGCACGTGGCAGAAGGCAGCGCGGCCAACTTCATGATGGTGCGCAACGGCGCACTGATCACGCCCCCCGCGACCGAGAACATCCTCGAAGGCATTACGCGGCGCACCATCATGCAGCTTGCGGCCGAAGAGCTCGATCTGCGGGTGATCGAACGTCCCATTGACCGGTCTGAACTCTATTTGGCTGACGAGGCCTTCTTCTGCGGAACCGGCGCCCAGGTCACGCCTATTGCCGAAGTGGATCACCGCCCCCTCGGCAACGGAGAGGTAGGGCCCATCACACGACAGGTGCGCGACCTCTACTTCAGCATCGTCTACGGACAGCAGCCGAGATTCGGCCATTGGGTGACCGCTATTCACCAGCAGCCGGTGGCAACCTAACGAAAAGCGACAGCCTTGAACAGCCAAGCCGCCAAGAACCAACGCGATGTCAAACGGTCGGTCGAAGAACAATTCGGCCAAGTAGCCGCCAACTACAGCGCCAGCCCTGTCCATGCCGCCGGCGCTGAGTTGGCGCGCATGGTAGATCTAGCCGAACTGGCCGGCAGCGAGTGCATACTTGACGCCGGCTGCGGGCCAGGACACACCGCGTTCACATTCGCACCAAACGTACGCCAGGTGATCGCGGTCGATCTCGCTGCAGCCATGCTCGAACAAGGCCACAGACTGGCTACGGAGCGCGGCATAGCCAACATCGATTTTCGCCGCGCCGACGTAGAAGCATTGCCTTTTGCGGGCGCTGCATTCGATGTGATCGCCACGCGCTACAGCGCCCATCACTGGCCTAACCCACAGGCAGCGCTGGCGGAGTTTCACCGCGTCCTTCGCCCCGATGCCGGGCGCCTTCTTCTGGCAGACGTCATCTCGTTTTCGGAGCCGGTCATCGATACGCATCTGCAGACCGTCGAACTCCTGCGCGATCCCTCTCACGTACGCGACCACACGACGGAACAATGGCTGGCGACGATGGCAGCTGCCGGTTTCACCGCCGAAGTCGCTTACACCTGGGATCTGCGCCTCGACTTCACATCCTGGGTAGGTCGGATGGCAACCCCGCCTTCAGTCGTCGCCATGATTCGAGATATCCTCACAGCCGCGCCCGCCGAGGTGAAGTCCGCGCTGCGCATCGAGCCGGACTGCTCCTTTACTCTACGCTGCGCCCTGATCTCCGCCGCGTTTCGGTAATCGACAGATGGCCGAACGCAAAGACAGCCCAACCGAACGCCGTAGAGAGTTGCTGGCGGGTATGCGCGCCACGCTGCCCCTAATGGCCGGCGTCATCCCCTTCGGCATTATCTTCGGCGCCATGTCCGTCGCCGGCGGCATCCCCGCCGGCATCGCCGGCGCCATGTCCGCTTTTGTCTTCGCCGGCTCCGCCCAGCTCATCGCAGCGGGGTTGCTCTCCAGCGGCGCCGGCATAGTCGTCGTGATCACGACCACTTTCTTCGTCAACCTCCGCCACAACCTCTACGCGGCCACCTTGGCGCCGCACGTCGGCAACCTGCCCCAACGCTGGCTGTTGGCGCTCGCCTTCTGGCTCACCGACGAGACATACCTCGTCGTCATCCGGCGCTATGCCCAACATGACCGCTCGCCCTACAAACACTGGTTCCACCTCGGCTCCGCGCTCACCATGTACGGCTCGTGGCAGGTTTCCACGTGGCTCGGCATCTGGGCGGGAGGCAGCATCCCCAACCCCGCCGGCTGGGGGCTGGACTTTGCACTGCCCGCCACCTTCATCGGTATGCTCGTTCCGCTCATCCGCGGGCGAAGCATGCTCGTCTGCGTCACTGTTGCGGGCGCGCTCAGCCTGGCGCTCAACACTCTACCCAACCAGTTCGGAATGGTCATCGCCGTCTGCGCCGGGGCGCTTGCCGGCTCGCTTACGCAGCGGCTAGACATAACTGCGCCAAATAGACAGCGGGAGACTGCGGCATCATGAACCTCGACACGTCCTCGCTGGCGCTCGTCGTCGCCGGCATGGCGGCGGTCACCTATGTCTCGCGTTACCCGATCCTCTTCCTAGCCGGACGCTTCGGCCTTCCACGCTCGGTGATGGACGCACTGAGCTTCGTGCCGCCGGCGGTGCTCATCGCCGTCATCCTGCCCAGCGTTCTGCTGCGTGACGGCGGACTCCAACTCGATTGGCGAAACGAATACCTGGCGGCTGCGCTCGTCACCGCATTCATCTCCTGGCGATCCCAGCGGCTTTTCTTGGCGATCTTGTGCGGTATGCTCGCCCTGTGGCTCTGGCGCGGTTTGCTCCTGATTGTTTGAGAACGGCGAATGCCGAACGCGAATGCCCGCCGTGCGCGCTCCTAAGCCCCCCCGGCGACGGTCCTTCCGCCGTCCGGCTCCCCATTACAACCCGCCGTGCAGCCTCGCAAATGCTGCTACAAATTTCCGGCGGCTAGTCTTGACAACGCGCCCCCAATCCGCTACAATTACGAATTGTAATCGTTTACGAATCTCCGCTTACTCGAGAAAACCGTGGCTACCCGTCTGATTGATGTAGCACGCTATGCCGGCGTTTCGACAGCAACTGTATCGCGCGTTCTGGCCGGCTATCCGCATGTCCGTCCTGAACTGCGTGAACGCGTCCAGACTGCCGTCCGCGAACTCGGATACAGGCCCAGTCGCGTAGCCCGCAGCCTACGCGGGCGCAACGCCCAGATCATCGGCGTCATCATCACCGACATCCAGAATCCGTTTTTTACCTATCTCGTGCGCGCAGTCGAAGACGCCGCCTACGAACGCCAGTACGCCATCTTCCTGTGTAACTCCGACGAGGATCGTGAGAAAGAACAGCTCTACATCGACCTAATGGTGTCCGAACAGGTGGCTGGCGTCGTCATTTGCCCAACCACGGAGGATCCTCAGGCGTGCCAGCCCCTTCTAGATGCGGGCATCTCAGTCGTCACCGTGGACCGGACGGTTCAAGGCGATCAGATTGACGCTGCGCTGGTCGACAACGTCTGCACCAGCTTTGCGCTCGTAGAGCACCTAATTGCCGATGGACATCAGCGTATTGCCGCCATCGTGCCTGACTTAGTAACCACGACCGGCCGTCAGCGCTGCGAGGGGTATCACAAGGCGATGGAACAATACGGTCTTGCCGACAGCCGATTGCTTGCCTGTCACGGCAAACCATCTGACCGCAACGGTTACGACTTAACGCGCAGTATTCTTTCTGGCCCAAACCGACCAACCGCTCTCTTTACCGGCAATAACATGCTTACGCTAGGCGCTTTGCGCGCCATTCGCGATGCAGGTCTGACCATACCGGATGATATCGCCATCGTAGCCTTCGACGATCTGGAATGGATGACTCTGATGCAGCCCCAACTCACCGTGGCAGCCCAGCCTACCTATGAGCTCGGCCATACAGCCGCCGAGTTGTTGTTCTCGCGCATCGGCGACCGCCAGCGTAATCGTCAAGAAGTCATCCTCCAGCCTGAGATCATCATCCGCCAGTCTTGCGCCCATCATATCGAGCCATTCCGTCGCTTAGTCCCTTCCAAATCCGCAGCGATCCGTTGAGTGTGTCCGGCTGAACGCCCCCGCTAGTCTTCTTGGCCGGTTGTTCTCTGTCAATACGCTCCATTCGCATGTAATTAGAATTGGAGGTGACCGCCCGCAAACTTGCACTCTCCATCCCGTAACGGCTTGTGTATGTGTCTACTGAGCGTTCAAGCCACTTAACCACAGTAGGAGAAAGTACCAAATGTCAAAGAAACGCGCTTCTCTGCTCATCACGCTTCTAGCGCTATTCGCCATGGTTTTTACGGCGTGTGCGCCGGCGGCGCCCGCCGGAGAAGGAGCTGCACCGGCAGCCGAGGGCGAAGAGCCGATGACCGAAGTCGGCACGCCTCGCCGTGAGACGTTGATCATCGACTCGCTCGACGGCCGCACCAGCAATCCCACCCAGTTCAACCCCTTCATGTCGGGCACCCGCTTCAACACCGGCTACCACATGCTCGCCCTGTCTCACCTGTGGGAAATGAACACCACCACCGGCGAGCAGTTCGGCGGCATGGCCGAGGATCTGCCCGAACCGCTCAACGACGACTACACGCATTTCCGCATCAAGCTGCGCGAAGACCTCAAGTGGAGCGACGGACAGCCTCTGACTACCGCAGACATCGGCTACACTATCGACATGGTTCTAAACAACCCTGAGCTGCCTTACAACGGCTTCCTCAGCCAGGTCATCGACCGGTACGAGATCGTCGACGACACCACCATGGAATTGTGGACCAAGCGGTCCGAGCCGCGTCTCAGCTACACCTTGGGCGTCACGGTTTGGGGCGACAGCTTCTACATCATCCCCAAGCACATCTTCGAAAACGAAGACCCCAATACGTTCATGTTCTACCCCCCCGTTACCAGCGGCCCGTACAAGCTCAATGACGTAGACCCCAACGGCAACTGGTTCCTGTGGGAAAAGCGTGAGGACTGGCAGAACACTGACGTCGGCCAGGTCGTCGGCGAACCCAAGCCGAAATACATCTTGCTACGCTTCTACGGGCCCGAAGAACAGCGCGTATTGGCCGGCATCGAGCATCGGCTGGACGTGTTCACCGACATCACGCCCGAAAGTTGGGAAATCCTGAGCACCGAGAATGAGTACGCACGGGCCTGGACCGAGACCTTCCCCTACGCGGCATTGGACGATCCATGCGAACGCGGCATCGCCTTTGTCACGGTCACGCCTCCCTACGACCAGTGGCAGGTGCGCTGGGCGCTAGCCCTCGCCACCGATATCCAGCGCGTCTCGCTCTCGACCTTTGCCGGCATGTTGCGCGTCTCCCCGCTCGCCACACCACCCATCACCGTGCTGCAGGAGACCTATCACAAGCCGATGCGCGATTGGCTCACGAATGAGTTCACCTTGCCCGACGGCTATGCACCCTTCGACCCTGACTTTGCCGTCAACATCGCAGCGACATTGACCGAGCAGGGCATCGAAGATCTGCCCACCGACGAGGCTGCGTTGGTCGACATCTTCGGCGTCGGTTGGTGGAAACACGATCCGGACAAGGCCGCCGAGTTGCTTGAGAGCGTCGGCTTCACGCGCGACACCCAGGGCAAATGGCTCAAACCCGACGGCTCACCCTGGACCATGACCATCAACGCCCCAGCCAACTTCGAGGTGCAGTCGGGCCGCTTGGCCTACGCCGTCGCCGATGTCTGGAACCAATTCGGCATCGACGTCAATGTGGCCGCCAAGGAAGGCGGTTCCTTCTGGAATGACTGGACGATGGGCACCTTTGAGGCCGGATCCTACTGGCCCGGGTGCGGCGTTGCTCCGGACATCTGGGACAACATGAACAACGAGTGGAACTCAAGCTTTGTCGTTCCGGTTGGCCAGCCCGCCCCCGGCAACTCGGTCCGCTTCTCCGACCCCGAGATGACCGCTATCCTCGACCAGATCGCACCTTTGACCAGCGATGACCCGCAGACGGTCGAGCTCATGAAGGAGTTCATGAAGGAGTTCGTCAAAGAACTGCCGTGGCTGCCCATGTTCGGCACGTCGAAGTTTGTGCCGGTGGACACCTACTACTGGACCAACTTCCCCAGCCCGGACAACTACTACGAAGGGCCCTGGTGGTGGTGGTCTCTGTTCAAGTACATGACTCCGCACTTCGAGCCGACCGGACGGTAATCGCCCAATAGGCTCTACAATAGTAGCTTCACTTCCCGTGAAGGGCCTTGAACAAGCGCCCTTCACGGGCTCGTCCCGGACGGGCCATCCACCTTTGGTCTTCCGCTGAGGAGAATCTCAATGCGCTTCGCTGTCTTCCTGCTGTCGCGGCTGCTTACCTATGTGATAGTTGTCTGGATCGGTATGACAGCAGTGTTCCTCGTCCCCCGTCTCATGCCCACCGACCCAGTCTCTGCCATGCTCGGACGCGTGATGTCGCAGGGCGCCTTCATGGAACCGGCACAAGTGGAGGCCATCCGCGCATCGCTAACCGCCTCCTTCGGCCTAGAGGGCACGTTGTGGGAGCAATACCTCGGTTTCATGAGGCGCGTCTTCATCACTTTCGATTTTGGCCCATCGCTAGCCATGTTCCCCACGCCGGTGTCGCAACTGATCGGACGGGCGCTTCCCTGGTCGCTGGGCCTGCTGTTGGCTTCGACTCTGATAGCATGGGTGCTTGGGAATACCATCGGCTTACTAGCCGGCTACCATCGCCTCAGAGCCTACTCCAAGTTCCTCGAAGGCTTTGCAGTTCTGGTCTATCCCATCCCCTACTACATCCTCGCCCTGATTATGATCATTCTCTTTGGCTACGTGTGGGGAATCTTACCCACCAACTTCAGCATGTCGCCCATGCTAAAACCGTGGACGCTCGATTACGTCTGGGCTGCCATCTACAACTCCATCCTCCCGGCGTTGTCCATCGTAATCGTCAACTTCGGCTGGTGGTTCCTTAGCATGAAGGCCCTCTCGTCCACCCTAGCTGAAGAGGAGTACGTCGATTTCGCCAAATTGAAGGGCGTCGGCGAAGGCAGGATTATGAGCCGCTACGTGGCGCAGAACGCCATTCTGCCCCAGATCACGATGTTGGCGTTGGTCTTGGGCGGCGTCTTCAACGGCGCTTTGATCACTGAGATCTTGTTTAGCTATCCTGGAGTGGGCTCGCTCATCTATTCCGCCGTACTGCAAGCCGACTACAACCTGCTGATGGGCACAATCAGCCTCTCCATTCTAGCCGTCTCCACCGCTACTTTTGTGGTGGATCTGATCTATCCGTTCATCGACCCTCGCATCCGTTACCGGTAAGGCAGGCCATAGTTCCATGTCCAAGACCAATACACGCCTTCTCCTGGGAGCGGCCATCCTTGCCGTCATCTTCGTCCTCGGCGTCGTTATGCCTTTGTTCGCCCCCGAAGACCCGCGCATCTGGAACACGCAGCCGCGCAATCTGAAGCCGAGCGTCGACCACCTTCTGGGCACAACCAACCTCGGCCAGGACACCTTCTGGCTGTTAGCTTGGTCGACGCGCAACTCGCTCATCATCGGCTTTCTTGTCGCTATAGCGGCCACGGTTATCGGCGTACTCGCCGGAATGACAGCAGGCTTCGTGGGGGGAGTTGTAGATCGTGTCCTCACCTTGCTGATGGACGTGTTTATTGTGGTGCCTTCGCTGCCGATCCTAATCTTGCTCGCCTCCATGTTGCAGGGCAAGGCGTCGATTTATCTCATCAGCGGCATTCTCATCATATTCAACTGGCCTTGGCCTGCCCGGCAGTCGAGGTCGATGGCCCTCAGTATGCGTGAACGCGAGTTCGTCAACACGGCCTGGTTCTCGGGAGAACAGGGCTGGAAAATCATCATCCGAGAGATATTTCCTTTCATTACGGCATGGGCTTTCGCCAACCTGATCAACACGGTGCTGGTGGCTATCGGCGCCGAATCCAGCCTAGCCGTGATCGGCCTATCAAGCTTGCAAGAGTCGACGCTTGGCACCATGATCTACTGGGCGTTGCAACACCAAGCGCTGCTTGGCCGCCGCTGGTGGTGGATCGGCGCCCCTGTGGTGACCATTGTTGTTATGTTCATCGGCCTGTTCCTTTTCTCAACCGGTCTGTCGGAACGTTCGGCCGAACGTAGAGGGCGATAACACATGTACACTCTTACCAACGTCAAAGCCTATTACGACAGTCCGCGCGGCCCGATCAAGGCTGTGGACGACGTGAGCCTGGAAATCCGTCCTAACGAAATCCTTGGCATTGCCGGCGAGTCGGGCTGCGGCAAATCCACGCTCATCAAAGTGATCTACGGCCACATCAATCCTCCCCTGCGTCTCGTCTCGGGCGAGATCCGCGCCGAGATGAAGGACAACGGCCAAGTATCCGTCCTCTCGGCCAAAGACCTGCCGAAAGTCTGGTGGGAGTTCATCTCCTACGTGCCGCAGGCTTCGATGAGCGTGCTCAACCCCGTGATGCGCATCGAGAACCAGTTCTTTGACGCCGTTTCCCGCTTTCATCGCGCCGGAAACCGCGAGCAGATTCGCCAGCAGGTCGCCGATTACCTCCAAGAGCTGGATCTGCCCGTCGAGGTGCTCAAGGCCTACCCGCACCAACTCAGCGGCGGCATGCGCCAGCGCGTTCTCGTGGCCCTCGCAACCTTCCTGCACCCGCAGATCATCTTGGCTGACGAGCCGACCACCGCGCTTGACGTCGTCGTCCAGCGCGGCATTCTGCGCATGCTTACCCGCGTGCAACAAACGATGGGCAACACCCTGATCATCGTCTCGCACGACATGGGCGTCCACTACCAGATCACCCACCGCATGGCGATCATGTACGCCGGCCAACTGGTTGAGGTAGGACCAACCGAGCGCATCTTCAGCGCAGCCCAACATCCCTACACCGAGATGCTGATCAAGTCCCTGCCGCGCATCGGCGATCACAGCGCACGAGAAGGCATCAGCGGGCGCCCGCCAAGCCTGCTCGACCCGCCGCCCGGTTGCCCGTTCGCACCGCGTTGTCCACACGCCATGGACATCTGCACCCAGGCGCGACCGCCGCTCGTTCAGATCGAGGACGACCATCTGTCCGCCTGCTTCCTCCACGAGGAGGCGATGGCAGCCGCCCACGCGCAGAAGGTAGGAGCACAGTCATGAGCAGCGAAAAAGTCATGGAACTCAAAGGACTGACCCGCGCCTTTCGCATCGGCGGCCTCCTCACCGGCACTCGCCTATTGGCAGTCGACGATGTGAGTTTGACGCTTAAAGCCGGAGAGCCCGCTATCCTGAGCATCGTAGGCGAGTCCGGCAGCGGCAAGACAACGATGGCCCGCATTATGTTGCGCCTGTTGGAGCCAAGCGGCGGCGACGTCTACATCGATGGCCGTCATGTATTCGCCGGCGCCGACCGAATGGACAGTCACGAGTTTCGTCGTTTTGTCCAACCGATCTTCCAAAACCCCTTCGAAGCGTTCAGCTCGCGCAAGCCGGTCGACAGCTACCTCTACGAGACCGCTCTCAACCTAGGTGCGGCGGCGAACCGTAAACAGGCGCGCGAGGTCATAGCCAGTGCGCTCAATTCGGTCGGCCTCGATTATGGCTTGGTCGAGGGCAAGTATCCCAATCAATTTTCCGGCGGCGAGCTGCAGCGCATCTCCATCGCGCGCGCCCTCATCCCCAACCCGAAGCTGATTGTAGCCGACGAGCCGGTGAGCATGATCGACGCCTCGCTGCGCATGAACATCGTCAACCTCTTTCTACAGCTCAAAAATGAGCGTCAGGTCAGTTTCGTCTACATCACGCACGACCTCTCCACGGCCTACTACGTCAGCGACTACATCGCTATCATGTACCGCGGGAATCTAGTCGAGCTCGGCCCGTCCGACGCCATTCTCACGGACCCGCAACATCCCTACACCGAGTTGCTGATGGACTCTGTGCCCAAAATCGGAGAAAAGTGGGACGACATCGCCGTCTTGCCCGACGTCGAAACCAAAGAGTACGCAGTGACGCACTGCAAGTTCGCCGCACGCTGTCCCTATGTGCGCGACATCTGCCGTCAGCAGCGCCCGCCGCTGGTCGAGATCGGGCCCGAACGGCAGGCGCTCTGCTTCCGCCCGATCGACTATGCGCCGCAAACCGAACGCGAAGTCGCAGCCGCCGGCATCTAGACGCTGATTCATCCATCTGCTAGCTCCGAGGAGATCCATATGAGCATGTTCAAAGGCAGCCCATTAGGCGAACTGCCCCGTATCCGCAACGTGCGTACCCGTCGCATCTCCAGCTGGGATACGACCGGCGGCAACAACGACTTTCGCCGCATACAACCCGGCGATACCCTGAACCTAGCCGAAATCGAAGGCGCCGGGTGCATCAACCATATCTGGTGCACCCATCTGAGCATGGAGCCGGACTACCTGCGCAAACTAGTGCTGCGCATGTGGTGGGACGGCGAAGAGAACCCTTCGGTCGAAGCGCCACTCGGCGATTTCTTCGGCATGGGCCACGCCCAGATGACGCCCTTCAGCTCTCTGCCGCTGCAGATGAGCCCGGCTGACGGCCGCTCCTTCAACTGCTTCTTTCCCATGCCCTTCGGCTCACATGCACATCTCGCCCTAACCAACGAAGGCGAGACGGATGTCCAGTTCTACTACTACATCGACTACGAGCTCCACGACTCCCTGCCCGCCGACATGGGCCGCTTCCACGCTCAATGGCGGCGCGAGAACCCGTGCGAGGGCGTCTCTGATGAGGGTATGAGCAACACCGAATTCTCGTTCGGCGGCGAAAACATCGGCGGCGCCGGCAACTACGTGATCCTCGAGGCCGAAGGCCAAGGGCACTACGTGGGCTGCAATCTCAACATCCATAACCTACGCACCGGCGAAAAGCTGGCTTGGCCCGACAATGTCAGTTGGCCCATGCGCATGGAAGAAGCGGAAGGCGCCGCCGACCTGATCTTCGGCTGCTTCAACTGGTATGGCGAGGGCGACGACATGATCTTCATCGACGGCGAGGAATGGCCGCCTTCTCTGCACGGCACCGGCACGGAGGACTACTTCAACACCGCCTACTGCCCTGCCGTCAAGTACGACGCGCCCTATCACGGCATCACCCTCCCCGGCGGGCCAAACTGGTCGGGCAAGATCTCGCTCTACCGCTTCCACATCGAGGACCCGATCCACTTCCAGAAGTCGATCCGCGTCACCATCGAGCACGGTCATGCCAACCGCCGCTCGGATGACTATTCGAGTACGGCCTACTGGTATCAGATCGAGCCGCACGCACCTTTCCCCGCGCTGCCTTCAGTACAGGAACGACTGCCGCGGCCAGACTAGGTTTTGTACCATCTCCGCAACCAAATCAGCCTCTCGAAAGGCAGGGCGCCAACACGCGTCCTGCCTTTCGGTTCTTGAGCCGATACAATGGATCCCCAGCCTCACTGTCGTTTATTCGCCCGCCGCGCCGCAATTTCGACGCGACTAAATTCGAGTGATATAATGCGGCAGTTGACATAGATAACAAGGCGATAGCGCCCGGCAAGCCATCCGGCGCACCTGATCGAGCCGACTGACATGACAGCGCACGACAACACAACACACGAAATGCACGCGCTTGAAGCGCGTATCATTGCCTGCCGCGCCTGCCCCCTCGCCAACGGCAGGACGCACGCCGTTCCCGGAGAAGGGGATTACAACGCGGTCGTCATGTTCGTGGGCGAAGGCCCCGGCTTCGAGGAAGACCGCCAAGGCCGTCCCTTCGTCGGGGCGAGCGGGCGTTTTCTCACAGAGATACTGCAAGCCAATGGCATCCGCCGCCAAGACGTCTACATCACCAACGTCGTGAAGTGCCGTCCGCCCGAAAACCGGGACCCGCTCCCCGACGAGTTGGAGGCATGCAGCGCCTATCTTGACCGGCAGGTAGAGTTGATCAACCCGCGTATCATCGTCACTCTCGGCCGCTTCAGCATGCGCCGCTGGTTTGGCGACGTAGGCATTACTCGCGTACACGGGCAGATCCGCAATATCGGCCACGGGCGCGTGGCGCTTGCCATGTTCCACCCGGCGGCTGCCTTGCGCAACCCCCAGTGGCGGGCGGACTTTGAGCGTGACATGCAGAAATTGCCGCCTCTGATCCAGAGGGCGCAGGCCGCCGATGCAGCCGCCGCGCGTGGCGAAGCGCTGCCCGCCGGCGCGCCGCACCCCGGCGATCCCGATTACGCGCCGCACGAGGGTTCGGACGACGCTACAGGCGCCAATGTTCACAACCATCGTCACGGCGATACCGCCCCTGACGATGATGCGGATTTCTCTCAGCCAAGTCTCTTGGATTTGCCCTGATATGCAGGGGATCGCGGATCTCACTGCTTTAATGATTTCGACGCACGTAATCGAACACACGAAACGGAGAATAGCCAATGGCACATTCGCAACAATCCACCAATTCAGACGCTTCGCCCCTCCTGCGTCTCATCCCCCTGGGCGGGCTGGGCGAGATCGGCAAAAACATGATGGTGCTCGAAACCGGCGAGAACATCTTGATCATCGACGCCGGTCTCATGTTTCCGACCAACGAAATGCACGGCATCGACATCGTCATCCCCGATGCCGGCTACGTCTACGAACGCCTTGATTGGGTGCGCGGCATCATTCTAAGCCACGGACACGAGGATCACATCGGCGCGCTCGCCTATCTTATGGAGCAGGGCCTTCACGCCCCGATCTATGCAACAGCCCTTACGCGCGGTCTGCTAGAGGTCAAGCTGCGCGAGCACAAGTTGCTCGACGACGCCGAACTCGTCACCGTGACCGAAGACGACGTGGTTGATCTGGATCCTTTCACAGTCGAGTTCTTTCACACCTGCCACAGTTTCCCCGACAGCGTCGGCATCTCCGTCCAAACGCCTGCCGGGCGCGTGATCCACACCAGCGACTACCGCTTCGACCCCACGCCCGCGGATGACAAGCCGACCGAGGCGGACAAGTTGCGCGCCTGGGGCGATCAAGGCGTCCTGCTCTTGCTTGCCGACAGCACGAACGCCGAACAAGAAGGCCAAACGCCCAGCGAACGCAATGTAGAAACCATGCTGGAACGCGCTTTCTCCAAAGCCGAAGGACGGGTGTTGCTCGCCACCTTCGCCAGTAACCTAGGCCGCGTCCAACAGATCATCAACGTCGCCCGGCGCCACAATCGCCGCGTCGGTGTGGTAGGCCGCTCTATGGTCAACAACGTCAAGATCGCCATCCAGTTAGGCTACCTGGATATTACTCAGGACGAGCTCTTGACCACAACGGAGATGGAGTCGCTGCCCCCCAACGAAGTCGTCATCGTCGCCACCGGCAGCCAAGGCGAGCCGACCAGCGCGATGGTACGCATGAGCATCGGTGAACATCGCCAGATCACCCTGCGTGAGGGCGACACGGTCATCCTCAGCGCCATGCCCATCCCCGGCAACGAGCAGCTGTTCAACCGTACAGTCGACAACCTGTTCCGCCAGGGCGTGGACGTTCTCTACCACGAATTGGGTGATGTCCACGTCAGCGGTCACGGCGGGCGCGAGGACTACCGGCACATGCTCGAACTGGTCAGGCCCAAGTACTTCATTCCGGTCCACGGCGAATACCGCCACCTAGTCCTGCACGCCCGGCTGGCTCGTGATACAAACGTACCGGAAGACAATACCTTCGTGCTTGAAGACGGGCAGGTCATGGAGTTTGGCCGTTTCGACCACAGCGCCGGTGAAATCGTGGCGCGACCGGGTGAGCGCATGCAGGCCGGACACGTTTTCGTCGACGGTCTGGGCATTGGCGATGTGGGCAATGTCGTGCTGCGCGACCGCAGCCACCTCAGCCAAAACGGCTTCATCGTCTGCATCTTGGCCCTAGACGAATTCGACGGCTCTATCCTTTACGGCCCGGAAATCGTCAGCCGCGGCTTCGTCTACATGCGCGAGAACGAGGACCTCATCAAGCGCGCCCGCGAGGTCGTGCTCAAGGTAATCAAGAAGCGGGCGCCGCAGAGCGCCATGGAAGAACGCATCAAGGATGCTTTGGCTGATTTCACCTACCGCGAAATTGGCCGTCGCCCCATGGTGCTGCCGCTCGTCATGGAAGTATAGAGCTAGGCGATTCATCGCCTCAATCGGAGAGCATACCACCTGCTGGGCGGCCGCGACCGGGTTGAATTCGCTTGCCGCCGCCGCCCGGCCATGCTATACTGCACCGGAACGTTTGTTCGCACACCGCTTCTCACGCTAGGCGTATGGCAACCAGAAGACGATCCAGAAAGTCAAAGCGGCAGCAAGAAACGCTGCAAATGATAGCCGATTTCCTCCTACGCCCCGAGCTATGGGGGCTCGTGCTGATCGCGATTTCGGCCTTGACCTTGCTCAGCTTGTTGACCGACAACCGCAGCAGTTTCATCGACAGATGGATTCGCTTCCTGAATGAGATGGTTGGGCTTGGCGTCTGGGGCGTACCCCTCGTCGCCGGCGCCCTCGGCCTTTGGGTCGTCATCCGCGCCGTCGAACAAATGCCTGACCTTCCTTGGCAGCGACCCGCCGGCCTCACCGCCTTGTTCCTCGCCTTCATTACCGGCGCTGCGCTAGTCGTCACCTCAACTCCTGCCCATGCCGGCGGCGTAATCGGCAGCGCCATTGCCGCCGGCCTGCAGTCGTCGTTGGGCGTCATCGGAGCTTGGTCGGTCGTCAGCCTTATCGTCGTACTCGCCAGCGTCCTGCTGACCGATCAACTCCTTATGCACGCCGCAGTCGATCTCTGGTACCGCTGGCATGACTGGCGGCGCGAGCGCATGGAGCGCCGGCGCTCGCCGATCCAGCCCGTGCTGCCCATCCCGAGCGGGACACTGCCCTGGTGGAAACGGCTCAAGGAGCGATTTACCGGCAACCGGCAGAAAGAGTTGCCCCCCAATATGGTGCCGGCAAACCCGCCGCGCGTCATATCTGAACCGCTTCGCCGCACGCCGGTAACGGAACGTCCCGCGCCGACTCCACCGTCACCTGCGCCCTCTGCCCCGTCCCCTGCTAAGCCCCCGTCTCGGCCCGACGTCCTGACCCCGCACATTGTGGGGGGAGCGCACGAATGGCGTCTGCCCAATATGCACGACATGCTCAACGATTGGGAACGCCAGGTAGACAGCGACGACCTGATCCGCCGCCAGGGCCGGCTGATTCAAGAGACCCTATCCCTCTTCGGCGTGCCGGCCGATTTCGAGGGCGCGTACAAAGGACCCTCTGTCACACAATATCTGATCAAACCCGGTTATGTCGAGCGGACGGTGCGCGGCGAAACCCAACGCGTCAAGGTCAAGGTATCCAAAATCGCCGGCCTCGCCAACGACCTGGCCCTGGCGCTTGCCGCCTCAAGCGTCCGCATCGAAGCCCCCGTGCCCGGCACGAGCTATGTCGGCGTCGAAGTGCCCAACCACGAGAGCAACGTCGTCGGCCTCAAGGAACTGATGGAGAGCGAAGCCTTTCAAGGCCTGAAAGGCAAGCTTGGCTTCGCCCTTGGCGAGGATGTCAAAGGACAGCCGATCGTCTCAGACCTGGCGCGCATGCCTCACCTGCTCATCGCAGGCGCCACCGGCTCCGGCAAATCGGTCTGCATCAACTCCATTATCGCCTGCCTCCTGCTCTCCCACACGCCTGACTCGCTGCGCCTGCTCATGATCGACCCGAAGATGGTCGAACTGAGCATGTATAACGGCATCCCTCACCTGCTCAGCCCCGTCGTCACGGAGATCGACCGGGCATCGGGGGTGCTCTTTTGGGCGGTAAAGGAAATGGAGCGTCGCTATCAACTGTGCAGCGCAGCCAACGCACGCGATATCGAACGCTACAACGCCTACCTGCTCAAACGCAACGAAAAACCCCTGCCCTACATCGTCATCGTCGTCGACGAAATGGCCGACCTGATGATGGCCTCTCCGGAAGAAGTCGAAAAGCACATCTGTCGCATCGCGCAGATGGCCCGCGCCGTCGGCATCCACCTGATCGTGGCGACCCAACGCCCTTCCGTAGACGTAATCACCGGCCTGATTAAGGCCAACTTCCCGGCGCGCATCGCCTTCGCCGTCAGCAGCCAGGTGGACAGCCGCGTCATCCTCGACGTTCCCGGAGCAGAACGCCTCCTCGGTCGCGGCGACATGCTCTTCATGGCGGCGGATGCCAGCAAGCTCGAACGCATCCAGGGCGCCTGGCTGAGCGACGAGGAGATCGCGCGCATCGTGCGCTACTGGAAGGGCGGGCGCAGTCTCGAACTCGACGAAGAACAGAACAGATACGATGGCGCCGCACTGCCGCCCGCGGCTGCGCCATCCGAGCCGGTCCTCACCAGCCCGTCCGACCCGCTCGACACCCCTCCACTGACTGGTTCCGGGGCGACGGAGCCCGCGCCCGCGCAGGCGCAGTTGTTCGAAGAGATTGACCGCATGAAGGCTGTCCAAGCGCGCGACGAGCTATTTGACGACGCCGTGCGCATCGTACAAGAGTCCGGCCGCGGCTCGGTGAGCCTGCTGCAGCGCAAGCTGCGCATCGGCTACAGCCGTTCCAGCCGCCTCGTCGAACAGCTCGAAGAAGCGGGCATTCTCGGACCCGACCTCGGCGGTAATCAGGGCCGCCAGTTGTTGGCGAGGCCGCCGCACAACGATTCCGGCGAGCCGCCCCCTCACATCATCGGCGGACGTGACGATCACGATACGCCGCGTGTATGGATGTAGTCGGGATGCGCCGGCTCGCATCCTTCCCGCTTTCCGCAACCCTCCCTTGCCCGCTCCGTCTCTTGCACGGTGCGGCGTTTGTCCTGTTCACCCTACTAACCCTCCTAACGATTGGCGGCTGCGCACCGGCAAGAGACCCGCACGCGGCGCTCTTGCGACAGCTAGATGATGGGCTTGCCCGCGTCGAGACCGTTCAGGGCTTGCTGGACATCACCCAAGGTCCGGTGACGCTCAATCAGGAGTTCTGGCTGCAGCGCCCGTCCTTCCTGCGCACAGAAACCGAATCCGGCCCCGGCGCTTTTCAGGGCGTGATTGTCGCGCTCAACCACCGCGAGGGCTGGGTCTACTCTCCGGCGCTAAACTTAGTCACCGTGGTGGACCGCAGCAACTACACGCCCGTTCTAGCGGGTGAGGCCGGGGCCGGCTCATCACTCGAGCGACTCCCCGCCGACGTCCGTCGCGCCGTCGAAGCAGGATATCCGATACACAAAGCCGGAAACGAAACCCTCGCCGGACGCAGGACGGATCATTGGGAGATCAGCGTGCCGGCGGGCGATGCAGCTTTCCCGGCGGGGCCATTGCATGTTTGGCTTGACACAAAATACGCCTACCCGCTGGCCCTGCGTGATGCCTCCGGCCGCGAGATTCGCTTCCGATCCGTCGACTTCAACGCAGCCATCGACCCACTCGTCTTCGAGTTCGTCCCCCCGCCCGGCGCGTTGGTACAGCGCGTTGAGCCGGGCGACTGAGCGCCGGCAGAATTCTTACCAGACAGGAATCGTCTCGTGGCAAGCCGTACGCCCGTTTCTGAGCAGGAACTCTCGTTCGCCCGCCTGATCAGCACCTCAATTATTGCCCGCATCATCGTCGATACCGGCGTACAACTTTTCAACCCGTTCTTGCCGCTTATCGCCTCTGGACTCGGCACGAGTGTGGTAGTCATGGGGCGTCTGGTCAGCCTGCGCAGCGCCATGGGCTTACTCTCGCCTGCGTTCGGCGCCGCAGCTGACCGCTACGGATACCGCCTCGTTCTGCGCCTTGGCCTGCTGCTGTCGGCAGCGGGCATGCTTGTCGTCGGCGTAAGCCCCTCGGCATGGCCGGCGGCTATCGGCATGGTCATCGCCGGGCTTGGCATGGCGGCCTTCGTGCCCACGCTCCATGCCTACCTCAGCGCTCGCCTGCCTTATAGCCGGCGCGGGCGCGGCCTAGGCATGTTGGAATACTCCTGGGCGCTCACCGGCATCTTCGGTCTCTATCTCATGGGCCAGCTCATCAACGTGGCCGGTTGGCGCGCCCCGTTCTTTGTCCTCAGCGCCGGTCTTGTGGTTATGGCTGTCGTTTTCAGCGCCTTGCCCTCAGCACGCGACGCCAGTGCGCACGCCCACGCCGATCACCCCAAGCCGCCTCGAGCAAGCATTCCCGCCCGCGTCCTGAACTTCTTTCGGCTGGGCGACAACGCCCTATCCGCCTATGCCGCAATCGGCGTCTCTTCGGCCAACCATTTCGCCGCAGTGCAGTTGATGATCGTCTACGGCGCATGGTTTAGCGCCGAGTACGGACTCTCCGCGACGCAACTTGGGACCGTCGCCCTCATCTTTGGCGTCTGTGACCTAGTCGCCAGCGTCTCGGTCAGCCTCTTTGCCGACCGCATCGGCAAGCGACGCAGCCTGCTCATCGGTTCTGTCGGCGCGCTGGCAGGTTACCTGTTGCTGCCCTGGCTCAACACCGGCATGGTCATCGCCGTGATTGGCGTAGCGGTGACGCGCGGCTTTTTCGAGTTCTCCATCGTCAGTTGCATCCCCCTGCTCAGCGAACAGGTCCCCGCGCAGCGCGCCAAAGTCATGACCCTCTCTTCTGCCATTTCCCTCGGCGCGGTGACGCTCGCCAACTTCGTCGCACCTGCGCTATATGCGGGTTACGGCATCACCGTAGTAGCCGTCACCTCGACGGTCGCTGCCGTAGTTGGCCTTGTATTACTGCTCCTCTTCGTGCGAGAACCCGACGCGTAGCCGGCGCCTGCGCTGTCGCTCGATAAAGAAACGCCCTCCAGGGAGTAGCCTCTACCCGGAAGGCGTTGTTTTCCATGTTCTGGTTCGTATTCTGCTCGACGCGCCTGTCCTTCCGTCAGTTCTCTCTACTTCGGAGAAAATCAAGAACGACAGACCTCAGGTCGGTTAGCCGCGAAATAGCCGATACATCGATCCCGTCTCGCGCCCCAGCCAGGATGCCTAATGCCGGGTTGGTCGTATGCCTGCCGTGGCTGCAATCCTCCACATTGCCGTGGTCGCTGGCGACTACGATCATCGTGCTCTCCATGTCCGCCGCCTCGATCAATCCGCCGAGGAACTCATCGAACAACGTAAGATCGGCGACTGCTTCATTCAGTTTTCGCCCATGCCCGAACAAGTCGGTCTGCCAGTGCTCGTGCAGGACGAACTGGTATGGCCGCGCCAGCCGCCACAACACAGCGCCCGCCTCACGCGCTGAATAGACCGGCGCATCGGCATAACCCAATTGCTCGCGCCAGCCGCGGCTGGTGTAGTCCGCGCTGAGGGCATTGCCCGCCGCCAGGTCCTCATAGGTTCGCAACCGCAAACCCGCCGCCTGCGCGGCATAGGGGATCGCGCTCAACAGGCGTTTGCCGCGCTTTACGGCAGAGAAGAAGCCGGCAGGGTACGCATTGCAGAAGTGGGCCGGCGCCCCGCTTTCCTCCAGTTGCGAGAACACCGTCCCCTCGTCAAGCAGGCGACGAACGCGCGCGTCCGGTCGGGGCCCATAGTGCTCGCCCAGCGCGGCGGGTGCATTGCGCCCAGTCAACAACGAAGCCTGTCCAGTCGCGCTCTGCGGCCTGCCGTCTACACCCAAACATGCGTCGAGTGGAACCAAATCCGCTCGTTCCGTGGAAACGCGCCCCGTCGCCATCAACAACGGGTAACCGTCTAGCAAATAGTCCAGGGTCGGATAGCGGCCGGCTGCCAGAGGATTCACCGCCGGGTCGGCAGGCCCAAGCCCCACGCCGTCGAGAAACAGGAACAGGACGCGCCTCAACGCTCGACCCCGCCTACGCCAGCCGCTGCATCTAGCGCCGTTCGCATCGCTGCGATGTGCGCCGGCGTATTACCACAGCACGCGCCAATGTAGTTAACGCCCATCCGCATCATCTTGACGGCGTGCTCTGCCATCACTTCAGGCGTGCCGTCAAATACCGTCTCCCCATCCTCGTCATGCGGCAAGCCCGCGTTGCTTTGCGCCAGCAAGTAGACCCCTTCCGGCCGATGCGCTGCCATCTGCGCCATCACCGTCTCGATCTCCGCAGGCCCGTTACCGCAATTCGACCCGATTAGTCGAACGCCCCATCCGCGCAGCGCCTCCAGCGCCTGAAGCGGGCTGACGCCCATCATCGTATGGAGGTTGGTATTGAAGCTCATGCTGGCGCCGATGAACAGATCCTCGGACACTTGGCGCGTGGCCTTGACCGCCGCCTCCATCTCCGGAAGCTGCGTCATGGTCTCGATCAAAATCAGGTCAACGCCCCCTGCAACCAACGCGCGCACCTGCGTCTCGAACATCGCCGTCGCCTCATCAAACGTCAGCAGGCCATACGGCTCCAGCAACTCCCCCGTCGGTCCCACTGAACCGGCGACCAAGCAATCGCGTCCGTCAACCACCTGCCTTGCCAATTGCGCAGCGGCCCGATTCAGCTCCTCCACGCGCTCCGCCGCCCCCGAACGACTCAATCTCCCGGCGTTCCCCCCAAAGCTGTTGGTCGAGATGACTTCTGATCCCGCGTCCACATACGCCCGCATAATCTCAAGAATCGTATTAGGCTGCGTCACATTCAGCAGTTCCGGTGACACTTCCGGGCTCAATCCCTCTGCGTAAAGCATGGATCCCATTGGGCCGTCGCCCAACACGAAGCGCTGCGCAGCCAGTTTCGCCGCCAATTTGTCGATCGACATATTCTTCTCCTCTTAATCCTGTGCGATGCGTCTTATTCGGCGCCCGCGTCATTTTCGATTTTGACCGGCTCGATAGCGTCGCTCACTTCGAAGCCGAGCATTCTAGAGTAAAAGTATAGCTCCCCCGTCATGGCGCGCACGATATTGGCCGCCTGCCGGAATCCATGCTGCTCCCCCTCAAATGCCACGTACGCGACCGGCACGCCCTTGGCGCGCAACGCATCGACCATCCGCTCTGCCTGGTTCGGCGGCACAACCTTGTCCTCCAGCCCCTGGAAGAAGATGATCGGTTGCGCCAGCCGCTCGACATGATGGATAGGCGATCGTTCCTGATAGAGGTCGATCCGTTCGGGGTACGGGCCGATCAAGCCGTCTAGATAGCGTGACTCGAACTTGTGCGTCTCCAGGGCTAGCGCTTCCAGGTCGCTCACGCCGTAGTAGCTCGCGCCGGCACGGAACGCATCACCGAACGTCAGCGCCGCCAGCGTGGTGAACCCGCCTGCGCTGCCGCCGCGGATCACCATCCGCTCACCGTCGACCAGCCCTTGCGCAGCCAGCCAGCGCGCGCCGTTCACGCAGTCGTCCACGTCGACGATGCCCCATGCGCCGTTCAGTCGTTGGCGATAGGCCCGGCCATAGCCCGCACTCCCCCCGTAATTCACGTCCAGCACAGCGATGCCGCGGCTCGTCCAGTACTGGACCGACAGGCTAAGCACGTCCGTCGTGGCGCTGGTCGGCCCGCCGTGGCTGATCACTATCAGCGGTGGACGTTCACCATCCGGCCCGAAGAAGTCCGCGTTGTGCGGTGCATAGAAAAAGCCGTGCGCCTTCAACCCATTCTCCGTAGGAAACTCAGCCGTTTGCGGGACCGAGACATACGCTGTATCGATCTGCAGATCGCTAGAGCATCGCAGCGTCTCGCACTCGCCGCTCTCCAAATCAAGCCGCACCACCGCATTGGCCTGCGTAGGCGAGCCGCCGATGAAGACCGCGTGCGTATCGGCTACGTTTAGGCTGCCGATCGACGTAAAAGGCGTGTCAATCTCACGCCAGATGCCCGAAGCAAGGCCTAACTCCCCTAGCCGCCACCGCCCCTCAGTCGAGTAGCTGCACACGACCCTGTTGCCCCTGCGGACGCCAAAGGTAGGCTCCCCGAAGACCCACTGGGGCCGGCCAAATTCCGCCTCGCGTTCGAGAAGCGGCTGCGACCCGCCCTCTGCCCACCGGTAGAGGTTCCACCAGCCCGATCGATCGCTCACAAATAACAGCGAGCCATCTTCCGTCCACACCGGCTGGTTAACGGACTCGTCGCCGCGAACCAAGCAGCGCGCGTTGGCTACATTGCCGTCCGGCCTGACATCCGCCAGCCACAGTTCCGTCTTAGTCCACGGCATCTGCGGATGGTTCCAGGCGATCCAGACAAGTTGAGATCCATCTGCGTTCAGCCGCGGGTTCGAATAGAAATCGTAGCCCGACGCAAGCGTCACGTCCGGTATGGCTCCGTCGAGGTCTACCGCCACGATGCTGTTGATCGCCTCGCGGTCCTCTACTGTGTGGTCTTCGCGCACGCAGATCAGCCGGTTGCGGCGCGCATCCGCGACACCGTCGGCATAGCGAAAACCCGCCTGCGTGATCGCACGCGGCGCATCACCGCCTCGCTGCACATACAGTCTCTGGTCGGCAAAGTTAGCATAGGCCACAAAGCCGTCGCCTACCATTGACGCTCCGCCGCCATACTCATGCACGCGCGTGCGCACATTCATCTCCGGAGGCGTCACCTCCGACTGGCGCCCGTTCGCATCAAGGCGCATCAACACGCAACGCCCGCGCTCCGCTGGACGCAACTCCACCCAGTACACAGCGTCGCCGGCAACACAGGCCTCTTGAAAACGCACGGCGCTCCCCGCCGCCATCTCAGCGCTGATCGGCGACCGCCAACTGCCATACGGCGCTACTGCAGACATCGTCTAGCCTTTCTCCCTGTGCTGTGGCTCGTCTGTTCTCGAAGCTGCCTCCGATACATCCGGCGTCTCCTCGCTGGGTACGAGCGACCGGATCTGCTCAAAACCGCTGCCTGCGTACCGCAGCCATCCCCGCCTGCGCTCGTCTGTCCACTGCTTGCTGGCCTCGAACACTATCGCCTCGGCGCGCGGGAACGGGTCGAACGCATGCGGGATGTTAATGGCGCTGACGAACTCCTCTTGGAAGCTCAGTTCGCTAGCCGTCTCCACATACTGCACCCAGCGGGCAGCCCACGTCGCCTCGTCACGCTTGTTGCGATCCAACAGCATCATCCGCGCGCCATCACCCGCGGCATTGCCCACGGCTTTCACCCTGGACAGTTCGCAGTCCGGAATCATGCCCAAAGCCATCGCGTGGCGCGGGTCGATGTAGCTGCCGAAGCCGCCAGCCAGCACAATGCGCTCGACCCGCTCTAGCCCCAGCCGCTGCATGAGCAGCTTTGTGCCGGCGTACAGAGCGGCCTTAGCAAGCTGGATGGCGCGCACGTCGTCGGCATGGATGACGATCTCTCGGCCTGTGCTGGTCTCATGTCCCCAGGCCAACACGAACTCGGCTTTGCCCGTGCCGTTGGCCTGCGCCGTGCGCAGCCTCGGATGCGATGCCTGCACAAAACGTCCGTTAGGCGCCACCAGCCCGGCCCAGAACAGCTCCGCCACCGCCTCGATGATGCCGGAGCCACAGATGCCCGACGCGCGCACTTCCGGCGTCATCGCCTGGTCGCCCAGCCGCTGCCGCCGATCACGCTGTCCCTCGTTCGCGGCTGCGTGATCGGCACGCGACGCGCCAGAACCATCCGCCGCGCTCGTCACCCAGTCGTCGCGGCCGATAATCTTGTAGCGCACGTCAAGCGTCGCCGGGTCGATGCGCACGCGCTCGATCGCCCCTTCCGCCGCGCGCATCCCGTGGACAATCTGTGCGCCCTCGAAGGCGGGGCCGGTCGGGCTGCTGGCGCTGTAGACGCCCTGCCGGTTGCCCAACAGGATCTCGCCGTTGGTGCCCACGTCGATGATCAGCATCATCGCATCCTGCGCATACGGCGCCTCGGCAACAAGCACAGCCACATTATCTGCTCCCACATGGCCGGCCTCACATGGCGGGATGAAAATGTTGCCCCCCGGCGCTATGGCGATACCCAGTTCTCGCGCCTTCACATTCAGCGCACCGTGCGTCGCTAAGCTGAAGGGCGTACCGCCCAACTCACGCGGGTTGATGCCGAGCAACAGGTGATGCATGGTCGTGTTACCCACCGCAACCAACTCGACCACGTCCTGCGGCTGAATGCCGGCCTCATCCGCCAACTCCGCGATCATGCCGTTGATGGCCTCGAGCACAGCCCCCTGCATACGCGCAACGCCGTCCTCGTTTAACATGGCGTAGCTCACGCGGCTCATCAGGTCTTCGCCAAAAGGCACCTGCGGGTTCATGCGGCTGGCGCCCCCCAACAGGTCGCCGGTGCGCAGGTTGCACAGATGCGCGGCCATCGTCGTGGTGCCGATGTCGAGCGATATGCCGTAGACAACGTCGAGAAAACCGGGCTGGACGCGCACGACCTCCTGCCGGTCCCAAACGGTAACCGTGACGCAGCGCCCGCCCCTATCCAGCGCAAGCTGAAGCTCGCGCAGAGCCGTCAGATCGATGCGCAGGTCTTCCAGATCATGCGTCTCCACCAACGCCGCGGCCAGCCGCTCCCAGTCCCCACGATGGTCCTTCAAATGCGCCGGGGGCAATTCAACGTAGTACAGCCGCATAGCCGCATCCACCGTCATGCGCCGTGCGATGCCCGCGCCCTTGCGCACCACCTGCTTGCGCGTCTGGCTTTCCTCCGGCACGCGCACCACCAGGTCGCCGGTAACGCTGCACGCGCAGCTCAGGCGCGCCCCAGGCGCGAACCCGCGACGCTGCGCGTAGGCCCGCTCTCGATCGCCTGGCGGCGACAGGTGATCCCCGCTGCTCGACATGCCGAACTTGGGGAAGTCACCTTCCTCCACCAGCACCATGCACTTGCCGCAGGTCTGGTGTCCGCCGCAGATCGACTCGATCTCCACGCCGAGTTGTCGCGCAGCCTCCAGCAGATTGGTTCCAACCGGCACGTTACCTTGCCTGCCGTTCGGCTGGAAGACAACCCGCACCGACTTGACTCTAGGGGATTCCTCGCTCAGGGGCTTCATACTTGCCATGACATCTGCATTTCACTTCACTTGCTTTAACTGTGCACACGTGTTCCCTGCCGCTGTACTTGAGTTAACTCATTATACCGTAGCCACCCCGCTACGCAGGATTGCCCGGACATCAGAACACGCCGCCATCACCGCCCGTTCGCTCACGCGGCGCTGTGGTACAATCGAAATCGAGGCAATCTGCGCCACAGCAGACCCGACAGCACGTTTTCAGTCCAAAGGACACGCGACCATGAGTTTCTCGCACCGTGAGACGCTGGAGGGCATCCTCCTTACCGACCAATACCAGCTTACGATGGCCCATCTCTACTACCGAATGGGCCTTCACGAATCAATTGTCCAGTTCGATCACTTCTTCCGACGCTACCCCGACTACGGCAGCCATCAGGCCGGCTATTGCATCAACGCCGGTATGGAGTGGCTGGTCGACTGGATGCAACACGTCCATTTCCGCCAGCAGGACCTCGACTTCCTGCGCAGCCAACGCGACAACGCAGGCCGCCGCATCTTTGCCGATGACTTTCTCGCCTGGCTCAAGGCCAACGGACGCTTCGATTCGCTCACCGTGCGCGCAGTCCCGGAAGGGCGCGTCGTCCATCCGAACGCGCCGCTTACCGTGGTGCAGGGGCCGCTGGCGATGGCCCAGATCCTGGAGACCTCCCTGCTCAATCACCTGAACTACCAGACGCTGATCGCCACCAAAGCCGCACGCATCGCCGACACGGGGCGTAATAGACCCGTTCTCGAATTCGGCCTACGCCGTGCCCAGGAGAAGGGCGGCAACGCCGGCGCACGCGCCGCGCTCCTCGGCGGAGCGGACTTCACCTCGAACGTCGCCGTATCCAGCACGATGGGCGTCCCGCCCAAAGGCACCCACGCCCACAGCATGGTCCAGCTCTTCATGACCCTGGGCATGGGCGAACTCGGCGCCTTCCGCGCCTACGCCGACGTCTATCCGGATGACTGCCTGCTCCTCGTCGACACGGTCGATACGCTGGAAAGCGGCGTGCCCAATGCCATCACCGTTTTCGAAGAGCTTCGCCGCAAAGGCCATCGCCCCGTCGGCATTCGCCTCGACTCCGGCGATCTCGCCTACCTCAGCATCCGCGCTGCCCGCATGCTGGACGATGCCGGCTTCCCCGACACCAGCATCGTCATCTCCGGCGATCTGGATGAACTGGTCATGTGGCAGATCATCACCCAGATCAGCGCAGAAGCGCCCCGTTACGGCGTCGACCCGGACAGCCTGATTAACCGGCTCATCTACGGCATTGGCACGCGCCTCATCACCTCGTGGGGCGAGCCCGCCCTCGGCGGCGTCTATAAGCTAGTCGCCGTTCAACAGGACGGACGCTGGAACTCTGCAATCAAGGTCTCTGACACGCCGGCCAAGACGCCCAACCCCGGCATCAAACAGATCTGGCGCATCTACGATCAGCGGGACAAGGCGACCGCCGATCTCCTCTGTCTAGAACACGAAGACCCTCGCGCCCTGCCCTCTCTTGTGTTGCGCCATCCGATGGACCACACCAAACGCCGCACGATTCACCAGGACGACATCTCGCACATGGAACCGCTGCTCGTCGACATTCTGGTCGAAGGCAAGCCCGTCGCCGGTTTTCCCCCGCTCGACGCCCTGCGGGCGCGCCGGGAAGCAGACATGGAGCGGCTCGACCCCGGCATCCGCCGTCTGGTCAACCCCCATATCTATCACGTCTCACTTACAACCGAATTGTGGGATCTGAAGCAACGCCTCATCGAAGAGGCGACTCAGGAGAACATAACGCGCGGCTGATTCGCAGCCGCGCATCACCCAACCTCTCCGGGCATATCGTGCCGGCTGGCAACCGCCTCAATCCGAGACGGATTCTTCCGCCCAAGACTCGACCACCAGCCGGAAGATGTCCGACTCGGTAATGATCCCCGCCACGCGCTCCCCGTCCAGGACCGGCAGCCCGCTCACTTCATATTCCAACATGCGCTCGGCAGCCTCCTGGATCGTGTCTTCGGGGTCAATTGTGACCGGGTCATACGTCATGACGTCGCTCACCCGGCGAGTTGTCATCAGCAGTCTCGTCTCGCGATCGCTGGTTTCCTCGCGCAACGGCATCACGCGCAGAATATCACTCAGCGTCACGATGCCCAGAAACTCACCATCCGCCACGATCAGCCGTCTCACGCCCTGTTCCTGCATCAGGTCCCAGGCGACAGCCAACGTAGAACTCGAAGTGATCGTGATCGGGTCCCGTGTCATCCAGTCGCTGACTTGAGAAAGATGTCTTTTCATTGTCGCCAGCCCCTTCGCCGGACAACGCCTTATGCTCCGGCATTCGACAAACGCAACACCAGAACAGACTGCTCCGCATATCGCACAACCCCGTTTGCCACGCTGCCCAAGAAATGTGCCGGGCCGGCACGGCTGCCCACCACAACCAGGTCATACTCGCCGTCATGCGCAGTCTTGAGGATCGCTTCCGGCACACTGCCGCGCTGAATCAGCATCACGTCGCTGCCGATACCGTATTCCTCAAGCCGCGCTATCCAAGCTTTGACCAACTCCGACAAGCGCGTGCCCTGGGCTAGCACTGCCTCCAACGCCATTGCGCCGGACGCGCCGGCATCGTCACGCGCCGGCGACAGGTACGACGCTGCCGACGGCGGCACCACATGCAAGAGCCGCAATTCAGCGTCCATGGCGCGCGCAAACTGCGCCGCCGCATTGACCACCATCAAATCTAGCGAATCGTCCACCGCCACGCAAGCCAAAATGCGTCTGAACTTGGCGCGGTGCCCCTTATACATCAACACGCTCGACGGCGCATGCTGCACTAACCGTTGCGCCGTTGGACCGATCGCATTCGACGCCCCTGCGCCGCGGTCCTGAAACGCGCCTATGCATAGCAGGTCAATCCGGTTCCGCCCGGTCTCCTCCAACAACACCTCGTCCGTGAAGCCGACCAGCGGCACAACCTCCGGTCGCGGCGCCAGTTGTGCGATCTGCCGGCACGCCTCCTCCATTATCCGCCGGCTATGGCTCGCATCCTTCCGATCGCTCGCCACCACATAGACGGTGAGCAGCGCGCCCAGCAATTGCGCCAAGTTGCCCGCCTTGCAGATCGCTTCCTGCGCCAGGGTCGACCCGTCGGTCGCTGTGGCGATGCGCAACTGCTGTCCGGCCCCAAGCGTACGCGATAACGCCGTGCCGGGCGCCTCATTCGCATTCGACTCCGGCAGGTTGCGCATGAGCAACACAGGCGCCGACACGCTGCGCACAACTCGCTCCGCCACACTGCCCAATACAAGCCGGCCCAGACCGGCGCGACCATGGGTTGTCATCGCCACAAGCTCGACGCCTTGATCGGCCACAAAGTCGATGATGCGCTGTGCCGGCTCGCCAAACTGCACCTCGGCCGAAGCTGAATAACCGGCTTGTTGCAGCCGCTCCACCTCGCGCTGCAATTCCGCCGCTAGCTCGGCACGGTACTCCTCGCGTTCCTGCGTTGCCGAAGCGTATTCCGAGTCCACAGCCTGAGTATAAGCGTCGTACGAACCGGACAGCGGCATCGCGCCCATAAACACATCCTGCGGCGCCACATCGGTCGCAATGCTCGGCGGGTATGCCGCCCGGAAAAGTAAGATGTCTACGTCGTCGGGGTCAAAAAACGTGCGGACTACTTGGACAATCTGACGGCTAAAAGACGAGCCGTCCAACGGAATGAGCACCTTGCGCTTGGTCATGTCGCCGCATCCTCCCTCCGTTCATTCGTGCGCAGCCTGCATCGTTGCAGGCGCCCTTGCACTGGGCGATGGCCGCTGCGCCGGCCACAGGGGCGGTCGCCTGTTACAGACGCCGCCCCTACTCTTGTCAGCGCGACATTTCAGAAGCGGGCCTACCTCAAGTCGGCGCCAGTCGGGTCCTGGCGCCACGAGCCGAGCACCTTCATGTAGTTCGCCCGCTCGAAAGCTGCAGGCTCCGCCACATTGCGCTGGCTCATACTGCCCCGCATCTGCTGAATCGACTCATACTCGTGTTCTTCCATCCACCGCTTCAGGTCTTCCACAATCGCACCGATTCGGTCTGGGCCGTTGCGCAGCAGTCCAGATGCCATCATCGTGACATTTGCGCCTGCCATCATCCCCTTCAGCACGTCCTCATGCGTATGAACGCCGCTCGTGATCGCAATGTCTACTGCAACTCGGCCGTAAAGCACCGCTGTCCACAGAAGCGGCAAGCGCAACTCATGCGAATTGCTCAGCATCAGGTTCGGCGTCACAGCCAGTTCTTCCAGATCGATATCGGGCTGATAGAAGCGGTTGAAGATCACTAGTGCGTCCGCCCCAGCCTGCTTCAAACGCATCGCCATGTTGGCAAATGAACTGAAATAGGGACCGACTTTGACGGCCAAAGGAATCGTCACAGACTTCTTCACGTCGTGCACTACGTCCAGATACATCTGCTCTATCTCGGCGCTGTCCATGAAGGGATCAGTCGGGATATAGTAGATGTTCAGTTCCAATCCGTCAGCCCCAGCATCCTCCATATGGCGCGCGTACTCGATCCAGCCGCCCGTCGAGATGCCGTTCAGGCTGCCGATCACAGGGATGTCGACCGCTTCCTTGGCGCTGCGCAGCAGGTCCAGATACTCATGCGGACCTACATTGTATGACTCCATATGCGGGAAGTAGCTGACCGCCTCGGCATAGCTCTCGGTGCCGTAAGTCAGGTAGTGGTCAAGCATCAAGCTTTCGCTGGCGATCTGTTCCTCGAACAGCGAGTACATCACGATAGCCGATGCGCCCGCATCTTCCAATTGTCGTATCTTGCCAAGGTTGTCGGACATGGGCGAAGCAGACGGCACAATCGGGTGTTTTAGCGTCAGGCCCATATAGTTCGTGGTCAGGTCCATCAGTCAATCTCCGTGGTCTGTTCTATTGGTCGATCCGGCATAGCGCCGTCAGGCCTATGCGCCGTATGGAGGCGGATTGACGCGTCCATACGGCGCAATCTCAGCACTTCCGTTTATGCCGTTTCCGCCGTACGCTGCTTCGCGAAGTCCTCATAGCGCTGCCACCGATCATAGATCGCTTCCTGCGCTTGCTTGAGCAAGATCTCCGCCTGTTCCGGATTGGACTGCGCCAACATGCGGTAGCGCGTCTCGTTGTACGCATAGTCGCGGAACGCACCCTTCGGCGCCTTTGAGTCCAGTTGGAACGGGTTCTTGCCCTGCTCCTTCAGCCGCGGGTCATAGCGGAACAGCGGCCAGTACCCGGTTTCGGTGGCAAGACGCTGCTGATCCATGCCCTTCGCCATGTTGATGCCGTGGGCAATGCAGTGGCTGTAAGCGATAATGAGCGACGGCCCGTCGTACGACTCGGCCTCTAGGAAGGCCTGCACCGTCTGGCGGTCGCTGGCCCCCATCGCCACCTGCGCTACGTAGACATTGCCATAGGTCATTGCCATCATGGCCAGGTCCTTCTTGCCCGTCGGCTTGCCGCCTGCGGCAAACTTCGCCACCGCGCCCATCGGCGTCGCCTTGGACGACTGCCCGCCCGTATTGGAATAGACCTCCGTGTCCAGCACCAGCACATTAACATTTCGCCCGGACGCCAAGACGTGATCCAGACCGCCATAACCGATGTCGTATGCCCAGCCGTCGCCGCCGACAATCCAGACCGACTTCTTCACGAGCTTGTCGGCTAGGCTGTACAAATCGCGCACCTCCGGCGCATCGTCATTCTGAATCGTGCGCTTTAGCTGCTCGACGAGCGCACGCTGCGCCTCGATGCCCTCCGGCTCGGATTGATCCGTTGACAGCAGATCGTCTGCCAGCTTATGGCCGATTACATCACGCAGACGCACCACCAGTTCGCGCACATACTCGCCTTGCTTATCCAACGTCAGCCGCATGCCCATCCCGAACTCAGCGTTGTCCTCAAACAGCGAGTTGCTCCAGGCAGGACCGCGCCCCTCTGCGTTCTTCGACCACGGCGTCGTCGGCAGGTTGCCGCCGTAAATGCTCGAGCAGCCCGTGGCATTGGCGATCAACGCCCGGTCCCCGAACAACTGGCTCATCAACTTCAGGTACGGCGTTTCACCGCAGCCGGCGCATGCGCCGGAGAACTCGAACAGCGGCTCCAGCAGCTGGATGTTTTTGACGTTGTTGTACTTCACCGAATCGACATGCGGCTGTTCCGGCAGCTTGTCGAAGAAAGTCCAGTGCTTGCGCCCCTCTTCCAGTACCGGGTGGATGGGGTGCATATTGATGGCCTTGCGGCCTGCCACACTCTTATCCTTCGCCGGGCAAACCTCGACGCAGAGCGTGCAGCCCGTGCAGTCTTCCATCGACACCTGCAGCGTGTACTTCTTGTCCGGGTATTCGCGCCAGCGCGCATCCGCCGTCTTGAAGCCTTCAGGCGCGCCGGCTAGCTCAGCTTCCGACACCACCTTGCTGCGGATCACGGCGTGCGGGCAGACGAGTACGCACTTGCCGCACTGAATGCAGATGTCCGGCTCCCAAATCGGAACCTCTAGAGCGACGTTGCGCTTTTCCCACTGTGTCGTAGCGCTGGGGAAGGTTCCGTCCACCGGCATGGCGCTGACCGGCAACAAGTCGCCGTCGCCCGCCATGATCATGGCCGTCACGTTCTTGACGAACTCAGGCGCTTCGTCCGGCACAACAGCCGGCATCTCAATCGTGCCCGTCGCCTGCGCCGGAACCTCTAGCTTGTACATGTGCGCTACGGCCGCATCGACTGCAGCGAAGTTTTGGCGGACCACAATCTCGCCGCGCTTGCCGTAGGTCTTCTCGATGGCCTTCTTGATCTCGGCAATCGCCTCTTCCTGCGGAAGCACGCCGCTGATCGCGAAGAAGCAGGTCTGCATGATCGTGTTAATGCGAATGCCCAGCCCCAAATCGCCGGCTACGCTATACGCATCGATGGTATAGACCTTGAGCTTCTTGCGAATGATCTCCTCTTGCACCGGCCGCGGCAGGTGATTCCACACCTCATCCGCCGGATACGGTGCGTTGATCAACAGGGTTGCGCCTTCCGCCGCCGGCTCCAGCACATCGTAGGTCTGGAAGAAGCCGAACTGGTGCACCGCCACAAAATTAGCCCGCCGGATCAGATACGTGCTCTTGATCGGCCGCGGGCCAAAGCGCAAGTGCGATATTGTGCGTGCGCCCGACTTCTTCGAGTCGTACACGAAGTAGCCCTGGGCATAGTTGTTCGTCTCTTCACCGATGATCTTAATCGAGTTCTTGTTCGCCCCGACTGTACCATCCGAACCGAGACCCCAGAACACGGCTCGCACGACGTCATCCGGTTCAATGTCAAAATGGGGATCGTAATCGAGGCTCGTGTGGCTGACGTCGTCGATAATGCCGATCGTAAAGTGGTTCTTCGGGCTGTCCTTCGCCAACTCGTCGAAGATCCCCTTCACCATCGCCGGCGTAAATTCCTTGGACGACAGGCCGTAACGGCCCCCAACGACCCGCGGGAAGGCGGCAAACTTCGACTCGCCCAGCGCCATTGATTCGGACAAAGCGGTCACTACGTCCACATACAGCGGTTCGCCCGCGCTGCCCGGTTCCTTGGTGCGGTCAAGTACGGCGATCTTCTTGGCGGTCGCAGGAAGCGCCTGTAGCAGGTGTTCGCGTGAGAAGGGACGATAGAGCCGAACCTTGATCACGCCGACCTTCTCGCCTCTTTCCGTCAGGTAGTCGACCGTTTCATGCACCGTCTCGCCGCCGGAGCCCATCAACACGATCACGCGTTCGGCATCCGGCGCGCCGACGTAGTCGAACAGGCGATACTGCCGGCCCACGATGCCTGCAAACCTGTCCATCATCTCCTGGACAATGCCCGGTACAGCATCGTAGTACGGATTCACCGTCTCGCGGCCTTGGAAGTAGACATCCGGGTTCTGCGCCGTACCGCGGATCACAGGGCTATCAGGCGTCAGCCCCCGAGCCCGATGGGCGCGCACCAGATCGTCGTCAATCATGGCGCGGTAATCTTCGTCGGCCAGCCGTTCGACTTTGCTCACCTCGCTCGACGTGCGGAAGCCGTCAAACGCATGCAAGAAGGGAACGCGCGACTTCAGCGTGCTCGCCTGGGAGATCAGCGCCAGGTCCATCACCTCTTGCACCGAACCGGAGAACAGAACCGCCCAGCCAGTCCCGCGCGCAGCCATCACATCGCTGTGATCGCCGAAAATCGACAACGCCTGCGCCGCAATAGACCGCGCCGCAATATGAAATACCGTGCTGGTCAATTCTCCCGCAATCTTGTACAGATTCGGGATCATCAACAACAAGCCTTGGCTAGCCGTGAAGGTCGTCGTCATGGCGCCGGTCTGCAACGCGCCGTGCACCGCACCCGCGGCCCCGCCCTCAGACTGCATCTCAACCACCTGCGGCACTGTACCCCAGAGGTTTTTCTCGCCGTGGGCGGCCCAAAAATCCGCTAGTTCGCCCATACCCGACGATGGCGTAATCGGATAGATGGCCACTACCTCACTCGTCTTATAGGCCGAGTAGGCAGCCGCTTCGTTGCCTTCTATCGTTACCTTCTCACGAACCATTGTCTCTCTCTCCTAACATTGCGAATGAACTCAGAGCCTGCCTGCCGACATGACGCAGACATCCCTTAGGTCGAGTTACACTTCACGCACTACACTTCACGCACGTCGAGGACATGATCGTCCATTCCCTCCAACGTGTCTACTAACTGCTGCATACTCACGTCAGCCACCTTGATTAAGAGGCTGGCGTGCCCTGTTTCGTCTGTGGCAAACGTGCCCACGCTTAGAATATTACCGCCCAGGTCAGCGATGGCCTTTGCCAAGCGCGCCAGCGTACCCTTGCCAGCCGGCACGGATAACATCAATCGCACCCCTGGCTGGCCGCTGCCCAGCATCTCCACAAAAGCCTTAAAAATATCCGTCTCAGTGATTACGCCCACAACGCGGCGGTCCTGATCGACCACCGGCAGACCGCCGATCGTGTGCTCGACCATTAGCCTCGCCGCCTCTTCCACCGGCTGATCCGGCGACACCGTCACGACGTTCTTCTTCGTCATCAACTGCTCAACAGTCAATTTCGACAACAGGTAGTTCATCTCCCAGACGCTTAGCGACGTCGCAGGAGACGGTGATGCATGCAACAAGTCCCGTTCAGACACCATACCCAACAACTTGCCTGCCCGGTCCACAATCGGCAACCGGCGAAAATGACGCTCCTGCATAAGCTTCAGCGCTTCTTGAAAGGGCGTCTCAGGGGTGACTGTAATGGCAGGTGCGGTCATGCGGTTACGTACGAACATACCTGACTCCTCCTCTCCACCACAAGCCATCATGAAGCCGCCACGCACTCCGATGGGCGCGGTCAGAAACACTATAGAACATATCACAAAGTGACGCCTCCGGCTATGGGCGAGAATCGGGACTAGTCAGGGGGGGAGTTTTCTTCCTGGTCAGTTGACCAGTACTTGCACCGTAATTGCGCCATTGCCGGTAGTGGCGCGTGCTGTCGCTTGCGTCTTGAGTCAGCAACCCCACGATACCAGGGCTGACAGCATAACGCCGTCAGCCCTGGAGTACTGTCGTTATCGCTTAACGCGCTGTTTCTGCCTTGCCTATTCGGTCGGTTCCCCGCCTTTGCCGCCCGCTTCCTCGCCGCCCATTTCCTCACCGCCGACTTCCTCCAGCGGCGGAGGCGTCACGGTCATAGTAGGCGTAGACGTAACCGTAGCCGTCGGCGGCACAGGCGTGTTTGTGGGTGGTACAGGCGTGTCCGTCGGCGGGACCGGTGTATCCGTCGGCGGGACCGGTGTGTCCGTCGGCGGGACCGGTGTGTCCGTCGGCGGCACAGGCGTGTCTGTGGGCGGGATTGGGGTATCCGTCGGCGGCACAGGCGTGTCTGTGGGCGGCACAGGCGTGTCCGTCGGCGGTGCAGCCTCGTCAACCGGCGCTTCCGGTGTATCTGTCGGCAGCTCAGATTCCTCAGTCGGCGCCTCTGGTGTGTCCGTCGGCAACTCAGGTTCCTCAGTCGGCGGGACAGGCGTGTCCGTTGGCGGTTCAACCTCCTCCGTCTCCGTAGGCGTAGTGGTCGGCTCTTCCGTCGGGACCTCTGTCGCCGTCGGTTCAGGCGTATCCGTCGGCAGCGCCGTGGGTTCGATTGTCGGCGTTTCACCTAGGTCAGCGCCGGAACCCGGCTCGTCCGCACTCGCCGCGCCGTCGCCCGCGTGTTGGAAGATCGCGCTTGCCTGTACGCCGAAGTCGTCGGTCGCCACGATCACCAGCACGGGCCCTTGCGCGATCGGATCGCCGTTGGGCCAGGCCCCAGGCATGTTGAATCTTACGCCATATTCGCCCTGGTCATCCGTCGTCATCGTAGCGTACCGCTCCGCTCCGTCTGCCGGGCTGCCGCCGGAATCGAACGAAGCCAGGTAGACCGTCACCGTCCGGTTAGCGGGGAACCCGCCGCCGGATACGCGCACACTCGTTCCCTCTGCGCCAGAACTCGGATTGACCGCGGCAGAGGGGCTTTGCGCAGGCGTCGTCGGCGTGGCCGTTGGCGGCAGTGTACCGGTCGGCGGCGGCGCCGGCGTGTAGCGGAACGTGGCGCTGATCTGCACGCTGAAGTCGCGGGTCGCCGCCAGCGCCACCAGGCGGTCCTCAGTAATTGGCGAGCCGTCCGGCCAGGTTGCGGGCGCCCGGAAAGCCATGCTGTAGTTGCCGTTGCGGTCCGTCACGGTCGTGGCATAGACATACTCGCCCTCGCCGCCGATCTGGCGGTCGAGCGCGCCCAGGTACAGATTGACCGTCGTCATCGCCGGGAAGCCGCCGCCGCTCACCGTCATGTTCGTGCCGGGGTCGGCCTGACCGGGGCGAATATCGATAGAAGGCGTGTACGCCTCCACGAAGTAATCGAATGTCGCGCTCGCTCGAGTACCCATGTCGGCCGTAGCCACGACGACCATTAACTTGCCCGTCTCGATCTTGCGCCCGTCCGGCCATGTCTCAGGCATGCTGAACGCCATGCTGTAATTGCCATTGGCGTCCGTGCGGCCTGCTGCATAGACATGCGGCGCAGAGGCGTCGAGCGCGCTGGCGCTCACCAGGCCCGCCAGATGGACAAAGACGTTGCGATTAGCCGCGAAGCCGCCGCCGCTCACTGTCACCTGCGTGCCTGGGCCGCCCGAAGACGGCACGACCTGGGCGTACGGGTCGGGAGCCTGCGTCGGAGACGGCGCGCGATATTCAAAGACCGCGCTCGCCTCTATGTCGAAGGAAGCTGTCGCCACCAACAGAACCAACCGCCCCGGTTCCAACGGGGTTCCGTCCTGCCAGCGCTCCGGCACGGTGAAGGTCATGGAATAGCCGCCTGTGCGGTCCGTCACCGTCGTTGCATACACATGGGCTGCATCCGCTTCTGCCGATGCGACGCGCGCCAGCCCGCCTAGATAGAGGTTCACGCGTGTATTAGCCGGGAAGCCGCCGCCGCTCACCGTCGCCTGTGTACCCGCCGCGCCGGAAGACGGCACGACGTCTGCATAGGGATTAGGCGGCGCAACCGGCGTGCGCGTCGGCGTCGACGTGGGTGTCGACGTTGCCGTAGCCGTCATTGTCGGCGTCGGCGTATGGTCGATCTTCTCCCACCACACCTGGATGCGTGCGCCGCCGTTGCGCTCGTAATACTCAACCTTCAGTCTCTCGCGCCCATCTAGCCAGACATCTGCCGTATAGGTGACGTCGCCCCGGCTGTCGTGCCATTCGTTTATGATGCGGTTGTCATTCACATAGACCCGCACCCCGTCATCGGCGCGTGCGTAGAAGCGATACATGCCACGCGAGAAGTCGTAGCGTCGCGTCCACCTCGCCGAGAAATCGTCATTCGGAATCCGCCAGTCCGGCGACCCGGAACCCCAGTTGAAGTCGATGTGTCGATCGTTGCGCACGACGGTCGGACTGCCTTCCAGATGGCGGTTCGACCAATACTCGCCCTTCCAGTCCGGGAAGTGGTCCGGCTCCGGCGTACTGACTCGCTCCCACCAGAACTTGGCGACCGCATAGTCGGTGCGCTCGTAATACTCCACCCGCAAAGTGCGCGTTCCATGCCCAAGATATACGTCGCGCGTGACTTCGCGAGCGCTGCCGTCGCGCCACTCGTCGATGATCAACTGATCGTCGACAAAGACGCGCATGCCGTCATCCATGACTGCGTGGAAGCGGTACGTGCCGGAATCGAAGTGCTGCTGGCGCATCCAACGCACCGAGAATAGATCAACAGGGATGCCCGGCGCGGGCGAACCTCGCCCCCAATCAAAGTCGATGGCCGTATCGTTGCGCACCATTGCCGGCAGACCGGTTAGGTTCGGATTGGTGTAGTACTCACCGCGCCAATCCGGATACCCGCCGCTCATTTCCCACCAGACGGCGATGCTTGCGTACTGGCTGGCCTCGTAATACTCGACGCGTATCTGGTGCGCGCCGCTGCTCAGGCCAATCGCCGTCGAATGCGTTTGGCCGCTGGAAGGCCGCCACTGGTCGATGATCAGCGCGCCATCCACCCATACGCGCACGCCGTCGTCGGCACGGGCAAAGAAGCGATACGTGCCGCCGGTCAACGATACCGTGCGCATCCACCGCGCCGAGAAGTTGTCCGCAGGTATGCCGGGCGCAGGCGACCCAAGCCCCCAATCGAAATTGACGGCTGCATCGTCACGCACCAGAACAGGCTGCCCGCTGAGCGTTGCGTTGGCGTAATACTCGCCGCGCCAGCCCGCGAAGACCCGGGGCGTCGGCGTAGCCGTCACCACCGGCGGCCGCGGCGCAGGAACGATAGGCGCCTTCCCTGTGAAGTCGGTGTAAGCGCGAGCAACCCAGCCCTCTACGCCGCTCTCCGTTCGCACCAACAGCCATGCGCCGCTGGTGTTCTGGCCTAGCACGGTGAAGACCGTCCCCCGCTTCACCGCCACGATCACGCTGAACGCCGTCGACGGTCCCCTGCGCACATTCAAGGCGTTGCTGAGCACTGTCGCAGTGGCCGTCCAGGTAGGCGTCGGCGTGGCCGTAGCCGCGCCCGCTCGCGTCGCTGTCGGCGATGGAGTAGCCGTCGCGACCGGCTCCTCTAGGGCGAAGATGGCCGTCGCTTCCTTGCCCGTCCCAACTGAGCGGGCCGCCACCGTTACCTCGCCCGGTTCGGCCCAGGCTGGATCCAAAGGATAAATGAAGCTTGCGTTGAAGCGACCATCATCGTCAACTGTGGCAATCGCCACCGTCGCCTGGATCGCTTCCTCATCCGGCGTAGCCTCCAGGTTCACGTAGACGGTCTCAGACGGCTCCCAGCCCGCCCCGGAGGCGAAAATGGTCGTCCCCGGCGGTCCTGAGATCGGCGCGATCGCCAGGGTGGGCACAGTCTCCCCCGCAAGATCAATCGGCTCCTGCGCCTCCAGCGGCTGCAGCACGCAGCCCGATAGGAGCATCGCAGAGACAAATAAAACAAGCAACAGGCTCAGCGTAGACGCCCCTCGCGTTGCAGAGCGATCAGTCCGTCCACTTCTTCGGCAATCCATAGATGATTTCCCTCGCGGAGTCTCAAATAAGCTGGTACAATGGCGCGCCGGACGCAGAAACGCCGCGGCAAAATGCGTTGGGGGAGACAATGGCCGTCTCCATACTAGCCCCGCCGAACCGATCCCGCAAATGTAGGAGCAACGCGCGGAGCATCGATCCGGGCGCTAACCAGGGCCCTATATCATATACGTTCGGAACGCGCGCAACGTTCCGCCGATTTTATCGCCCTCGGAATATTTCGACGGCCTCTCGCTGTAGAACTGATCTGGACGCAAAACGAAAAACTAGGCGGACAGCACATCGCGCCGCCCACCCGGCTCTGCTTCCCGGACGCACGCCGTCAAACCGGTCTGCGCCTATCGCACGAGGGTTAAGATAAGGCCGTTCAACATGCCCAAAAGGATTGAGCCAATGATCGCAGTCACACAGCCGTGCCGCAGCCGCACATCACGCACAGCAGCCGCCGCCAAGGCGAAGACGAAGCCGTTGATCACGATGGAGAACAATCCAAGCGTCAGGAAGTTGACGGGCCAGGCGAGAAAATTGAGCACAGGTTTGAGAAACACATTGAGAATCCCCAAGACCAAGCCCCAACCTGCAGCCGCGCCAACTCCTGCAACCTCTATCCCCGTAGGCAACCTAGACAGGATGTACAGGCTCACTGTCGTAACGATCCATATCAACACGAATTCTTGCAAGACGCCCCTCCTCAACTAGTCGCGCCGTTCCGGTAGTTGGATGCGCTGTGCGTTCAGAATATGCTGCGCACCATTAGCAGCAACCCAAAAATGATGAACGGAATGCCGACGATCGCCCCGATGATCGTGAGGCTCAACACGATCCCGGCGATCACCAATACAAGCCCAATAATGGCCGCCAGCAACCGCCCCGCCACGTTGATAATCCATGCGATTAAGCGTAGCAGTGCCTCAAAAGGAGCCGTCAAGCACGAAGCGCTGTAATTCACGGTTGTTTTCTCCATCTACAATAGACGCCTATCCGCTGGAGAACACTACGTCCATCCGGCGACAAGGTTTCGTCGCCGGTATCATCACCGGTAATGGGTACTCTACGTTCGCTCATTCCAGCACACAAAACAACGCGTGCAGAGGCGCTATCGCCCCTGCACGCAAACCTTATCGCAGTTTTATTGTCTCACGACAACCGGCTGCCTACTTCTCCTTATTACACGCCCGCACCAATAGCAATGGCCGATCCGCCTGATGCAGGATGCCTGCGGCTACGCTCCCATAGAAGACACGCGCCAAGCCGGAGCGTCCGTGGCTTGCCATCGCTATTAGATCTGCATCCTCGCGTTCCGCCACATCGAGAATGGTCCGCACTACTGGACCCTGTTCGACCAGTACCTGGACGTCCAGACCTTTCTCTCTGAAGGCGTTGCTCACAGCGCCGAGATACTGCTTCGCCTCCTCCACCCACTGCTGGGCGAGGTCGGCGTCATAATAAGGCACCATGTCATAAGGCGTGACCATTGTGGCGCCTGGCTCGATCACCTGTAGGAATAGGATCGCCGAATTGCGCACCAGGGCCATGTCTTCCACGTACGGCAGGATCGTTTCCGCACGCTTAGAACCATCCAATGGCACCAATATTCTCTGATACATGGGCCACTCCTTTCGCGCTTTACAACAGGGTTCTTGGATTCAACAGCCGGGCGCCTAGCGCAGTCTCGCCTGCTCGTGCCAGGCGCATCCACACAGAGGCATCCTGTCTATATTGTATCACATGCCGGAAGAGATCGGGTCGGGCAGTTGACGGCTCCGCCCTCCCTAGGCCGCCGGCAGCTCCCCTCGCACCTCCTCGATTAGGGGATCCGCCTCCCAGATTTTCTCGTATTCGCCATCCCAATACTCCTGGCTCGCCATTCTGCGGATCGCCTCAGGCGCATAGCCGAAACGAGGCCACAGCGCCTCCTTCATCTCCTGCAGGCGGCGATGATGGCCTCCACGGTTCAAATCGATGATCTCGCCCAGGCTTGCCCCCAGAAAGACGCTTTTTGCCCACGTCTCTAGCTGATCGTCATCCGGTCTGCCGCCGATGCGTTCATAAAGCGCGCGGCTGACTGACGGATAGCGGTCATACGAGTCTGTGGCAATCGTGACGACATTGTCTTCGCGGCCCAGACCCAGATATTTCGCAGTCTTTATCGCCCCCACGATGTTGCAGATACAGCTTGGCCCCAACTTGTCGCGTAGCCCCATCGCCTCGGTTTCACTCAAGCCGAGCCGCCTTACCAGCACGTCGGTCCCGGCCTGTACCGCCTCCATCCCCCGCACCGTGTCTTCGTCGTGGATCAACATGAGTAGATCTGTGTTGAAGACATTATGGATCAACGTCACCATCTTGTCGCCGATGCCTTCGATGCGGTGCTGTCCTTGCCCGCCGTCGAACAGCGTGCTGCACTGCCGCGGCTCCAGCGCCACGATGCAGGTGTCAGGCCACAGCGTCTTCAGATAATCCCCGGCGGCGAGCGTGCCCGCACTGCCCGGCGCGCTCACGAAAGCGGCCACGCGCCCGTTGCCGATCCCGCGCACCGCCTGCGCCGCGGCGTCGCCGGTCACGTGGCGATGGAAGCGGTAGTTGGGCAACAACTCGAACTGCGCGAGCACAATGTAGTCGTCGGGCCGGCTTACATATTCATCGTGTGTACGCTCCAGCGTCAGAATCACATCCGACTCTGTGCCAGGCGTCAAATCCAGGTCGCCGCCATATTGGCGGATGCGCTCATACCGTTCATCGCTCATGTTGTCGGGCATCACCACAATGGCGCGGTAGCCCTTCAGCCGGCTGATATAGGCCGTACCGATCCCGAAGTTGCCGGTACTGGGTCCAATCACAGCCTTGTCACCCGGTCGCAGACCGTGCAGCGCTTCAGCCTCCGCCAGCGTCACGTAAGCCGGTCCGACCTTCATACTCCCGCTCGGATAATTCCGACCGCTCAACACCACAATATTGGCGTCGACGCCGGTCAACGCGCGTGGCAACACGATCTTCTCTACCGATGCGTCCGTGTTCTTCCAGTTGATATTGAATAGGTTGAGCGGGTTCAACTCGTCTCCGAGCGCAGCCTGGGCTGCTGCACGCAGTTCCGACGGCAACAGCAGCGGATCCCGCATTTCGGCATAGGTGGGGCCTGGCACGACGTTCATCACCATTTTTAGTTCCTTCTAACTTGTCCTAATGCTTGCGGATCGGGATGCGCTGCTCTTCGACAATGCGATGCACAGCGTCGAGGGTCGGCTCTATCACACTGGCGCCCTCCGTCGCCTCGATCGCCGCGCCGATATCCTTCAGCCCGCTTCCCGTGTTGATCACCACCGTGACCTCATTACCGCCGGCCAATCCATCGGCTGTGGCCTGCACCAAACCGGCATATGCAGCAGCTCCCGCCGGTTCGGCAAAGACAGCGCCAAGCCGTGCCAGCGGCGGGATCGCGGCGAGTATGGCCTCGTCACTTACTGTGATAAACGCACCGCCCGACTCACGAACCGCTCGCAGCGCCTTGATCGCATCACGCGGCGCGTTGACGTTGATGCTGTCGGCTCGGGTGGACGCCTCCACCGGCCGCGGCACATCTGCGCCCTCGCGCCAAGCCTGGGCCAATGCCGCGCTCTTGGTCGATTGAACGCCATAAAGTCGCGGCATGCGCTCTATCCATCCCAACGCCAAAAGGTCATAGAACCCTTTGTATACGCCGCCGATGATGCACCCATCTCCGACGGAAACAAACACCGCGTCCGGCGCCCTGAACGCGCCGCCGTCGCCATACAGTTGGGCTAACTGCTCCGCAATCTCGTAGGCCACGGTCTTCTTGCCTTCGGTCATATAAGGATTGTATCCCGTATTGCGGTTATACCATCCAAACTCACGGCAAGCCTGTGTACACAAGTCGAACGCATCATCGTACGATCCGCGCACGGCCAAAACCCTGCTACCGTAGGCCAACAACTGCGCCAGCTTAGCCGGTGGCGCCGACTCCGGCACGAAAATCACATTCGGCTGGCCCGCAGATGCGCACAGCCCGGCCAAAGCCGCTGCCGCATTGCCCGTGCTGGCCGTCGCCGCCACCGCTGCCCCGCGAATTCGTGCGAGCGACGTTGCTATCGCCGATGCGCGATCCTTGAGCGAACCCGTTGGGTTTCTGCCGTCGTCCTTAATGTAGAGAGAGCTCATTCCGTTCAGTTCGCCTAACCGCGGCGCGGCCAGGAGCGGCGTCCCCCCAACGGGCAGAAGCGGCAGGTCACCGGGACCGCCGATCGGCAACAGAGGCCAGTATCTCGCCATCGACCAATCGCCATCTGCGCCTATGCTTCGCGCCGATACGGTTGAACACAGACGCGCGTAGTCATAGAGGACGTCCAGGGAACCGATATCGCTGCCCACGTTGGGCCGGCAATCGCAGACATAAAGATCGCCGTGTGCGTCATACTCCCTGCCGCAGCGCAGACAACGCAGACCAAGCGTGAATTCGGACATATAGAGTGGACCTCGGTCGCTTAGTAGGGCTTGCGTAGTGCAATCGATGACCATTGTACACAAATTGACAGCAAAACAACATAAACCAATCTATGTGCATGGTGTACACTTCCCAAGCAGAGTGGACAATCGCGTAGGCAACAATCGCCATTCGGTGTACGCATGCGGAAAATCGGCCATCTTTGACCGCTGCACCCGCCCGCCACATGCCGATTACACATCGAAAGGCGAGAACGTAGAACTCGGATTAGGGGGTACGGTCATCGCATATTTGCCAGCCGGCAGTACAGTTCTCGGTAAGCTCAAATGGCATGCACATATGACTGTCGCCTCCAATCACCCGCACACAGCCGCACTCATTTGATTGTGGACATTTCTCATTCCCTACGCGATAATTGACTCGTCGCAACGAGTCTACATTGACGAGGATTGGATAATGAATAAATCGGAACGCTACCCCAGCTATGCCGCTTGTATTGCTAGAGCTTTGAGCGGCTCCCGGCAGCCGCTATCGGTAGATTCGCTGCTGGCCGAGGTAGCAAACGATAGACCGCTCGGCAAAGGCGCTCGCAGCGCTGTCTATCGTGCAATACAAAAGCTGTTCCAAGCTGTGCCCGTGTCACCAGGCCATTACGGCTGGCTGTCTCACCTTCTCTCCGGCGCGGTTTTCCGCCATCCATTAACAAGCGAAGAGACGCGGCGCGGTTATTTACTCCTCGATGAGTTGGAGCACACCGTCTTCTTCCCCCAGTTCTTCCAGCACTACCGGCCCGACGACCGCGTGCTGACCATCGAGTTGTTTGGCGGCCCCACCATCCGCGCCGAAGCTGCCATCGAACGCAAAACATGGTCATTGCGCTTAGGTCAAGAGTTCGCAGACTGGATCGATGAACTCGGCGGGCAAAACCGCGATGACATCCAAATTATTGTCAAAGACGCGCTGCGCGGCTGTTACGAACTGCGCCTCAAATTGCGTGAGATTCGCGACGAGCGCGCCATTGAACAGCGCAACATCCAAATGGCCTTGCTTGCCGAAGAACTTGTGGCAGAAGACCGGCGCACGCGTTCGGCCATACCCACTTGGGAACTTGTCGCCCGTCTCATCGGGCGCGGCTTTTTCGCCGATCCGATCCCGCCAGACGACCTGCATTATGTCCTACACGAATACAGCATGCTTCGCCTGTCTGACGGTATCGGCTATCAACTGGACACTGGCGCTCCCGTACGCGACATGACCCGTCGCTTCGGCAGCGCCTCTGCTCAGGTCCCGTTATCGGGCTCCTTCACCGAATGGCAATATCGCGACTCGGGCCCAGGTCTCTCCCCGTACGATCAGATCGAATCCGGTGACTCCATGCTCGATTACGAAGGCGATTTAGGTGAGGAAGACGGTGCGTGCCCTGCCTACGAGCAATATCTGGCGGACTTCTATGCGTCGCGTCCCTTTGCCGAACCGCTCGAACACGAAGACTTCCATCTGCTCGAAGCTGAACTGGAGATGCTGGTCCAACTCGAGCAGGAATTCGGCCGGCTGCTGCCCGAGCAGAGCCGGCGCAAGAACGAGCTCGCGCAACGACTTTTCATTGACCCCGACACGCTCCTCGATATGGGTTGGGATGCTCCCGACGACCCGGGGGCCGAAGAACCTCCCTTCTGGGAAAATTGACCGTTCTCTGCGCCTTGTCCAGTGTCGCGACCGCCGGCGAGCGTCCGGCGGTCGTTTTACTCATTAACCGGAATTGTGATGACGCCTGTTGACTGCCCCTACTTCTATGGAGACTACTTCCGCGGCAAGAACCGCGAAGAGTGTCGCCTGATCGACGCCAACCCTCACAACCGCAGACCGTGGCGCCGCAAGCTCTGCGACTCCTGTCGCGTACCCGCCTTATTGCGCGAAACCGATTGCCGCAGCCTCGCGCTGGAAGCCGAGGTCAAACGCAAGTTCTTCCGCGACCGGGTGGAGGTCACCTTAGCCGTGTGCACCGAACATGTCCTCGAACTGGACGACCCGCGCCACTGCCCGCGTTGCGCCGAAGATTCTCCCCCTGCCCAGACCTAACCTTCTGGCAAACAACGCGCCGACTTGCCCACCCCCAATAGTCACTTTTCTCGTCACCTCATGCCCGTGGTATAATCACATTCGAACAAAGGGGAGCTTGGATGGGCCAGGCTGAGAGGGCGGAGTCACTGCCGCCGACCCATTGACCTGATCTGGGTAATGCCAGCGTAGGCAGACAATCTCCGCCACAAACTGGACCTTACCCAACCGGGTAAGGTTTATTCATTGGAGGCGCATATGTTTCAAAGAACTCTGCTGATCCTGTCTATCATGGCGGCGCTGTTCGTCACCGCCTGCCAACCTGTGGCGCCGGCCGCGCCTGAACCGGCCATACTTACACTTGCTAGCCATGACTCGTTCGCCGTCAGCGAAGATGTGGTCGCCGCCTTCGAGGAGCAACACGGCGTTAAGCTCCAGTTTCTTACGCTGGGCGACGCGGGTGAAGCGCTCAACAAACTCATCCTCAGCGCCGATGCGCCGCTTGCCGACGTCTTCTTCGGCGTCGACAACACCTTCCTGAGCCGCGCGCTCAACGCCGACGTCTTCGCACCCTACGCATCGCCCCTATTGAGCCAAATCCCGGACGAACTTAAGCTGGATGCGAGCAACCGGCTCCTGCCCGTTGACTATGGCTTCGTCAACCTCAACGCCGATGCAGCCTGGTTCGAAGCCGCCGGCATTCCGCTGCCCGAAACGCTGGATGACCTGGCCAAGCCGGAATACGCCGGCCTGCTCGTCGCGCCCAACCCGGCCACATCCTCGCCCGGCCTTGCCTTCCTGCTCACCACCATTGCCCGCTTCGGCGAAGACGGCTACCTCGACTACTGGCAGGCGCTGCGCGACAACGACGTACTTATCACCGGCGGTTGGAGCGAAGCCTACTTCGAGCATTTCACCGTCGGCTCCGGCGGCACGGGCGACCGTCCGCTCGTCGTGAGCTACAGCACGAGCCCGCCCGCCGACGTCCTATACGCCGCCGACGGACGCACCGAGCCCGCCAGCGTGAACATCTCACCCCCGGGCGAGACCTTCCGCCAGGTCGAGTTCATCGGCATCCTCAAGAACAGCCCGCGGCAAGAGCTTGCGCACACCCTGGTCGACTTCATGCTCGACACGGCTTTCCAAGAAGATATCCCACTGCAGATGTTCGTCTACCCTGCCAATGCCAACGCAGAGCTACCCGAGCTTTTCGTCCAGTTCGCCCAGGCGCCCGCCGGCCCCGCTGTGCTGCCGCCTGACGCCATCGAGGCCAGCCGCGACCGCTGGATCAGCGCCTGGACGGATCTGATGCTGCGTTGACCACGCCCTAACCCGTCATAGCGGGGGCGAGTCCATTCGCCCCCGCCTCGTGAATGCCAATCGCTACCGAACAAGGCGCGCCATGCCCAAACGCATCCAACCGATCTATATCCTGGGCGTCATTCCCGCGCTCTTCCTAGCTTTCTTCTTCTTCTATCCTCTCGCCAACATCCTGCGCGTCAGCTTCACCGGGGAAATCGGCGTGCAGGATGGCGGCATCGCTGAGATCCTGCAACGCCCCTTCTTCTGGCGCATTCTTTGGTTTACAACCTGGCAAGCCGCCGCCTCAACCTTGCTCACGCTCGCCGTAGGCATGCCACTCGCCTACGTCTTCGCCCATTTTGACTTCGCCGGCAAAACCGTGCTGCGCGCCCTGACGACGATCCCGTTCGTCATGCCGACCGTCGTCGTTGCTGTCGCCTTCACTTCTCTCCTCGGTCGCACAGGCCTCCTCAACCAGTGGCTGCAAGCCCTGTTGCGCCTAGACCAGCCGCCGCTCAGCCTGGAACAGACGATCTGGATTATCTTGCTCGCCCATGCCTTTTACAACGTCAGCGTCATTGTACGCACCGTAGGCGGCTTCTGGGCCAACCTCAATCCCGCCATCACCGAAGCAGCCTCGGTCCTCGGCGCGTCCGGCCTCCGTCTGTTTGCCACCGTCACCCTGCCGCTGCTTATGCCCAGCATCGCCGCGTCGAGCTTGCTCGTTTTCCTCTTCTGCTTCACCAGCTTCGGCGTCGTCCTCATCCTGGGCGGGCTGCGCTTCGCCACCATCGAAGTCGAGATCTACCGGCAAGCTGTCAGCCTCTTCAACCTACGCGCCGCCGCTTTCCTCAGCCTCGTTCAGATGGCGATCACCTTTACCGTCATGTCTGTCTACACGCGTCTCCAGGCGCGCACCAGCATCCCGCTCGACATGCGCCCGCGCAGCGTCACGGCGCGCAGGCCGGTGACGACTATCGACCGCGCCGTCGTTCTGCTCAGCGCCGGCTTCATGCTCTTCGTCCTGCTGGCGCCCCTCGCCGCCCTGTTGTGGCAGAGCGTCACACTGGGCGGACAGGGCATCACGCTGGATTACTACCAGGAGTTGACGATCAACCGCCGGCAGAGCGCATTCTACGTCAGTCCGCTCACAGCTGTGCGCAATTCTCTCTTCTTTGCCCTGGTCACCGTCGTATTGAGTCTGGCATTAGGCGCCATCAGCGCCTATCTCCTTGCCCGGCCGCGCAGCCGTCTCAGCGCCGCGCTTGACCCCATCTTCCTGTTGCCGCTCGGCACGTCCGCCGTCACCCTCGGCTACGGCTACATCATCTCGATGGGGACCCTGCGCACCTCCATCTGGCTCGTTCCCGTGGCGCACACCCTGATCGCCATGCCCTTCGTCGTGCGCACCGTCCTGCCGGCGCTGCGCGGCATCGACCCGCGCCTGCGCGAGTCTGCCATGGTCATGGGCGCGTCACCGCGCCGCACCTGGCGCGAGGTCGATGTGCCCATCCTGGCGCGCACGCTCGCCGTCGGTGCGGCCTTCGCCTTCACCATTAGCCTGGGCGAATTCGGCGCCACCCTGCTTGTCAGCCGGCCCGACGTGCCCACCATGCCCGTCGTCATCTTCCGCGCGTTGGGGCAGCCGGGCTTGCTCAACTACGGACAGGCCCTCGCCATGAGCGCCATTCTGATGATCGTCTCGGCATTGGGCCTTATCGCCATCGAACGCTTCCGCTTCGAAGACATCGGGGAGTTCTAGGAACCGGCATGCAATCAACCCCTACGCACAAACCATCGGAGCCAGACGCCATGAACCAATCGCCGATCCTCAGGCTTTCGGGCATCCGCAAACGCTACGGCCCGAACACGCTGGCGTTAGCCGGAGTCGACCTCGACGTGGCGCCGGGCGAAATCGTCTGTTTGCTCGGCCCCAGCGGCTGCGGCAAGACGACGCTCCTCCGCGTCGTCGCCGGTCTAGAGACGCCTGATTCAGGCGCCGTCTGGTTCAACCGACAAGATCTCTCCGTCGTGCCCGTCCACCAACGCCGCTTCGGCTTCATGTTTCAAGACTTCGCCCTTTTCCCGCACAAGTCCGTCGCAGAGAACGTCGCCTTCGGCCTGCGCATGGAAAGGTTGCCTGCCGCCAAGATCAAGACACGCGTCGAGGAGATGCTGCGCCTGGTCGGGTTGCAAGCCTATGCCGAGCGTTCCGTCTTCGAACTCAGCGGCGGCGAACGCCAACGCGTCGCCCTGGCGCGCAGCCTCGCGCCCGCCCCGCAACTCCTCATGCTGGACGAGCCGCTTGGCAGCCTCGACCGCACCTTGCGTGAAGAACTGATGATGGAGCTGCGCGCCATCCTCAAGCGCGTCGGCGTGACAGCGCTCTATGTCACCCATGACCAGGAGGAGGCCTACGCAGTAGGCGACCGCATCGTCATCATGCTTGCCGGCGATATCGTCCAAATCGGCGCGCCCCAAGCCGTCTACCGCCAGCCCGCTGATCGGAGCATCGCCCGCTTTCTCGGCTTCTCCAACATCCTGCCGGCGCAGCGCCATCCACAACAGCCCGACCTACTGCACACCGCAATCGGCGACATCTCGAGCGAGCAGATCGCCGGTGCGGAGTCACTCGACCGGCTGCTGCTCCTCATCCGCCCGGAAAGCGCGCGCATCGACTCGTCGCAGCCGGCGGACGCGCGCCAACCGTACCTTCGCGACCATCGCCAGGCAAGCCATGCTTGTCTAGGCCTTACGGGCTATCTGTCGGGGCGTTCATTTCGGGGCAGCCAATACCGCATCGCCCTGCGCGTCCCTGCGCCTCAGGACGACCTGATCCTGACATTCGACCTGCCCGCCTACCAGTCATCAGGCGATCCCGGCGCACTGCATCCGGTCGAATTGCCTGCCGACGGCGAGCTCTTGCGCCTAACGATTTACCCCAACCTCATCACCGTTATGGAGGACGAGGCTGAACCGGATCACGCGACGCAGCGGTCGGCAGGCTAACTACTCGGCGGGCGTCAACAGCGTCTCGTTGCTCGTATTAGCCGCCGCCCACGCCTCTGTCCCGTCGACAAGCTGCACCAGCCACCACACGATGGTGTCGGAAGTGCCTTGGGTCATCGTCGGCCCGCCGATCACGATGGCCTCATCCCCGTCCATCATATAGCCGATCGGATTACCTGCGTCTGCACCCGGCTCACTGCGCAGCGTCAGGCGCAGGCCGGGCACGATCGCCACGCGCATACCGACGCCGATCTGCGGATTGGCGTTGCGGCTGGGCGGCAAGTCGACGGCAGCCGCCGGTGCGTCTGCTTCTGTCGCAGACTGTGTCAGACCGGCGACCATCTGCATCGCTACCGTCGGCGCAATCGCGCCTGTGGCCGGCTCATCCGTCTGCTCATCAGAGTCGTTCCCGCTCAACGCCCACGCGGCGACGCTGAGCGCTAGCAAAACCGCGATCACCCCTAGCGCCGCCGTCATGGGAATCTGCGGGCGCCGCGACCTCTTCACGGGCCGGATGCGCTCGGCGGGGAGCCGCACATCCATCGCATCCCGCATCTGGCTGATCTGCATGATGCGCAGCGGCAGCGGCTCCGGGCTGGCGAAGCTCTCCTGCAAAACGGCGCGGCATTGCTTCACTGCCCCTTCGTGGACATGGCTCGGCAGCTCGTCATACAGATGCAATTCGGCCCGCACAGGCTGCCCCTGGCTGTCCATGAAGACCAGCAATCCGGCTACAGGCCATGCGTTGGCGTCTGTGATGTTGAAGTAGCGCGCCGGTATCGCCTGGGCGCCTTCGGAGCCGCCCCCTAGTTCGCGCACACCACTGCCCTGCATCTCACTCTCCTCTGTCAGAGGGCGCCGCCACTGTCACCGTACCGCCGATCTGGGCGTGTTGGCTGTCGTATGTGAGTATGCGCAAGTGAAACTCGGCTGCGATGTCGGGGCGTAGATTGCCCATCCAGCGAACGCTGTCCCCAACCTTCCGGTATGGGTACTCGTCCGCGTCGAGGCCAGTCAGTTCAGCGCCGAACTCGTTTTCGCCCGCATAACCGAGCGTAGTGCCAGGGATCGTCTCTCCTACGGCGACACGCGCGGTGTAGGGAAACTTCACGCCCTGCCCAACCAAAGCCAGATTGGTCTTCTGCGGCGCAACGCCCGTGATCTTGAGCTGATGGACGCCAGCCGCGCGCACCTGGGCTTCTCCCACATGGTAGATACGCAGTCGAGCGCTGTACTCCACGCCTTGCAAGCCGGGCCACGCGCCGTCAAAATCGAGCGAGTCTCCCACCGTACGCACACTGCGCATGCTCAGAATCTCGAACTCCGCGCCGTTCGAGCCTGTACGCGTCAAGTATAGATCAGTCCCCGGCACATAATTGCCCGCGACAACCCTGCGCTCGACCGGCCCGCGCAAGACGATGCCGCCCGGCACAGACTCGACGATGGGCAGGGAGTCGACGCCCGGCAAATCGGCCAAATCGCTCAAGTCGGGAAGTCCTAAGTCCTGCCACATGTTCGCCAGATCGCCCAGATCAGCCGGCAGCCGAAATCCATCACCGCTATCATTCCCGCTATCTTGCCCTGGCAGCGGGATCGGCGCCTGAACAGGCAGGCTGCAGCCGGCCAATAGGACAGCCGCCATCACAAGCACCATCGCAAATCGGGCGCCTTTCATAATCCGCACCCTATCCTTTCTCAGCGCGCTAATACGCGCCTATCTCTCGCAGTCGCTCATCGGAAATACCGAAATGGTGAGCCACCTCATGTAGAACCGTGCGTCGCACCTGTTCCCTCACGGCGTCTTCATCGTCTGGCGCGCACATGCGCAGGATCGGCCCGCGAAAGATCGTAATCTTGTCCGGCGGGACCAATCCATAGTACTGGCTGCGTTCCGTCAGCGGCACACCCTCATAGAGGCCCAAGAGCGTGTGCCCCACGCGCGTATCTGTACTCGTAAGCTGCGCCCGGCTTGGCCACTGCTCCACAGTCACTGCCAGGTTGTCGACCACTTGCCAAAACTCGTCGGGGATCGAAGCCAGCGCTTCTTCCACGAGTTCCTCAAAACGCTCAGTTGATATCATCGCCTCTTCCACACCGACACCTATAGGGGCCGCACCATATCGCTCGTCAGCATTTTATCATAGGTGACGCCGCCCATATACACACTCACCCCTTCTGGGGAGATATCGATGTGCCTTCACCCACGCTCATTCGCTCGAATGCTGGTCGATCGCCGCCGGCGTCACCCCTCTTCTCCTCGCGACTTTACCGCTCTGCGCGTCCATGCCATTACCCATGCTATAATGTCCACATCGGAGAGTTGCCATGAACCAATTGCTCAAACTCGGCCAAACGATCACCGGTGAAACGTCCGGCCTGACCGCCCAAATCGACGGCTTTCTAGGCGGCGGCGGCCAAGGCGAAGTCTATCGCGCCTCGGTCGACAGCCAGCCGTTGGCGATTAAATGGTTCTTCCCGCACTACCTGAAGCAAGACGCCCGCCTGCGCGAGCGTCTTGAGCGCGCGGTGCGCACCGGCGCACCCAGCGACCGCTTTCTCTGGCCGAGCGAACTCGCTGCGGCGCCCGGCGTCTCAGGCTTCGGCTACATCATGGACCTGCGCGAGGAACGCTTCAAGGGAATGGTTGACCTTGTGACGCGTCGCGTCGAGCCGTCCTTCCGCGCCCTGGTCACTGCCGCCTTCGAGCTTGCTCACTCCTATCTGCAGCTTCACGCCCGCGGCTTCTGCTATCGCGACATCTCCTTTGGCAATGTCTTCTTCGACCCAGCCACGGGCGAGGTGCGCATCTGCGACAACGACAACGTCGACATCGACGGTCAACCCGGCACGATCGGCGGCACCGCCCGCTTCATGGCCCCCGAATTGGTCACCGGCCTGGCCGCGCCCAGCACGCAAACCGATCTCTTTTCGCTTGCCGTATTGCTCTTCTATCTGTTGCTCAACCATCACCCGCTGGAAGGGGAGCGCGAGACCGCTATCCGCTGCTTCGACCTGCCGGCCATGACCAGGCTCTACGGCAGCGACCCGGTCTTCATCTTTGACCCGCTTGACGACTCCAATCGCCCGCAGACCGGCTTTCACGACAACGCGCTGGCGTTCTGGCCCATATACCCCCAGTTCCTGCGCGATCTGTTCATCCGCGCTTTCACGGTAGGCATCCGCGACAGCCAGCAGGGCCGCGTACGCGAGAGTGAATGGCGCGCCGCCATGATCCGCCTGCGCGACGCCATTTTCTTCTGCCCCCGCTGCGGCGCTGAATGCTTCTACGACGCAGCCGCTCTCCACACCGGACCCGACAAAAGTCTGCGCGGCCAACCGTGCTGGTCATGCAAGTCGCCGTTGCAGCCGCCGCTGCGTATCCGCATCGCCTACACCGCCGCGGCCAACCTGCCTCCGGCGGTAGTCATGCTCAACCACGACACGCAGCTCTTCCCCCATCACGTCGACCATAACTGCGCCTACGACTTCAGCCAACCCATCGCCGAGGTTAGCCGCCACCCAAGCGATCCTCGCATCTGGGGGCTGAAGAACCTGAGTCCAGACGTGTGGACCGCTGTTGCTCCCGCTGGCGAGATTCGCACGGTCGAGCCGGGCCGCAGCATGACCCTAGCCGCCGGCGTGCGCATTCAGTTCGGCTCCGGCGAAGGAGAGATCCGCTTTTAACTCGCGCCGCGCGCAGAGCATGATGAAGAACCAGCCCAGACGCGTCCTGAAAGAACTGATCGAACGGTATGGCGTCGAACTCGCCGCCGACCCGCGACGCACCGAAGCCTTGCTCAACGATCTTTGCGGACAATACCGCCGCGAGATTTTCGTTCTTGTCAACGCGCAGCGCCAAAATGTGCCCGCCGAACTCCTTGCCGCCCCGGCGTGGATGCCGCGCAGCGCCGTCTGGGAACGTCTGTCTCGCCGCCTCCAGGATAAACTGGCCCTAGCCGAGGACGCTGCAGAATGGGCTGTGGAGTCATGGGCCGGCGCGCTGAGCTTAGCCGGGGCGCCGGCCGGCTTTCACTCACGCCTTGGTCGAAGGTCGGCAGGGCGACAATCCGCCCGTTCTGATGTAGAATCTAAGGCGGATGCAGGCCAGCCGCCCTTGCAACAAGCCGCAGTGACGACCCCGGCGCCCCGTGCCGTTGAGCGCTCAGATCGGACGCGTAGCGCCGAGCCCGCGACACAGGCCTACATTTGGATCGCCGGGGCCGTGTTGGCTGCGCTGCTGCTCTGGGTCGTCTTCGATGGTGCGGGCTTGCTGGCCCAGCCTGTTCGCCTGCTGGCAGGCCCGCAGCGCTGGCTCATGGCCGTGCGCCATGAGCCGGGCGATCTGGTGCAGACTGTCTATACGCTGCCGCGTACAGCCTGGGTTAGCGAAGGTCCCCTCTTGGTACGCAGCGGACCTTCTGTTGAGGATGACACTTTGGCGATGCTCGAAGCCGGCGCCGTCGTCACAGTCGTGGCCTATTCGCGCGACGCACAATGGTCGCAGATCTCGCAACCGGCGGAGGGTTGGGTCAGCAATCGCTACCTGAACTTTCTGCCGCCAGGCGACGTCTCTATACCCGTGCGCATCGGTGCGGAAGAAATGATCGCCGTCGCCACGCAAACGCCGGTCCGAGAAACGCCGAACATAGCCGGAACAATCGCCGGCACGTTGGGAGCAGGCGCCGGCGTTACCGTTGTCGCCGTGACGGTCGATTCGCAGTGGCGTCACGTGATTGACCCCCTGCCGGGCTGGGTAGCGTCCGTCGACCTTCAGGTCACGCCCGAATAGGATCCAAAGCGGTACGGCTAAACCGTTCGCATTCACAATTCAAAAGGTGAGAATGACCAAACCAACATCGTACGAACCAGAGACTTCCCGCAGCGCTTCGGCCAAGTTGACATCGCGCGACGCGTCCTCGCCCACGCGCGATGAAGGCGGCTTGCTTGCTACCGGAC
>JASGTU010000223.1 GCA_030058085.1 Chloroflexota bacterium
GGTAGCTCCAGAACATGCGGCCGTCGCGGAAGGCCATCTGCGCCAGATCGCTGCCGTCGACCAGGCGCTGGCCCAGGGCGATGAACGGCTCGGCGCGCAGCAGGCTTAGCGCCACGAGGGCCAGGGCCGCCAGCCCTGCAAGGCCGGTCAGCGCGACGACGGCCCTGGCGAGCCGGCGCGGCCAGTCGCGGCCCTTTGCGGCAGTGCTGCCCGCGGCGAGGGCGAGCAGTTCGTGCAGGCCCATGCCTGCCAGCAGCGCCATGCTGACGGTAAAAGGGAACACCCAGCGGAACGGGCTGTGCAACTGGTTCCACCCCGGCAGGCCGTAGAAGAGCAGCGCATAGAGCGGTGTACCGAAGGCGAACAGGAGCGAGATCGGCGCCAGCGCGGCGAAGAACCAGAGATGCACCGGGCGCGGGGCGTCGACCTTCCGGGCAGTTTCCGCTTTTCCGGAGGACAAGCGCGGGCGCAGGCTGCGCCAAAGGCCGGACAGCACGGCGACGGCGGCGAGCAGCCAGGCGGCGATGCTCAGGTAGCTGCCGCCTTCGACGTAGTTCTTGATACCCCAGAAGATGGTACGGGCCGGCTCGCCCAGCGCGTTGGTTGTGGCGGGCGTCCATTGCCGCGTCCACAGGTCGATCCAGCGGTGGTGGCTGGGGTTGCCGAAGACGTCCGGCAGCCAAAAGGACAGGACTTGGCGCGAGGGCCAGGCCCAGCCGGTGACCTGTTCTAAGGTGGCGGATCCGGCGCGGAAGTTATGGGGCAGCAACTCGAGCAAGGGGATTAGCTGGATCGCGCCCAGGGCCACGCCCAGCACGGCCATAACCAGCAGCCACGCGCCCAGCATTGCCACGCGCCAGAAGGGGGACACAGCGCGGCTCGCCCCTGGCGTCGCCGCGCGGCGAATGGCGCGCCACGCAGCCGGCAGGCGCACGAGCGAATAGGCGCCGGTCACGAGCATGGTGTAGTAGATCAGTTCCGGATGGCCGGCCAGGGCGGTGAGGCCAATCGCCGCCGCGCCCAGCGCCACGTAGGGGATGGGGCTGTAGGCGGCGACGCCCTTCTCTTCCTGCTTGCGCACGATCACCTCGACGATCGCCAGGATCAGGGGCAGCCACACCGCTGCGGCGATGAACATGGTGAAGACCACGCTGACGATGAGGAAGCCGCTGAACATGAAGACCGCGCCGCTCAACAACGCGGCCGGCCGCTGCAGGCGCAGCACGCGACCCAGCACGTACATATTGACGCCGGCCAGCCCGATCTGCAGAGCCGTAAACCAGGCGTAGGCCGCCTCTAGCGGCAGGACATAGAAGAGAACGCTCAGGGGATAGAAGACGCTGGCCTGGCCCGCAGCCAGGAAGGGCAAGCCGGTGAAGATCTGCGGGTTCCACAGCGGCAGTTGCCCGTCCGCCAGCGTGCGGCGGATGTGCAGCTTCCACACGGCGTTCTCCAGCACCAGGTCGCTGAGCAGTTCGTTGTGCGGGATGAGATTGGGCTGGAGGCTGCGCCACGGCTCGAAGGCGTAGAGGTTGTCGTAGGGCAGAAGCGTGCGGCCTGTGAGCGCGGGGAAGAGCACGGGCGCAAACCACAGCAGCGGCAGGATGAAGAGCGCCAGGATGGCGAACAGATCACCGCGATAGCGGCGCAGGAGGCGCAGTAGACGGTTCATGGGCGGCGGTGCAGATGCCGGTAACGCCAGCGGATCTGCCAGGTGCGCCAGGCGGATTCGATCTTAACCGGGATGTCCAGCTTGCTTTGGCCGATGCGCCGATCCTCAAAGTGGATAGGAATTTCGACCAGGCGAAAGCCGAGCTTCTCGCACAGGTACGCCATCTCCACCTGGAAACTGTAGCCGTTGCTGCGGATGTTGTCCAGGCCGATGTCGAGCAGGGCTTGGCGCCGCCAGAGCTTGAAGCCCGCGGTCATGTCGCGGATGCGCAGGCCGAGGATCATGCGGCTGTAGAGGTTGGCCCACCAACTGATGAAGCGGCGCCAAGCGCCCCAGCCCTCATCCAGGCTGCCGCCGGGCACATAGCGGCTGCCGATCACCACGTCGGCGCCGGCGGCGAGCATGACGCCGAGCATTTGCGGGATGTAGCGAGGCGAGTGGCTGAAGTCCGCATCCATCTGCGCCACGAAGTCCGCGCCATCGTCCAGCGCCTTGCGCATCCCCTCCACATAGGCCGTACCCAGCCCTGCCTTGCCTGCGCGATGGAGCACGGCGATGCGCGGCCGGGCCGATCCGCAGGCATTGTAGCGCTGCACCAGCTCTTCGGCTACGGCGCCGGTCCCGTCCGGCGAATTATCGTCTACCACCAGCAGTTGCAGGCCGGGCAGGGGCAAATCCAACAGCGCCTCGGCCATACCGGGCAGGTTGTCCGCTTCGTTGTAGGTGGGAATGACCACCGTAAGGCGCACCTGCCGAAGGAAGTCGGTTGCGAACATCTGGAGGGAAGGTAAAACTGCGGAATTCATGCCACAGGTCTTTGTACTCTCGTCAATCGGATTGCGCCGGGCCGCGGCCGGCCATATCCTGCATGATGCAGGCGCGCAGCCGCTCCCCGCTCAGATTGGGCATTGTATCACGGGCGCACGCCTGCGGGTAATCATCGGGCCAGGAATTGCTGCTTGCCTTCGAATTTTCAGCTTTCCCCAAATTGCCTATTGACAGCGGGCTACGCAAGTGCCATACTCTCTGCCGCTGCTCCCACATCCTCCCATTCATCGCTGAATCGCTGCCCGCTATAAGGACTTCCGGCCGCGTCCCCCTGTTTGCCTTACACGAAAGGAGGAGGTGCAGATCATCCTCACATTCTATTCTGCACTTCGATAGGGCGTCATCGACGCCAAGACAGACGCGGCGCGACTGCGGCTCCCACACACCGCAACCGGCAGCGTCTAGCGGACCGTTAGTCTTTTCACACAGAGGAGGAACCAAACGTATGCAGCGCCAATTTCGTTTCGCACGTGCGGCCATACGGCTGTACGCGGCCATCCTGGCAATCGCCGTCCTGCTGGCGGCAGCCGCTCCTATCGCCTACGCACAAGACGACATGCCGGATGCCAACAAGGCAGTCGTCACCCGCTACTTCGATGAGTTGGCCCAGCAAAACCTGGACGTGCTCGATGAAGTCATCGCACCCGGCTACATCGAGCACTTCGGCTCTACAGAGACCGTCTACGACGATATGGAGACGTTAAAGGCGTCGTGGACCGACACCTTTGCCATGATGGGCCCGTTCGATCTCCAGATCGAGGACATGATTGCAGAAGGAGATCGCGTCGTCACGCGCTTCACCATCTTGCTCATGGATGGCGAGGTCGAGATTGCCGGCATCCACATCGCTCGCCTCGAAGACGGCAGGATCGTGGAAACCTGGGAAAACGCCGACCAGTTGACCCTGATGACGGCGATGGGCGCAGTAGCCCCTGTCGACCCCACGCCGGAAGCCAACAAAGAAGTGGTGCGCCGCCTGGTCGAAGAGGTCTACAACCAGCAAAATCTCGACGTGGTGGAAGAGCTGTTTGCGCCCAACGCCGTGGAACACCGCTTCGACGGCGATTACGTCGCCGAGGACTTCGCCGACCTACAAGCTCAGATCGGCGAAGTTTTCAGCGGCATGCCCGATCTCCAACTCGAGATCGACGACCTGATCGCCGAGGGGGACCGGGTCATGGTGCGCTTTACGCAAAGCTCCGAAGCCGCGGGTGTAAACGTTAGCGGCGTCTATATCGTGCGCCTAGAGGACGGGCGCATTGTCGAAGGCTGGGACCACACCGACATGCTGACCCTGTTTGCACAACTCGGTCTCGTCGAACTGCCCCAGGAGCCGGAGATGGAAACCATCGCCGCCGGCTTCACCGGCCCGCAGGGCATCCTGGTCGATCCGGACGGCAACGTCTGGGTGATCGAGTCGGGCATGGGCGGCGAGGAGGCCGTCGAGTGGGTAAGCCCGGATTCGGGTCAGGTAGAGATGGCGATGATGGGCGATACGGCGCGCGTCGTGCGCATCTCCGTCGACGGCGAACAGACGGAGGTCGCAGCGTTGCCGTCTGTCTTTGTCGGCACGGAGGCCATCGGCGGCGCGCGTCTGGCCCTGCTCGACGGGGAGCTCTACGCCACCGTAGGCCAGTGGCTCGGCGAACTCGGTCCGGATCGTCTCGAGCTGTCGGCGTCGGTCGCACACATCGCCGCCGACGGAGCTGTGAGCGAGGCCGGCAATACGTGGGACATAGAAGGCGAACAGAACCCGGACGGGCATGTGGTCGACAGCCATCCTTATGGCTTGGCGGCAGGGCCGGACGGCAGGCTCTGGGTGGCGGACGCAGGGGCCAATACGCTAGTGGCTGTCGATGTGGAGACCGGCGAAGTCACGCTAGAGGCAGTCTTCGACGGCCTCCCCGGCCCGCTGCCCAACCCGCTGCGCGGCAACGCGCTGGAGATGGACCCGGTGCCGACGGGCATCGTCTTTGACGACGAGGGCACAGCCTACGTGTCCCTGCTGCCCGGCTTCCCCTTCATCCCCGGCTCGACTAAGGTGGTGACGGTGGACGCAGACGGCAACGCGGCCGACTTCGCCACCGGCTTGACTATGCTCACCGACTTGCGCATGGGGCCGGACGGCAACCTCTACGCCGTGCAGATCGGCGTCTTCGGCGAGCAGGGGCCGATCCCCAACAGCGGCGCGATCATCCGCGTGCTGGAGGGCGACGCCTCCGAGGTAGTGGTGAGCGGGCTGTCGTTCCCCACGTCCGTAGACTTCGACGCAGACGGCAACGCCTATGTGACGACCAACGGCGTAGGCGCACCCGGCTCCGGCGAAGTGGTGATGGTGCACAGCCTCGTCGATCTGCCTGGCATGCCGGTAGCGGAAGCCATGCAGATGATGATGCAGACAATGGAGGAAGCCCCTGCACCCTAGCCGGTTCGACGGCAGGCAGCGCGGCAGCAGTTGAAAAACGCAATCCGCACGTTATAGCAGCAAGGGCGGGACCAGGCGCGGCGTGATCCCGCCCTTGCGCGTGCAGCAGGCGCTCCTGTGCGTCCGGAACAACGCAGCGCATTGCTTCTTCAGTTCAAAAATTGGCTATTGACACGATAGAACTTTTGTTCTATACTGCGTCCGGTTTATCTGCTCATCTAGTGTCGACGCCCCCTGGCAGGAAGCCAATCGCTTCTACACAGTTTGACGGAACAGATTAACCGAATGAATCAGGAGGAGAAATGCAGACTCGATTGAACCCGTATCTCAGCTTTCGTGACAACGCCCGGCAGGCCCTGGAATTCTACAAGAGCGTCTTCGGCGGCAACCTTTATCTCAGCACATACAAA
>JASGTU010000224.1 GCA_030058085.1 Chloroflexota bacterium
GTAAGCGGCACAATGCAGGCGGCGGCGCCGTCGGCTAGCCCGTCGCCGTTCTCATCCAGCAGCAGGCCGGCGGGGGCTATGCGCCAGAGGTCATTCCAGTCGGTCATTGCGCTCCCTTTCGTGCGTGGGCGGTTTTGCATGTTATACCACCAAACGGGGCGCGCGTGCTAACACGGGAGGTAGATTGCGCAGCGCGCTCTCGGCGGCTCTGCGGTTAGCTCTGCGTGCGCTTTGACAAGCCCGCAATAGGCGGCATATACTGGAAAGGCTCCTACATTCGTGCTTTCCGACCGGTTTCGTCGCGTGGTTTTCGACTTCGTGCATCGTCTGTGCGCCTTGCTCTAGGCAAGACGGATTGCGCGTAAGCCGCCGATCACTCGCTAGGCCTGGTCGTTGGGTATCGCCGGAAAGCGGGCGCCTCCCCTCCTGCACAGCCGCAACAACCCCGCGCCGGCGTTACAGCGTACTACCGTCCACTCTATCCACAACCCAATAGGAGGCGCGTGATGCTCAAGAGTTCCCAACGGTATTCGCTTTTGGGCCTGTTGCTGGTCCTGGCCCTGCTCGTTCAAGGCTGCGTCGTGCAGCCGGTAGCGCCCGCTGCGGAGGAAGGCGCCAAGTGGTGCAGCGGCGTCGACATCACCTTTTTCCCCGGCGGCCCCGCAGGCGGCGTCTTCGCCAATAACGTCTACAACGGCGCCAAACAAGCCGAGGCGGACCTCGGCCCCAACGTCAACTACGTTTTCTCTGACTGGGACCCGCAGAAGATGATCCAGCAGTTCCAAGAGGCCGTCGCCACCAATCCGGACGGCATCGCGGTCATGGGCCATCCGAGCGATGACGCCTTCTCGCCGCTGATTGACGAGGCGGAGGCCCAGGGCATCATCGTCACCAGCCAGAACACAGAACTGCCCGCCAGCTTTGCCAAGTATCAGAGCAACGGCTTCGGCTATGTCGGCGCGGTCAACTACACCGCGGGCTACAATCTGGGCAAAGAGGCTGTGGCTCGCTTCGACCTCCAGGCCGGCGACCGCGCCATGGTCTGGGGTCTGCTCTCGCAGCCCTCGCGCGGCGAGCGCACCCAGGGCGTAATCGACGCGCTGGAAGAGGCGGGCGTGACGGTCGATTACCTGGAGATCGACGCCGCTACCAACGCCGACCCGGCTGCGGGCACGCCGACCTTCACCGGCTATGTCTCCTCCAATCCCGACGTCAAGCTGGTAGTCACCGACCACGGCGGCCTCACCGCCACGCTGGAGACTTACCTCAAGGCTGCGGGCAAGGGGCCGGATGATGTCTACGGTGCAGGCTTCGACTTGTCGCCTGCGACCCTGGCTGCCATCCGCGGCGGCTGGACCGACCTGGTGATCGACCAGCAGCCGTGGCTCCAGGGCTATCTGCCCATCCTGCAGATCTGCCTGACCGAGGTCTATGGCTTCGCCGGCCTGATGATCGACACCGGCGCCGGCTTTGCCGACAAGGACAACGTCGAGTTCCTCGCCCCGCTGGTCGAGAGGGAGATCCGGTAGCCTCGTCTGCGCAGCCCCCGGTGTAGGGGACTGCGGGCGCGGCGTTCTATGCCGCTTTCGCGACGGCAGGGCAGCGAGATTCTGTCCTGCCCTGCCGTACGTCTTCAGCCGCTCAATGCTGGGAGATTGCCCGTGTCTGACACAACACATGCCGGCGAGGAGCCGATGCTCCGGCTGGTCAATGTTTCCAAATCCTTCGGCGAAGTCAAATCGCTGCAGAACGTCAACTTCGAGGTGTGGCCCGGCGAGGTCGTCGGCCTGCTCGGCGACAACGGCGCGGGCAAGTCTACGCTCGTCAAGATCATCACCGGCTACCATCAGCCTGACGCCGGCGGCGAGATTTACTTCCACGGCCGCCGCGTCGAGAATCTGTCCGTGCCCGCGGCGCGTAAGCTGGGCGTGGAAACCGTGTACCAAGAGAAGGCGCTGGCCGACAAGCAGAGTCTGTGGCGCAACATCTTTATGGGGCGCGAACTGGCGGGCAAGTTCGGCTTCCTGGATGTAAGGCGCATGCGGCGCGAGACCGAAGAACTGATGACCTCGAAGATGGGCTTCACGTCTAAGGCGGTCACGACGGACACGCCCGTGCGCACGCTCTCCGGCGGCGAACGCCAGGGCGTCGCCATCACGCGCGCCCTCTACTTCCAGGCGCAGCTCATCATCCTCGACGAGCCGACGATGGCGCTTTCCTTATCCGAGACGCGTAAGGTGCTGGAGTTCGTCATCAGCATTCCCAAAGCCGGCAAGTCGGCCATTTTCATCGACCACAACATCTTTCACGTCTACCCGGTGGTGGACCGTATCGTCGTGCTTGACCGCGGGCGAATCGCCGGCGAATTTACCAAGGCGGAAGTCACCCTGGACGAGCTGATTGACCGGCTCTACCATGTCGCCAAGACCGGCGTCCTCCGTTGATTATCCGTTCCTGACGCCCTGGCAGACGATCCTAACCCCACGCATCCTGAGGACGCACGCGGATGGACACTCAACTCGACACGCGCCGCAAATCGGGCGAACGTTCGGCCCTTAGCCGCTTCCTGCGCGGCTATACGCTACAAATCGGCATCGTCTTTGTGGCCTTATTGATCTGGACTTTCTTTGCCATCGGCTCGCCCGAGACCTTCTTTTCCTATAACATTTACCGGGCGTTTATGTCCACGACGCCCTTTTTCGCCATCGTAGCCTTGCCGATGACGCTGGTGGTGGTCACGGGCGAAATCGATCTGTCCTTCACCTCTATCATGTCGTTTGGGGTGTTGGTCTTCGCCACGGTGATGACGTTCACCGGCAACCTCTGGCTGGCGATGGTCGCCTGTCTGGTGGCCGGCTTTCTCGCCGGGCTGCTCAACGGCTACCTGATCGTCGCTTTCGGCGTGCCCTCGCTGGTCGTGACCATCGGCACACAGTTCTTCTGGCGCGGCACGGTGCAGGTGTTGACCGGCGGCAACGGCGCCTCGCTCCTCGCCACGCGCGACACGTTCTTCTACAACCTGCTGGTGGGCCGGCTGTTCGGGCTGATTCCCATGCAGATGGTGTGGACGGTGGTGATCGCGGTGTTGACCTGGGTCTTTCTCAACCGGCACCGCTTTGGCGCGCACGTCTATCTGATCGGCGACAACATGGAAAGCGCGCGGCTGATGGGCGTCAACGTGGCGCAGCGCAAGATGCTGGTCTTCGCCTGGGTGGGCATTGCCGCGGCCTTGGCCGGCCTCATCGCCAGCCTGGAGGTCACCTACTACTGGCCTACGTTGGGCGAAGGCTATCTGCTGAACACGCTTTCGTCGGTCTTTTTGGGCGGGACGTCGGTCTTCGGCGGGTCGGGGACGGTGTTCGGCACGTTCGTGGCCTCGTTCATCATCGGCGCCATCAACGCCGGCATTGTGGCGGTCGGTCTCTCCGGCTTCTGGACGCAGTTGATCTACGGGCTGATCATCGTCCTGTCGGTGATCCTGCAGACGGTGATCGGCAAGCGGTTCGCGTAGGGGCGGACGCCGCTTGATGGTACGATGGGAAAGCAGAGGAGCCGGCGCATATACCGGCTCCTCTGTTCGTTTGAGATGGCAGGACTCAGGCCTCTTCCGCGCCCAGATAGCGATAGATGGCTGCGCCAATCACGGCCCCAACGATTGGGGCGACCCAAAACAGCCACAGTTGGGCAATGGCCCAGTCGCCCACGAATACCGCCACGCCGGTACTTCGGGCAGGATTGACGGAAGTATTCGTGACCGGAATGCTGATCAGGTGGATGAGCGTGAGAGCAAGGCCGATGGCTAAGGGGGCAAACCCCTGCGGCGCGCGCTTGTCGGTTGCCCCCAGGATGACCAACAGGAACATCATGGTCATGACGATCTCAGTCACCAGTGCGGCAAGCAGTGAGTAGCCGCCCGGAGAATGCTCCCCGAAACCGTTTGAGGCGAAGCCTCCCGACAATGAGAATTCCGGCTTGCCGCTGGCAATGACGAAGAGGACGCCGCCGGCAACAATGGCCCCTATCACTTGGGCGACGATGTAGGGCAAGAGCTTGTTGGCAGGGAAGCGGCCCCCCGCGAACAAGCCGATGGACACGGCCGGATTCAGGTGGCAGCCGGAGATGTGCCCGATCGCATACGCCATCGTAACGACCGTAAGACCAAACGCCAAAGACACCCCTACCAGCCCAATGCCGACCTCGGGGAATGCTGCAGCTAAGACCGCACTGCCACAGCCGCCGAGCACCAACCAGAATGTGCCTACCAGTTCAGCCGCATACTGCCTCATTCCTGTCTCCTCTCACTAGACTTCGAAATGACGGTTAGGGTACAGTCAGACGACGTTACAGGGTTTTAGTCAGCCTGCCGGAGCGTCTCTTCCAGCCCAGAGCCAAAATAGTCCAGCAACACAGCGCGATTCCACACCTGCGCCTCGATGTAATGGGCTAGCCGGACGGGCATCTTCGTTTGCCAGCCCTCGCCCGGCAGCCCTTTCTCGGCGATGATGCGCATCATCTCGTCCAGGGTGAAGACCTTGCCGTGATAGTCCGGCTCGTAGTACTCCGGGTTTTTCTCCACGGCCATCAGGGCGGATACCATGCTGTCCGGGTAGGTGAAGCTGACCTCGTGCGGGTCCAGGATGGAGAGCGGGACGCGCAGTTCGTCGGTGGTAGCAAGCGTCACCGGGTCTGCGACGATATCCAGCCATTTCGGTCTGCCGAGCACCAGATAGACGGGATGCTCGTCTTTGGGCCGCCCGCCCTTGGCGATGAACTCAGCCCGCAAGTATTGTTCGATCTGCGTTCGCGCGCGCCAATACCACTCAGGGTCCTGGAAGCGCTCCCAGAAGATCGACTCCTCGTTGTATAACTCCCGCATGATCGACAGGGCCTGCTCTTCGGGCAGTTCCGACAGCGACTGAAACGGTCGCCCGCCCTTCTTGTAGATGTGCAACAGGAAATCCGGCATGGGCATCTCCCTGGCTGCTCGTTGAGGTTGCTGATTGCGATGGGCGCTAGCGTTAGTGTACGACCGTTGTCGTCAAAGCGCCAACCCAACGCAAACACGCCCCTCGTCGGGGAAGCTGTACGCAACGCGTGCGAGCTTCCCCGATGAGGGGCGATTGGGTCTGCCGTTTGTGCGGGTCGCTGCGCCTATAGGCTCGGCGCCGCCTTCAGCTTGGTGAACAGGTCGCGGAAGATGGGGTCGCGGTGGATGTAGTTGGCCGACCGGATCAGATGGCGCGAGTGGTCGACGCTCCACGTCACCTGGTCGGTCAGGATGGGGCTGTGCACCAGGTCGGTCGGCGTCCAGCTTGAGTCGATTAGGTAGGCGATGGTGGCGATGTCCCAGATAACCTTCGACCAGCCGAGGTGATCCTCGTGGTAGCCCTTCACGATGTCTACCAGGTAATCGCCGATGGCCCCGCGGCCGCTGACGTGGGCTTCCAGTTCCGGGATCGTGGTGTGCAGGTGCGTCGTCACGCCCATGCAGGGGATCTGCACCAGCGGCACGCCGCTGTCGAAGACGATGCGCGCGGCGGGCACGTCCTGCGCCAGGTTAAACTCGCGCGTGTGCGGCCAGTAGAGGGCATGGCCGCCCAGCCACACGATGACTATGCGCTCGACGATCTTCGGCTCCATGAGGATAGCCGAGGCCACGTTGGTGATGGCGCCGATGGCGACCACGTAGAGCGGGTCGTCGGGCGGGCTAGCCAGCGCGCGCTGCACCAGATCGCGGGCGGCTTCGCTTTCCTGCGGCTTTAGGTCGCTGCCCAAATAGTCGGTCGAGCCTTTGAACACCCAGCCGGCGGGCGATACCTTCATCATCTCCAACAGGCGCAGAATCTCGTCGTAGCTCTTCTCCATGCCGTCGGCGGGGCCGGATGAGCGGTCGTTGTAGTAGGGCGCGGCGTAGACTGCTTCTAGCGCGATCTTGTCCGGCGAAAGCAGCGCGTAGACCAGGGCGAACTGGTCATCCACCTCGTTGTACGTATCCGTATCGAGCGCAACGCGGACCTTGCCTGTGGGCGGCTGGAGGCGAGCCAGGCGCACGGCCTCGTCGATCTGCGGCATTTGCATGGTGTGAATCCTCTCTGTCGGGTAGCGGTCAGTGTTTGGCGAGGCTGCGCCGTCCGTCGTCCGGCCCGGTGAAGGCGCAGCAAAAGAACGGAGCGGCAGCCTATTCCTTCAGGCCGCTGCTGGTGATGGCGCTCACGTAGTAGCGCTGGAAGGGCAGCATCAGCAAAATCGGCACGATGGCGGCCAGCATGGAGCCGGCGAGCAACTCGTTCCAGAGCGTCTGGAACTGGCCGACGTTGTTGGAAATTTCGACTTGGATCACGCGCAGCTCCGGGCGCGGGGCGACGAGCAGCGGCCAAAAGAACGAATCCCACTGCGAAAGGAAGAGCAGCAGCGACGCAGTAATCATGACCGGCGTCGACAGGGGCAGTACGACGGCCATGAAGAGCCGCCCCCACGACGCCCCGTCCACGCGCGCCGCATCGATCAGGTCCTGCGGAATCTCCTCGAAGAACTGGCGAAAGAGGAAGATCACCATGCTGCTGGCAAGGCCGGGGACGATCAGCGCCTGCCAGGTGTTGATCCAGCCAAGGCTGTTGACCAAGATGAAGCGTGGGATGGCGGTCAGGTCGATGGGAATAAGGAACGTCACCAGAATGGTGAAGATGAACAAAAAGCGTTTGCCCACAAAGTTGAAGCGGGCGAACGCAAAGCCGGCCATCGCGTTGACGACGCCGCCGACTACGACAACGGTTACGCCCAGGATGAGTGTGTTGATCATCGACCGCTCGAAGTTGCGCGCAAAGAGGTTGCGATAGGCGTCGAGCGTAAACTCGACGGGCAAGAAGGCGCGCCAGGAGAAGGGATAGGCGTAGCGGAAGACGAGGTTGTTGGGCGTGAATGAGGCGGCAATCGCCCACAAGAGCGG
>JASGTU010000225.1 GCA_030058085.1 Chloroflexota bacterium
CATGGCTCATAACCGGGCACAGGGCGGCCTGATTCGGGCCAGTTACCAGAACATCGCCAACGGCGACGCAATGTTGCAGACCGGCGCGTCCCAACGCCTGTGGTTCCTGGCGGCGGCCTACGAGTTCGGCCATGACGCTTGGCGCGCCGAGCCGGAGATCGTAGGCAGCGTGCGGGTGAATCGGGTGCAGCGGTATCTGGGGTTGAGGGGGAGACGATGAGCCACGGCAGCCTGGCGCACTCTAACCGCCTGACCGTGGCGGTGTCGGCTCCGCCGGCCCAGGGCGGCGACCGGCTGTTCGAGGTGGCCGAGGAGCTGGGCGACTACAGCCACACCATCAGTGCATTCGGCGGCTTCGACGCGGCCTCGTTCACCTACGCCGCCGAGATGCCGGTTCTGGAGCAATGGTTCGAGCATGGCCTGGGCCGCGTCATCACGGTGTACGACGAAAACCTGGCCGTGATATGGCAAGGCTTTGTAGACCAGGTGTCGATCCGCATGGCCGGTCTGGAGTTGACGCGAGGCCCGCTGACTCAATTGGTCAACCGGTTGCAGGTGGTCTACTCAAGCATCGACACGACCACAGAGCCGCCGACGGTGGGCGTGCGGAAGCGGACGGCCACCGTCGACGATCTTGCCAGCCAAGCTCGCTGGGGCATATGGTCCAGGGTGCTGAGCATCGCCGGCGCCACGGACGACAACGCCGATCAGGTGCGTGACCTGCACTTGCACGAGTATCGGGAGCCGGAGACTTCGGGCCGCTTCAGCTCGATGAGCTCCGGAGACGTGTCGCTGACCGTGCAGTGCAAGGGCTTTATCCACGCGCTCAACTACCCGTACAACCAGACCGCGCAGGGCGGTCTGACCACGGCCTCGGAGAAGGTGCGGGCGATCTTACAGGCGGATCCGAATGGGTGGATCAACGCGGACCTGTCGGGCGTGGAGGCCAACGGGATCGAGGTGAGTCGCTGGGAGAACGACGACAACCTGGCGCTGGGTCTGCTGCGCGGCCTGGCTGCGATGGGCGACGACAGCAGCAACCGGCGGCTCTTCGGCGTCTACGAGGAGCGTCGGGCCGTCTACGGACCGACGCCGGCCACATGGGAGTATGAAGTGCGGCTGGCCGACGCCCGGCGCGTCATTCGCAATCGCGCCGGCGGCGAGGTTCCGCCGTGGGCGGTGCGACCGGGGCGGTGGATGATGTTCATCGATTTTCTGCCCGGGCACATCACGCAGGATGAGCAGTTGCAGACGGATCCGCGAATGCTCTTCATCGAATCGGTTGTGTATAGGTTGCCGATGGGGCTGGAGATCAGCGGCGGCAAGGCCAACCGCATGGCGGCGTTGTTGGCGCGGCTGGGGTTAGGGGGGACCAGCGTATGACCGTGGCGCAACTGCGCAATGACGAGATGGTGGCGCTGCTGCGCGCCGACTTGTTGCCGGCATCGGATCGCAACGTGTGTCTGTCGCTGGCGGACATGGGCGGGAATTCGTTCACGGCGGAGGAGACGCACCCGCTGAGCGACGTGCGCTTCAACGGCGCGCCGACCCTATACGGCTACAATGCCGGCAGCGGCGAAATCACGGTCAACGAGCCGGGGATCTACTGGATTCAGTTTGCCGGAACCATCCAGAACAGCACTGGCGCGGCGGCTGCGGAGGCGGGCATGTGGTTGCAGGCAGACGCGGGCAGCGGGTTTGCGACGGTGGTTGGGGCGAGTTTCAGCGTCTATTTGCCCGCCGCCGCCAATTGGCGGGCAAGCGGCAGTCGCAGCGTGATCTTGCGCCTGGGCGCCGGCCACAAGCTGCGTCTGCGCGTGGCGCGCACGCAAGGAACGGACACGCTGGCTGTAGTCGCGCAGGGCAGCACGCTGGAGATCGTGCGGTTGATTGGGTTGGGGTCAGCCTGAAACCGTGATTGGGGTCGGGGGAGGTCAGGCAGCCGACGCGTGTACAGGCAAGGCGTCGAAGGCGGCGGGAGCGATCCCGGAGATCGAGACAGGCAGAAAACGATCGGCCTCGAAGAGATAATCTTCCCCGCTATTGTCGATGATGCGAATCATGCCGTGCGCTGCCGCCTCGGCGTCAGGCGCCACACGATAGACCTTCCGCACATCCAGGCTGACTGCATAGCCCTCGTTGTCAATGCACATCACATAGTCGCTCATCGGTTTTCGTACCTCTACAGCGGCTTATTCCAAGAAGTGTTTGACGATACTTAGAGGCCAAGGAGTCGCGTGAGTTCTTGGGAAATTCGCTCTAGGCAGTGCTGTTCCAACTCGCCCAACTTCTCAACTATACGCCTACGATCGATCGCGCGCAGTTGGAAACACAAGGCTACGGAAGGCGCCGGTAGCCCATTTTGACTCGAGGGCGCGACTTCGACGGTGAAGCCGAACCGCAACGCGTTGCGATTGCTGGTGAGCGGAACCACCATGAGTGTCGGGAGGACGATCCCCGGTATATCGGCTTCGACTGCGATCGCCGGTCGCGTACCGATTTGCTCGTTGCCGGGCGTTGTGGACTGGGGAAAAGAAATCCTGAGAACGTCGCCACGCGCCATTCAATCAAGACCGTTCTCGAAATCTAAAAGGGCTTCGTCGCTGAGAAACTCCCACAGGCTTTGTTCAGGGAGCAGTTCTCGATAGACCTGCCTGTCCAATTGATGGCGGGACGACGCGGGTGCATTTGGCATGGGCGTACCATACATGCGCGTGCCTTCGAGTCGAAAACGATATTGGCTTGCCGGAGGCTGTCCCCATGATTCGGCGACAACGTACCGGTTTATGTCTGGACTTGAGACATGCTGACTAAACGTCGTGGCCATTGTCTTCTCCTAGGATAAAAGGGATAACCCGCTGTTCGACGTAATCATCTACAGCCTTTAGTCGTTCGGACGGGTTCATGGGGCCAACGTGGGCTTGCAGCCAAACAAACTGCGTCTCCACAAAGATTTTTTTCGTATCACGCAAAAACGATTCTATCTTCACCTCGATCTGGCAGGATTCTGTCCCATCCTGAAGCGAGGGCATGACAAACCGAAGGCCGCCGCCCAGTACAGGGCGCCCGAAGACATCTAGTGATTGAGGCGGCTGCTTTAATCGACGCTCCCAAAGCTCTTGGAACGCATGTTCACAGGACGATTCAAACAGATCGCGCACGGTGGCATCACAACTGACGATCTGCCGGCGGGGATCATGCCAGACATCGTTGAATGCCTGAATTATCGCTTCGGCTTCCCGCTCAAAACCCTCACCATCGTGAGCGCCATGCGGCCCAAGGATCGCCAGGTGTGCCAAGGGTGCGTTGGGCCAGGCCAAGGTGATCTCGATGCGGAAGGGCTTCTCTCGAATGATCAAGAAATGATGCTCATCTTCTTGGGTGACGGCCTGCTCAAGCTCAATCCCGCGGTCAAGCAGCGCGGCCTGAAATCTGAGGCGTGCTCGTGTATCGACTCCGGAAAAGGGCGCCAATTGGAAATTGATCCCTTTATAGATCGATTGTTGGCTACTTGCAATCATGAGAGCCTCGGGAATTCTGCGGAATTATGATGCCGACGGTTAGGATACTCCAACGGGCTATTCATGTCAACGCTGGCGTGGCGGCAAAGCTCTACGACGTCTGAAAACAGCCAATCCCCGCAAGGGGATAAAGACGGAAGTAAGTGCGCGAGATCGTTGGTCCTGGGATGTATATCCGATCATCAATTTGCCGGTTCGGCCGGCGCGTCGGCGTGCGATTCCACGTGCAGGAATAGTTCGTAGCAAGCGGGGCAGAGGTCGAGGTGGTCGCGCAGGCGACGTCCAGTGCTGCTGATGAGGGTGATGCGGACGCGGTAGCGGGCCAGTTCTCCGCAGTCGCAGTGAACGGCGTGGTGCTTGCTATGCTTGATCTCGGTGACGCCGGCAACGGGCAGGGTTGAGATGCGCATGGTCAGCGGATAAGCGGGCGTCAGGCCCAGCCGTGCGACAAGAGCCTCTGCTCTGTACAGGCGGCGATGTCCGGCTGTGAGTCGATGCGCTTATACCAGCCATCAGGCAGAACGCCCAGATCAAACAGATGGGGATGACTCTGGCTGAGAGCGTCGAGCCAGTCCTCGTCATCCCATTCGGGGTGGATGCGACTTGCCATGTCAAGGATTGTTTTGAGCTGCGCTTTTGCCTCACAGGTCGGGCAGAGCGCGCGAAACGGACCTCCGAACAGGCCCGGCGGGCCGGCCAGCGTCGCCATCTCCTGGCGCCGGTTGCCGCAGGCGCACAACGGCCAATAAGCGTCTGCATCCCAAAGGGCGGCGCGCTCACGCAGCGCTTGTCTCCCCCAGGATACATAGCGGCGATGACCATTTGACCGCGCCGGGCGGCGTTTCTCCATGTCACCGTACCACTCCCAGTAGGCGGCGATACGACTGCGTTGCTCGGCTGTCTCGGCATACCAGGCGCGGTCGCGCTTGCGGCCATTGCGTACCACCTCGACCTGCTCCCAGGCGGGCATGATGGCCGCCCAGCACGCGTCGCACAACCAGAATCGTCGTGTGCGCTGTACATGCTCCATTTCTCGTTCACAGTTATGACAGCGATAGTAGCCTGTGAACAGCGCCAACTGCATTACACACTCTCCCTCTATCTTGTGCGCAGGCCATGTACGTTATATGCCGTCATCGCGAATACAGCCGCTTGAGTTGTTTCCTCTTCAGCCGGTACGCCGTCACCACCACTGCGTCATCCGGGCAGACGACGACCAGATAGCGGCTGCGCTTGTCGCAATAGGCGATGTGCCCGTCGACCTGTGTATAGGCCCGTCCCGCCAGCGCCGCGGCCAAATGCTCGGCGGCCAGGCCGCGCTCCTCGATGCGCTGGCGGGCGTGTTCGCTAATGGTAAAGAGCATGGATCACCTCCGATCTGCTCAGATGCGCCGTAGCGCCGCCGTGCACAGCCGAAGGCGCAACTTATCCGCCTCCGTCCATGGG